>NZ_MYFP02000010.1:0-125804 GCF_004514465.2 Microbacterium sp. MEC084 | reverse complement strand
GAAGAAGGCGTTCACGACCAGGCCCGACAAGGCGCAATCCCTGCCGCGGGACCTCGTCCAACGACGGTTCCGCGCAGACGCGCCGCGCAGGCTCTGGGTCGCGGACATCACGTATGTGGCCACCTGGGCGGGGTTCGCGTATGTGGCGTTCGTCACCGACGTGTACTCGCGCAAGATCGTGGGCTGGAACGTCGCCTCGACGCTGCGCGCGGAGGTCCTGCCCCTACAAGCGCTGGACATGGCCGCCTGCGGCGCGGACGGCCCGCTCGACGGGCTGATCCATCACGCCGACCACGGCTCGAACTACATGTCGATGGTTTACACCGACCGCGTCGTCGAACTTGGCGCGACCCCGTCGACAGGCACTGTCGGGGACTCGTATGACAATGCCCTCGCCGAGGCGATCAACAACCTCTACAAGACCGAGCTGATCCGCCAGCGCGGGCCCTGGMGGACGGTCGAGCAGGTCGAGCTTGCGACGCTCGAATGGGTGTGGTGGTGGAACCACCAACGTCTCCATGGCGAGCTCGGCATGCGCACCCCGGCCGAGGTCGAGGACGCGTACTACGCTGACCTCGGATCAGCCTCCCCGGCGACCGCCGGACAGGGAAACCGATAGGAACGAAACCCAGGCCGGTTCAGTTCAATCGCCCCGGGCCAACCGGGTACGAGTAGGTAGACGAGCATCGCGATGGCTCGGAGCAACTGTCCGGTGCCGATCACCCTGCGAGGGCCAACTCGGTCGACCTCGACTCAGGAGCGCACTTCCTGGGTTCGTATGCCTCGGCGGCTGGCTTCGAGGGCTGAGGTGAGCGTTCGAGCGTCGTAGCTACCAAGCAACCGTCGGCCGCCTATGAAGAACGTCGGGGTGGCGTGCGCCCCGCTTGCATCGGCGCTTTCGAGATCCCGCTCCACACGGGCACGTACGGCGGCACTGTCGAGGTCAGTCGTGAACTGGGCGACATCCAGGCCCAGCTCTTCGGCGTAGCGGATCAGATCTTCGCGCTCGAGCGCATCTTGCCGCGTGAAGACGAAGTCCAGCCACGACCAGAACATCCCCTGATTCGATGCCGCCTCCGACGCTCGTGCGGCTATGGGGCCGTGAGGGTGATGTGGCAGGTGGCGAACGACATACCGGAGATCGTCCCCGAACCGGCTGCGAAGGTCCTCCCAGGAACCCGTTGCGTGCGCGCAATAGGGGCATTCGAAATCGATGTACTCGACGAGCGTGAGCTGGGCGCCCTCTGGTCCGCGGATGTGGTCGACTTCAGGATCAACGGGTGGTGTGAGCACCATCGGCAGATCTGCCGTCTCCTCTCCCCAGCGTTTCGCCGCAACCCGGAAAATCAGCCAACCAAGCGCGGTAGCGAGCACCATCGCCACCAATACGCCGACGGTCGCTCGCCGACCCAGGTCGGACGTCGAGCCGAACGCGAGGCCGATCACCAGGAGCGACACGGTGAACCCGATCCCTGAAAGCGCCGCGCCGCCAAACACGCTGCCCATCCCGACACCCTCGGGTAGCCGACCGGCTCCAAGCTTCACAGCGACGAAGGTAGCGAGACCGATGCCGAGAAGTTTGCCGAGCACGAGACCCACGATGACTCCCCACGTCACGGAGGACTGGAAGGAATCGACGAGCATGCCGCCGCGCAGGTCGACGCCAGCGTTCGCGAGCGCGAAGATCGGGACGATGACGAGCGCGGTCGGCATGCGCAAGACCTCGTGCATGCGTTCATTTACCGAGATACCTCGCGCCAAGCCCCGATCGACTGCGCGGGCCGATGCCGCGCTCGGCGACTGCCAGAAGTCGCGAAACAGCTGACGAGCCGCGACCACCTGGTGCCGACGCGTCGGGTAGGCGGGGATAAGGAGTCCTGCGACCATGCCCGCGAGGGAGGCGTGGACTCCGGAGTCAACGGTCGCGAACCAGAGCACAATGACAATCAGCACGTACGGTGTGGCGCTCCATTGCCGCGAACGACCCAGAAGCCACAACCCGGCGAGGCAGGCAACTGCGATCAGCAGCGGAACGAGCCGGATCTCGTCGCTGTAGACAATGCCGATGATGGAGACGGCGAGGAAGTCATCGACGACGGTGATGGTGAGGAGGAACACCCGCAACTGGCCGGAGAGTTTCGGGCCGACGAGCGCGAGGGCACCCAACAGGAACGCGGTGTCGGTACCGACCACGGCGCCCCATCCACCGAGCCCGTCGCCGCCCGCGGCGGCCACGATCAGGATGTATAAAACTGCGGGCAGTGCCACGCCGGCGACGCCAGCGATCAACGCGAGACGCGCGCGGCTGGCGTCTCGGAGCGACCCATGCGCGAACTCCTGTCGCACCTCGAGGCCAACGACCAAGAAGAAGACCGCCATGAGGCCGTCGTTGATCCAGTGGTGCAGGTTCATGTGCAGTCCGAACCCGCCGACATCGACCCCGATCTCGACATCCCACAGCCCGAAATAGGCCTCGGAGAGTGGCGAATTCGCCCAGAGCAGGGCGACCGCTGCGACGACGACCAAGAGCACAGCCGAACCCGACTCCGTGCGAATCGTTCGCCAAAGAGTGCGCCGTTCTATCTGCCCGCTCGTCATGTGGGAAGCATATCGGGGCCCAAGGGCAGCGCCCGGCGGCGAGTGAAGCGCCCTGGGTCTGATGGAGACTCGCGCTATTTGATTCCGACCAGCAGATTGCGGTCGTTGGGGACAGCATAGAACGCGTTCTCGAACTCGACGGGCGGGACGTCGCCGAGATAGCCATGCAGGCGTTGCGTGTTATGCCAGTGCACCCACCCGACTTTGGCGGTGCCGAGGCGCTTCGACAACTCGTGGCTTCGGTACACAGTTGGCGTGCTCAAACCCCAGCTGCGTTCGCCAGGAACCGCTAGATTCCGCAGTTCTACAGGGGTGAACGGCAGTTCCAAAGGGTTTGAGTAGACGCTCGCCAAGTCAGCTTCAGAGAAACCCCCGGTCAGATACGAATCTGACCGGGGGTTTCCGCATCTGAGCCGGATCGCCCGAGCAGGCTGTCAGCTGGCGTCGCGCAGGACCTCGCGCAGCGCCTCGTACTGCGCCTTGGGGTTGTCGTGCATGTCGTAGAGCAGGCCCGCGCCCTGGCCGGTGAACCAGCCGGGGATCCACGAGTTGGCGTCCGAGACGCCCCAGACCGTGTACGAGTTGCACGCCTCGACCGCGAGGCAGTCCTCGAGGGTCTGCGCCCACCAGTCGATCTGCTGGGCCTCCTCGGCCGGGTCCGCCGGGGTGTTCGTGTAGGTCCCGTTCGGCTTCTGCGTGACGAACGTGCGCACGTCCACCTCGGTCATCGCGACCTCGAGGCCCAGGGCGGCGAACCGCTCCAGGTTGTTCCGCAGGTCGGGGTAGCCGTACTGCGTGTCCAGGTGACCCTGGAAGCCGACGCCCTCGATGGGCACTCCGTCGGCCAGCAGGTCCTGCACGAACGTGTAGGCGAGGTTGCTCTTGGGGCCGGTGAACTCGAGGTTGTAGTCGTTGTAGAACAGCACCGCCTCGGGGTCGGCCTCCTTGGCCCAGCGGAACACGTCGGCGACGTACTGCTCGCCGGGCAGGCCGAGCTCCTCGTACGCCTGGTACCAGATCGTCTCGCGGAAGGTGCCGTTGTCGTCGATGACCTCGTTGACGACATCCCACTGCTGGATGTCGCCGGCGAAGTGCGCCGCGACCGTCTTGACGTGCTCCTCGAGGATGGCGCGCAGCTCCTCGGCGCTGTAGTCGCCGGTGGTCAGCCACGCCGGCAGCTGGTTGTGCCACACGAGTGTGTGCCCGCGCACGACCTGGCCGTTGGCCTCGGCGTTGGCGATGAGCGCCTCCGCGGCCTCCCAGTCGTAGACGCCGGGCTGCGGGTTCAGGGCCTCCCACTTCATGACGTTCTCGGCCGTCACGCTCGAGTACTGGGTGTTCACGATGTTGCGGTACTTGACGTCGCTTGCGAGCAGGTCGGTGTTCACGGCCACGCCGATCTCGATTCCGGCGGCCTCGGCGAGTGCGCGCAGGGTGTTCTCGCCGATCGCCGCCGAGTGCTCGGAGGCGTTCGGGTCGGCGGGCGGGGCCGGTGCGGCGAGGGCCGCGCTCGGGGCCAGTGCCACTGAGGCCAGCGCCAGGGCGGCGCCGACGAGCAGGGGGCGGGTGGTGCGCATGAATGCTCCTTTGCATCGGGGGTGGTCGCCGGGACGCGTTGCTGATCCGGCGACTGTCGTATGGTAGGCACCGATAAGTGGGCGATGTCAACAAATTAGTCACAACTCGGTCCGCGGGGTGCCGCGCAGGGGATCGCCCGAGTCGCGCGCGGGATCGGGTGATGGAGCGGGTGAGATCCGGCGTCCGCCCGGCGCGCGGCCGGTGATGCGACTTGGCTGAGCTCGTGCGGAGCCGCCGCGAGAAGCGGCGGCCGCGGGTCGTCATCGTCGACGTCCCGGGTCGTGCCGTATCAGCACGGCGGCTCCCGCATCTGTGCAGGTGACGCGGGCCGTCCCCCTCGGCCCCACGGAGAGAGCAGGGACTATGAAGAGGACGATGACGGGCTGTGCCGTCGCGCTCATGATGATGCTGGCGGGCGCGGGTGCCGCGCACGCGGGCGAGGCGAACGGCAACGGCGACCCGACCGAAGGGCCCGGGCACGCCGCATCGGAGTGCGTGTACTCCGGCCTGGACACGGCGGACGCCGTGGAAGGCAACCCTCCGGGCTTCGACGACGACATGCTGGCGATGCGGGGCAACCAGAGCCCGGCCGGCAAGGACCGGTACCACGGCGTGCAGAGCTTCGGCATCTACGCGAGCGCCGGCATCGATCTGGGCGTGAATCCCGGCATGGCATGCCGCGGCGGCGGCCACGCGGAGTGATCCGCGCGTCGCGCCGGCTCGGCTGACCAGAGCGGAGCCCCCGGCCGGACCTCGATCCGACCCGGGGGCTCCGCTTCGTCCGTGCGATGCTCACGGCATCGTGAGGGCCTCCATGTAGATCGCGATGACCGTCTCGATGTGCGCGTCGAAGAACCGGTCGATGCCCTTGGCGTCGGACAGCAGGTACTCCGGCACGTCTCCCTTCGGGATCGTGAAGCGGCCGAAGAGCGCGAAGCTGTCCGGCACGCCGCGCGCGTCGGCCTCGGCCAGCGCCCAGGCCAGCTGGGAGTCCGTCAGGGGCGGCACGCCGATCTCGCCGGGCGCCGAGAGGAAGAGATCCGACAGCTGGACGTAGAACCAGTTGCCCGAGTGCGCGGCGCCGACGCTGCCCTGATCGGAGCGCTTGACGACGTAGCACTCGTGGGCCGAGGCGGCGCCGGTGCCGGCGAAGACGAGACCGAGTGCCAGCGTGGCCGTGGCGGCGGTCGTGACGAGGGACTTGCGGATCATGGGTGGTGCTCCTGCTTCATCGAAGGCGACGCCGACGGCGGCGGTCGCCGCCACCGGTCCCGGGCCGCGACGGCGGCCCGGGGAGGAGGAGCGGCCTCCGTGCGGACAGATACATCCGGATCCGGCGGACATCGGCGGGTCGCCGAGCGCCGGCCCGGGCGGACGGCTCAGCGGGTCGCGCCCAGCCGCGCCGAGAGCTCGTGCGCATGCGCGAGCAGGATCCGCCCGAGGGAGGGGATGCGGTCGGGGGAGAAGCGGAACTCCACGCCGGTCAGGCTGAGGGCGTACTCGGGCCGGCCCTGGCGGTCGAACACGGCGGCGCCCATGCCCCAGCTGCCCTCGACGATGAGCCCCGGGTTGACCGCGTACCCCTGGTCCCGGGTGGCCGCGCGTCGCTCCCGCAGGTGTTCCACATCGTGGGCGGGGCCCCACTGATCTCCGAGCTCGGGATGCCGGGCGAGGTAGGCCTCGGCCTCTGCGTCCGGCAGGTACGCGAGGATCGCGGCGCCGGCCGACGCCACGCCCAGCGGGAAGCGCACGCCCTCGCTCAGCACGAACGAGCGGATGGGGAACGCGCCCTCCTCGCGGAGCAGGCACACCGTCTCGTCGCCGCGTCGCACCGAGAGGAACGCGCTCTCCTCGGTGCGGGCGGCCAGCGATCGCACGATGTCCCGCGCGACCTCCGTCACGTCGTAACGCGCCGCGGCCACCGTGCCCATGACGTACAGCTCGGGACCGGGCAGCCATCGGCCCGTCTCGTCGTCCCGGTCCACCATCCCCGCCGCGCGCAGCGCGCCGAGCAGGCGGTGCGTCGTGGCGCGGGACAGGCCGGCGTCCTGCGCGAGCTGGTGCGAGGTGCGCCCGTCCACGCCCGCCGCGGTGACGAGCCGCAGCAGGTCGGTCGCGCGCGTCACGGCCTGGGTGCCGGGGATGGCCGCACCGCGAGCATCGGCCGGCTGGGCGTGGGGGGTGTCCACGATGTGGACGCTATCGCCCGAACCGCCCACATCGCAAGACGTCGGTTGCCTCCCCGGCGGAGGCGGGGCAGGGTCGGATCATCACCCCCTGCAGGGATCACGACGAAGGAGTCATGCGTGATCGACAAGACCATCGCATCCGCCGCGGAGGCGGTCGCCGACATCCCGGACGGCGCCAGCCTGGCGGTCGGCGGGTTCGGCCTGTCCGGCAACCCGACGGCGCTCATCCAGGCCCTGCTCGAGCAGGGGACGACGGACCTCGAGATCGTGTCGAACAACTGCGGCGTGGACGACTGGGGCCTCGGGGTGCTGCTGGCCGCTCACCGGATCCGCCGAATCACCGCGTCGTACGTCGGCGAGAACAAGGAGTTCGAGCGACAGTTCCTCTCCGGCGAGCTCGAGGTCGAGCTGACCCCGCAGGGCACGCTCGCCGAGAAGCTCCGTGCGGGCGGGTCCGGCATCGCCGCGTTCTACACGCCGACGGGCGTCGGGACGCAGGTCGCCGAGGGCGGGCTGCCCCGGAAGTACGACGGCTCGGGCGGGGTGGCGATCGCGAGCCCGCGCAAGGACACCCGCACGTTCGCGGTGAACGGCGTCGAGCGCGAGTACGTGCTCGAGGAGGCGATCGTCACCGACTTCGCCCTCGTGCACGCGCTGAAGGGCGACCGGCGCGGCAACCTCGTGTTCAACAAGGCCGCGCGCAACTTCAACCCGATCGCCGCCATGGCGGGGCGGGTGTGCGTCGCCCAGGTGGAGCGGCTCGTGGAGCCGGGCGAGCTCGACCCCGACGAGATCCACCTGCCGGGCGTGTTCGTGCACCGGATCGTCGAGGTCGGCGGCGACATCGAGAAGCGCATCGAGAAGCGCACCGTGCGCGCGAGCGAGGGGAACTGACATGGCGCTCACCCGTGACCAGATGGCGGCCCGCGCGGCGCGCGAGCTCGCGGACGGGCAGTACGTCAACCTGGGCATCGGCCTGCCGACGCTCGTGCCCAACTTCGTGCCGGACGGCATGACGCTGGTGCTCCAGTCGGAGAACGGCATCCTCGGCGTCGGTCCGTACCCGGCCGAGGATGCGGTCGACCCCGACCTGATCAACGCGGGCAAGGAGACGGTCACGGTCCTGCCGGGCGCCGCCTTCTTCGACTCGGCGACGAGCTTCGGCATGATCCGCGGCGGCAAGATCGACGCCGCGATCCTCGGGGCCATGCAGGTGTCGGCGCGCGGAGACCTCGCGAACTGGATGATCCCGGGGAAGATGGTCAAGGGCCCCGGCGGGGCCATGGATCTCGTGCACGGCGCGGGACGGGTGATCGTCCTGATGGAGCACGTCGCGAGGGACGGATCGCCGAAGATCGTGAACGAGTGCTCGCTGCCGCTGACCGGGCGCGGCGTCGTCGACCGGATCGTCACCGAACTCGCCGTGATCGACGTCACGGCGGAGGGCCTCGTGCTGATCGAGACCGCGCCCGGGGTTACCGTGGAAGAGGTCATCGCGGCGACGGAGCCCGCGCTGATCGTCGCCGTCGAGGAGGACGTCGCATGAACGGATCCGACATCGTCATCGTCGCTGCGGCGCGCACGCCGCAGGGCCGGCTGCGCGGGCAGCTGGCGTCCTTCTCGGCGCCCCAGCTGGGGGCCTTCGCGATCCGAGGCGCACTGGAGCGCGGGGGCATCCCGGCCGGCGAGGTCGACGCTGTCATCCTCGGTCAGGTCCTGCCCGCCGGATCCGGGCAGAACCCGGCCCGCCAGGCCGCGATCGGGGCCGGCCTCGGATGGGATGTGCCCGCCCAGGCGGTCAACAAGGTCTGCCTGTCCGGGCTGACCGCCGTGATCGACGCCGCGCGCATGATCACCCTGGGCGACGCCACGGTCGTGGTCGCCGGCGGCATGGAGTCCATGACGCAGGCGCCGCACCTGCTGCCCGGCTCGCGGGCCGGGCACGCGTACGGATCGATCGAGCTGCTCGACCACATGGCCTACGACGGGCTGACCGACGCGTACGACGGCGAGAGCATGGGCGCGTCCACCGAGCGTCATAACGCGCGGTTCGGTCTGACGCGCGCGCAGCAGGACGAGGTGGCGGCGCTCTCGCACCAGCGCGTCGCGGCCGCCCAGGAGGCGGGCCTGTTCGACGCCGAGATGGTGCCGGTCGAGGTGCCGCAGCGTCGGGGCGACCCGGTCGTGCTCACGCGGGACGAGGGCGTCCGCCCCGACACGACCGTCGAGTCCCTCGCCGCCCTGCGCCCCGCGTTCACACCGGATGGCGCGATCACCGCGGGCAACTCCTCGCAGATCTCGGATGGCGCGGCCGCGGTGGTGCTCACCACGCGGGCCCATGCCGCCGAGCGCGGGTGGCCGGTGCTCGCCGCGCTGGGCGCGTGGGCGCAGACCGCCGGGCCGGACAACTCGCTGCAGGCGCAGCCGGCGCAGGCCGTCCGCCGCGCCTGCGAGCGCCAGGGCATCGCGGTCGCCGACCTGGACCTCGTCGAGATCAACGAGGCGTTCGGCGCGGTGGTGGCGCACTCGCAGGCGGAGCTCGGCCTCTCGAGCGAGGTCGTCAATCCGCACGGCGGAGGCATCGCGCTCGGACATCCGATCGGCGCCTCCGGCGCGCGCCTCGTCGTCCACGCCGCCCACGAGCTCGCACGGCGCGGCTCCGGGATGGCCGCGGTGTCGCTGTGCGGCGGCGGGGGACAGGGCGACGCGCTCATCCTGGTGCGCTGACCAGTGGCGCTCCTCCGATCGATTCTTTCGGTTCGGCGCGGATCCTAGCGCTGAGTCGTTAGTGGACCAAATGTTCCCGTACTCTTGACATCATGGGGGTACTTCACTATGGAACCGAGTCTTCACCGATCCACATCGACGACCGCGCGCTCGCGCACCTGAAGGTCGTCATCGTCAGCAAGCTGCGTCGCCAGGAGAGCTTCACCGTCTCGTGGCAGCACCCGGAGGAGGACGGTGCCGGGCGCAGCACGATCTGGGTGCACCCGTCGATCCCGGTCCGCTTCGAGTTCGACGACGCCGTGTCGGTGGAGCTGAACCGCGAGTGGCTGGAGGAGCTGGCTCACTCGGCCAACGCGCTGGGCGGGATCGCGCTCGTCTCCGAGCACGTCAACTCCGAGCCCGAGCCGACCGCGCGCGCCGGCGATCTCGTCACCGCGGCCTGACTCCGTACCCGCGACTTCACGTCCCACCGCACCGACCTCAAGAGGCTCCCGTCACCAGACGGGAGCCTCTTCTCGTGTGGGGACATCAGGCGTAGCGGAGGGTGCGGGACCGCACGCGGCTCACATGTACGGGAACGGCGCGGACTGCACCCGCAGCTCGATCGCATCGGCGGCGAGCGAGGCGCCGACCCACGTCTCGGCGTCGACGGTCAGCTCCTCGCGCGCGACGAGATCGCCCGCCACGATCTCGAGCTCGTGCGCCCCGGGCTCGACCTCGAACTCGAGCGCCTCGGCGAGCCCGATCTGGTAGCGCGTCCTCGGTCGCAGGTCGGCCAGTAGGGACCCGTCGAGGCGCACCTCGACGGGCCGGCCCTCCCAGCCGTCCTGCAGCTCCACGTGGAGTGCGGTCACTTCTTCGTCGTCCCCTTCGATGATCCGCCGGTCCGGCGCCGGCTCGCGGCCGGCTTCGACGCGGTGCGCGACGCCGAGGCGCGCGAGGGGCGGCTCGGCGCGAACGACGCTGCGGTGGCGGCCACCTCCTCGAGCACGCGGGGGAGCACCCCGCGCGACTTGAACACGTCGTGCATCGACATCTGCAGCTCGGCGGCCTCGCCGGCGGCGCCCTCGCGGGCGACATCCTGCGTGAACGCGTCGACCAGGTCGTGCACCCGGATGTGACCGAGCGACTCGGCGGCCTCGGCCGTCGCGAGCGTGGCCGCGGCGATCTGGACCGCCTCGTCCACGTCGGCCTTGCGGGTCCGCACCCGGCCCCCGGCCTCCGCGAGCGACGTCGCGGCGGCGCCGTCCGGGATCTCGAGCAGCTTGTAGTCGCGCGCGAGCGGACGCGCGATCGCGACCGCCGCATGGATCGCGGCGCGCGAGCCCGGCAGGCGGTCGATCGTCTCGCGGAGGGTGTCCTTCGCGGAGGCGTCGATCTCGGTGCCCGCGAACGCCAGCGCCCGGCCGACGCCCTCGTTGAGGAAGTCTCCCGCGAGCTGCGCCTCCTCGAACGACCGCGGCGGCGCGACCTTGAGCGAGAACGGCTCGGACCGCACGGGATGCCCGTCGATCTCGACCACGGCGACGACCCGGTACTCGCCGGGCTCCGAGACGTCCCAGCCGTTGAGCCCCGCGAACACCGGCAGAGACGCGTACAGCGACTCGCCGGGGTTCAGCACGGTGGCCTTCGACTCGGTGCAGGTGCGGGCGAACGGCACCCACTGCCGCGCGTCCTTCCCGTGCGCCGACACGATGGTCAGGATGTGCTGGGGGTTCAGGACGTCGCCGGGCACGATCTTCGGGGCGCCGCTCGTGTTGGTCAGCTTCACCTCGAGCACGACGGGCTCGAGGAAGTCGAACACGGCCCTCTCGCGGTTGGCGCGCACCTCGAAGCGGTACTCGGCGGGAGGCAGCATGCCGAACGCCTGCTCGAACGCGTGGTGGTCGAACCAGTCCGCATTGCCCATCTGCACGAACCGCGACGGCGCGTGCCGCAGGAACAGCAGCTCCTCGTTCGAGAACCGGTACGCGAAGTCGGAGAAGAACGCCGCCTGACCTCCCGACACGAAGTACGGGTAGTTCATGAACGAGCGCGCCTCCGGCTGGTCGGAGAGCGGGATCCACGGCGTGCCGAGGGACTTCTGCCACGAGTGCGCGAGGTTGAACGCGTGCCCCATCTCGTGCACGGCCGTCCAGAACCGCATGCGGCGGTCCCACGCGTCGGGCGCGGCGTCCCCTGAGGGGACGTCGCGGATGAACGAGTCGGTGAAGATCGCGGTGCCCTGCCGGTGGTTCGGCCCGATGTCGTCGAACATGATGCCGCCGAGCCCGTGCCCCATGTCGTGCTGGCGCGCCCAGAAGGTCCACAGCGACCACTGCGGCGCGTTCGCGAAGCGCGACCAGTAGGTCTGCATCGCGTCGTGCATCTCGGCGTCGCTCCACGTGCTGTTCGAACCGGCCCCGCTCACCGGCACCGTGCCGTCCGGGGCCCGCTTCACGTCGAACCCCGCGCGGCGGAACACGTCGTCGATCGAGAGCGACTCGTTCGCCAGCGTGGCCGGGCCGTTGGGGTGGTCGTGCGTGCCGATCTCGAACACCGGCTCGGCGTCGCTCGTGGAGTCGAACTCGAACTCGACGCGGTGGAAGTACGGCGTCGTGAAGGAGTACACCCGGGTCAGGCTGGCTCCGCTCCTGCTGCTGTAGACGACGACGGCCTTGCCGCCGCCCGCCAGCAGCGACGGCTTCGCCTTGAGGTCGACGTGGTCGAACGCGAAGCCCGCGGGTCCGTACCCGTCGGTGTACGTGATCGGACCGGCGTACCGCCAGCTGCCGATCCGCGCGATGCTCGCGATCCAGGTGCGCGGCGTCGACAGCAGCGCGGTGCTTCGACCGCTCGCCGTCATCTGCGGGTAGGACCCGTCGACGTCGAGCCGGAGCTCCTCGAACAGCAGCGCCGGGATGAACGCCGAGCCGTGATCGACGTCCGGCACGTCCTCCTCGACCTCGACGCCGCCGCCCGGCGTGGAGAGCGGCCCCTCGATGGGGATGCGCGGCGGGAACTTGATGGGAAGCCGCTCGGGCTGGAGCGGCGGGCCGAACCGCCGCCAGGTGTACGTGCCGCTCACGCGCAGCCTCAGCGGGAACGGGATCCTCCCCAGCGGAAGGTCGCCGACGAGAAGCCGGTCGAGGTCGGCCGGCTCCGTTCCTTCGGCATCGATGATGGTCATGACTCCTCCTCGAGCGGCGAAGACGGCGGTCGTCCTCGTTGAGGGGGAGGAGGGGCGGTCCGAGCGGGGTGATACGGCGGGGCGACCTCCTCCGCGACGTCCCCCTTCGCGGCGTCGATGCGGTTGAATGAGCGCGTGGACGAAGACGTCGAGCTGGCCGCGCTGCGCCGCCGGGCCTACGGGCCGGACGCGGACATCGACGCGGCCGGGCTCGCCAGGCTGACGGAGCTCCAGAGCCGATCGCACGACATGCCCGACCTGGTCGAGGCCGTTCCCGCCGAGCTCCGCCCGGTTCCGGAAGCGGAGGCGGCCGCGGCGCCCGCGGCCGCGGCGTCCGATCCAGCGCCGGCGAGCGCGCCCACCCTGCGCGACCGCGTGCGGATCGGCTGGCCCCTGCTCCTGGCCGGTGCGCTCGGGGGCGCCGTCCTCGCGGGCGCGGTGGGCGCCGGGGCGTCCCAGTTCGACCGGCCCTACGCGACGCTCACCGCCCCCGCCGGCGCCGAGCCCTCGGACCGCGGGCCGTTCGGCTCGGGCATCCCGTACGGGACGGTCGGCGAGATCGAGGTCGGCACGTCCGTCCAGGCCGGCGAGCCGTGCCTCTGGCTCCGCGTGCCGATCGAGTTCGCCGACGGCTTCTTCGGGGACGAGATGACCGAGCCGATCGAGTTCGCGGACTGCGCGCCGGAGCCGTTCATCCCTCGCCTGCGGCTGACGGTGGGCGCGATGAACGGCGGCTGGGGCTCCACCTTCCCCGTGACGGCCGACGCGTTCCCGGATGTCCCCGCGGGGTCGTCCCTGGAGTTCTCGCTGCGCGACGACGTCGTGATCGTGCGCCTCGCCGAACCGGCGACCCCCAGCCCGGCCCAGGACCCGGCAGACGGCGCGACGTAGGTCAGACGTCGAGGCTCTGCCCGGGCTCGAGCGCGTGGAACACGCCGCCGTTCTGCTCGGTGGCCCACTGCATCCGGCTCAGGTGCATCTTCCGGCCCGTGACGGACAGGGTCATGTCGTGCGTGCCGAAGGCGCGGCGCGGCTTGACGTCGAGGATGAAGTCCATGGCGTCGCCGAGCCGCAGCCACGGGGCGCCGGTCGGCGCGGCCAGCGTTCCGACCTCCACGCCGTCCGGCACGGTGAACGAGTCGCCCGGGTAGTACAGCTCGTCGTTGACGAGCACCCCCACGTTGTCGATCACTGGGATGCTCGAGTGGATGGGCTCGTGCACGCCGCCGAAGAACCGCAGCGAGAACGCGCCGATCGTGAGCTCGTCGCCGGGCAGCACGACGGCCGGATGACGATCCTCGATCTGGGCCGCGACCGCGGCGGTCGTGTAGATCGGCACGTCCGGCGCGGCCGTGAAGATGCGCGCGAGGTTGTCGGCGGTCCAGTGGTCGGCGTGCTCGTGCGTGATCACGATCGCGTCGAGGGCGTGAAGATCTCCCAGGGCCGTCGTGAACGACCCGGGGTCGATCAGCAGCGTGCGCCCCTCTGCCTCGATGCGGAGGAGGGCGTGCTCGTGCTTCGTGATGCGCATGTCAGAAGTCAACCATCCGAGGTCCGCGGCCGGCGCGGATCGGTGGGGATGACGCGTCGGGAGGGCGCGACACGCGCGGGATGCGTCACCGGGCCGCCTCGATTTGTTCACCGCCCGGACCTCGTGCCATACTCTTCTAGTTGCCGGAAACGGGAACGGGATCCGAAAGGGTCCGAAGTACGGCCCCATCGTATAGCGGCCTAGTACGCCGCCCTCTCACGGCGGTAACGCGGGTTCGAATCCCGCTGGGGTCACACACAACGCAGGAAGCCCGGTCCGAATGGACCGGGCTTCCTGCGTTCCGCGTCGCATCAGCGCCCGAGGATGCGGTCGCGCACCTGGCGACGCAGCACCTTGCCGATCAGCGAGCGCGGCAGGTCATCCATCACGACGATCCGTCGCGGCACCTTGTACGCGGCCAGATGCAGGCGGCAGAAGTCGCGGAGCGCGTCGGGCTCGATGGCCGCGCCGTCGCGCAGGACCACGGCCGCCGCCACGGCCTCGCCGCCCTCGCCGCGGGGCACGGCCACGACCGCGGCCGCGGAGACGTCGGGGTGGGACTCGAGCGTCTGCTCGACCTCGGTCGGCGAGACGTTGAACCCGCCCGTGATGATCAGCTCCTTGAGCCGGTCGACGATCGTCACGAACCCGTCCGGCGACACGGTCGCGACGTCGCCGGCGCGCAGCCAGCCGTCCGGCAGGAGGGCGGCGGCCGTCTCGTCGGGACGCCGCCAGTAGCCCCGGAACACCTGCGGGCCGCGCACGAGCAGCTCGCCGGGCTCGCCCGGAGGCACGTCCTTCGCGGGATCGTCGGTGTCGACCACCCGGATCTCGGTGCTCGGGAACGGGATGCCGACCGTCCCGGGCCGGCGGGTCGGCCCCATGGGATTGCCGAGCGCGACGGGCGAGCTCTCGGTCATCCCGTACCCCTCGACCAGCAGGCCGCCCGACGCGTCCTCCCAGCGGTCCACGGTGGCCACCGGCAGGCTCATCGCGCCGGAGATCGCGAACCGGATGCTCGTGACGTCGATCCTGCCGTGCGCCGCGGCCCGCGCCAGCGCGTCGTAGATCGGGGGGACGGCCGGGAGGAACGTGGGCGGGCTCTTGCGCGCCGCCTGGGCGACGAGGTCGACGTCGAAGGTCGGGAACAGGACGAGCCTCGCCCCGATGCTCAGGGCGAACGTCAGGCACAGCGTCATGCCATACGCGTGGAAGAGCGGCAGAACCCCGTAGAACGTCTCGGCGCCCTGCCGCAGCCCGGGCACCCACGCCTCGCCCTGCATCGCGTTCGCGCGGAGGTTGCGGTGCGTGAGCATGGCGCCCTTCGGGGTGCCCGTCGTGCCGCTCGTGTACTGCAGCAGCGCGATGTCGTCCAGGCCCGGGCCGGGTACGCGGCGCGGCAGGCGCCGGCCGCCCGTGAGGTCCGCCCAGGTCAGCACGCGGCGGGCCTTCGGCTTCGCGGTCAGCTTCGCTCGCGCGTCGCGCGCCCTGCGGATCGGCAGCCGCAGGGCGAGCCGCTTGCCGAACGGCAGGGCCTCGGTCAGATCGACGCTCACGATCACGTCCGGGCGCACGTCCGACGGGAACTCCGCGACGGTGTCGTAGGCCTTGTCCCACACGATCGCGTGGCGGGCGCCGTGGTCCTCGAACTGATGGCGCAGCTCCCGCGCCGTGTAGAGCGGGTTGTGCTCGACGACGATCGCGCCCAGCCGCAGCACGGCGTAGAACGCGACGACGTGCTGCGGGCAGTTCGGCAGCACGATCGCCACGCGGTCGCCCTTCGTCACCCCGCGCCGGCGCAGCCCCTCGGCCGCCAGCGCGATCTCCCGCCCGAGCTCCCGGTACGTCGTGGTCGCGCCGAAGAACTCCAGTGCGGTGGCGCCCCGGTACCGCCGTACGCTCGCATCGAGCATCTCCGGCAGCGTCTGGGTGACCTCGCCGATCTCGGCCGGCACCTCCGGGGGATAGGCGGCGAGCCAGGGCTTCGACGCGTACGGGTGGGATGCGGTCACGGGTCCTCCTCGGATCGGGGCGGGGTGGCACACACTACGGTGCCGCCTCATGCGATCGCTCGTGAGGGGGTTGACGCGCGGCCCGACCTCAGCGGAGGAGATCTCCGCGGATCCGGATGCTTCAGCCTCGGAACCTCCGAATCGGTGGATTCCTCCTCGCTCAGCGGCGTCCTAGTCTCCGGCCTCCTCGACCCGCGCGCCCCGGCGACTCCGCGCCGCGCGCAGGATCGCCCACACGATCAGCCAGGCCAGCCCGAGCACGGCGAGCCAGGGGAGCAGGAAGCCCAGCGCGATCACGATGCCGTTCAGCGTGGCGAGCAGGCCGTTCCAGCCGGCCTCCAGGCCGTCCCCGAAGCCGGCCGGGTCGGGCTCGACCGGCGGCGCCTCCTCGGTCAGGGTGACCGAGAGCGTCGACATCGCCACCTGGCTCTCGTAGTACTCGAGCTGCTGCTCGAGCGACTCGAGCTCGGCCTGACGGGCCGAGAGCTGCGCCTCGACCTCGACGAGGTCGGCCACGCTGCCGGACTGCTCCAGCAGCGCGGTGAGCCGCTCGACGGACGCCCGTGCGGCATCGATCCGGGCGCGCAGGTCGCGCGTGACGGTCGACACGTCCTCGGTGCCGACGCGGGTGCCGGTCACCTCGCCCACGTCGTCGAGCCGCGCCATGACGGCGTCGAGCCGATCCGCCGGGACCCGGATGGACACCCAGCCGCCGTTCGGCGGCACCGGGATGTACTCGGTCACGACGCCGTCCTCGGTCGTGCGCGTCGCGTCCTCGCCGATCGACAGGCTCTCGACCCAGCCGTCGAACTCGGTCGCGAGCGCCGAGATCTCGTCGGCCGCGGCCGACACGTCGTCGACGACGATCGTCGCGCTGCCGGTGCGGATGACCTCGCGCGCGACCTCGCCGGCGTCGTTCGCGGCGCCCGGCTGGACCGCGCTGTCCTCGGCCGTCCCGGCGTCCGGTGCGGGCGCGCCCTCGGGGACAGCGCCCGACTCGCCATCGCCGGACTCGGCGCCGTCGCGCGACAGGGTCACGCCGGAGTCCGCGCCGCTCCCGGCCCCGCCGATGCCCTGCAGCACGGCGGGGGAGATCACGGCCGCCACCGCCACGATGGCCGCCGCCGCGCCCACGCCCTGCCACACGCGGCGCCTCCGACGCGCGCCGGAGCGCACCTCGCGCCGCTCGCGGCCGATCGCGTCGAACACGCGGGTCTCGATCCGCGCGAGCGTCTCGTCGGACACCTCGGGCAGGACGTCGTCCCACCGGGTCTCGTTCTCGCTCATCGCGCTTCCTCCGTCTCTCTGGCGACGCCCCGCAGTCTGCTGCGGATGCGGGAGAGACGATTCCGGACGACCCCGTGCGCGACGCCGAGCTCGTCGGCGGCCGCCTGATACGCGTAGCCCTCGCCGATGCAGAGCCGGAAGATGCGCTGGTCGATGGGGCTCAGGCCCTCGACCTCGCGGAGGATCCGGTCGGCGAGGTCGGCGTCGATCACCTGCTGCAGCACGTCGGCGTCGAGGTCGGGCTGGCGCTCGTCGAGCGCGTCGGCCTCGGCCCGGCGCCGCGCCCGCAGCCGGTTGGCGGCCTGGAAGCGGCAGATGGTCGCGAGCCACGGCAGCAGCGAGTCGCCCGCGAGCTCGAGGCCGCGGAGCTTGCGCCACGCCACCACGAACGTCTCCTGCGTGACGTCCTCGGCGTCGGCCGCGGAGCGCAGCAGGCCGTGCGCGATCCAGTAGACGGGCCGCGCGTGCCGCCGGTACAGCAGCCGGAACGCGTGCTCCATCCCGTCCGCCGCCCGCGCGACGAGCTCGGCGTCGCTCATGGTGTCGCTCATCGCACCGCCATCCGGTCCCGGCGCCCGGCGGGCGCCTGTGTCGTCTCTCACCCTGTCAGTGTCCGGATGCCGCCGATCGTCTCGGTTCCGTATCGGATCGGCGCGCATCGGCGGCGCGGGCGGCCGGGTATCCTGGAGACGCGAGAGGGAGTATCCCGGCAACGCGCGCTCGTCATCACGGATCTCGACGGTGGGATCCCGGGCCCGCACCGCACGCGCCTCGGGCGCAGCGCGGGGGAGAGACTCTCGACGCATCCCCGTGCCTGCTGAAGGCCGTATCGAAAGGCCCTGAATGGACCTCGCTCTGCCCGTGTGGTTCGAGGTCGGCTCGCTCGTCGTGCTGACCGCGATCCTGATCCTCGACCTGCTTCTCATCCTGAAGCGGCCGCACATCCCCTCCACGAAGGAGTCGACCCTCTGGGTCGTCTTCTACATCGTGCTCGCGCTGATCTTCGCGGTGCTGATGTGGGTGTTCGCCGGCGCGACGCCCGCGCAGGAGTTCCTGCTCGGCTGGATGACCGAGTACAGCCTGTCGATCGACAACCTGTTCGTCTTCGTGCTGATCATGACCCAGTTCGCGGTGCCCCGGAAGCTCCAGCAGGAGGTGCTGATGGTGGGCATCATCATCGCGCTCGTGCTGCGCGGTGCGTTCATCCTGCTGGGTGCGGCCCTGATCGAGAACTTCTCCTGGATCTTCTACGTCTTCGGCGCGTTCCTCGTGTACACGGCGATCCGCCAGGCGATGCCCGAGAAGCTCGAGGAGGACGAGAAGCAGGAGACCGTGATCGTCCGGTTCCTCCGCCGCTTCGTCGACATCAGCGACCACTACGACGGCGCCAAGCTGCGCACCGTGGTGGACGGCAAGCGCCACTTCACCCCGATGCTGCTCGTCTTCGTCGCGATCGGCGTGACCGACCTGATGTTCGCGATCGACTCGATCCCGGCGATCTACGGCCTCACGCAGAGCCCGTTCATCGTGTTCACGGCGAACATCTTCGCCCTCATGGGCCTCCGCCAGCTCTACTTCCTGCTGGGCGACCTGCTCGAGAAGCTGCGCTACCTGCACTACGGCGTGGCGTTCATCCTGGCGTTCATCGGCGTGAAGCTGTTCCTGCACGCGATGCACGTCAACGAGCTCCCGTTCATCAACGGCGGCCACCACATCGAGTGGGCGCCCGAGATCAACAACTGGGTCTCGCTCGGCGTGATCGTCGCGTCCATGGCCGTGGCCACCGTCGCGAGCCTCATCGCCTCGTCGCGCGAGAAGCGCACGGAGTCGATCCAGCGCTGACGTCGGCCGGCTCGAGCCGGTCGCATGAGCGATCTGACACGCGGCGCGGGGATCTGCTGAGAGAGCGGATCTCCGCGCCGCGTCCGTCTGTGCACTCTGCGCGCGAAACGTCCCCTCTGCGTGCAGGATGTTACGCTGGAGACATGCGGTTCGCGGGCCTCCTTCTTCTTCTGCGCCGCGACGGGAATCTGCTCTAGGCCTTCCCCGTCGCGGAGTTCGTCGAGGCCGACATCCGACGACGCAAGGAGAAAGACCCCATGAGCACCACCGAATTCCCCGCCGATCCGGCCGCCATCCCGGACCGCCCTCGCACGCTCGCCGAGAAGGTGTGGGACGACCACCTGGTCGTCAAGGGCGAGGACGGCCAGCCCGATCTGATCTACATCGACCTGCACCTGGTCCACGAGGTCACGAGCCCGCAGGCGTTCGACGGCCTGCGCGCCGAGGGGCGCCCCGTGCGCCGTCTCGACCTGACGATCGCGACCGAGGACCACAACACCCCGACGATCGACATCGACAAGCCGATCGCCGACCTCACCAGCCGCACCCAGATCGAGACGCTGCGCCGCAACGCCGAGGAGTTCGGCGTCCGCATCCACTCGCTGGGCGACAAGGAGCAGGGCATCGTCCACGTCGTCGGCCCGCAGCTGGGGCTGACGATGCCGGGCATCACGGTCGTGTGCGGCGACAGCCACACCTCGACGCACGGCGCGTTCGGCGCCATGGCGTTCGGCATCGGCACGAGCGAGGTCGAGCACGTCCTGGCGACGCAGACGCTGCCGCTGAAGCCGTTCAAGACCATGGCGATCACGGTCGAGGGCGAGCTGAAGCCCGGTGTGACGGCCAAGGACATCATCCTGGCCGTGATCGCGAAGATCGGCACGGGCGGCGGCCAGGGCTACGTCCTGGAGTACCGCGGCAGCGCCATCCGCTCGCTCTCGATGGAGGGCCGGATGACGATCTGCAACATGTCGATCGAGGCCGGCGCCCGTGCGGGCATGGTCGCGCCCGACGACATCACGTTCGAGTACCTGAAGGGCCGCCCGCACGCCCCGCAGGGTCAGGACTGGGACGACGCGGTCGCGTACTGGCGCACGCTGCCCACCGACGAGGGCGCCGTGTTCGACGCCGAGGTGTTCATCGACGCGAACGAGCTGGAGCCGTTCGTCACGTGGGGCACCAACCCGGGGCAGGGCGTGTCGCTGAGCGACGCCGTGCCGGCTCCCGAGTCGTTCACCGACCCGAACGAGCGCGCGGCCGCCGAGCGGGCGCTGCAGTACATGGACCTGACTCCGGGCACCCCCATGAAGGAGGTGCCGGTCGACGCGGTCTTCATGGGCTCGTGCACCAACAGCCGGATCGAGGACCTGCGCGCGTTCGCGTCGGTCATCAAGGGCCGCAGGAAGGCCGAGGGCGTGCGCGTCATGGTCGTGCCGGGCTCGGCCCGCGTGCGCCTGGAGGCGGAGGCCGAGGGCATCGACAAGATCGTCACGGAGTTCGGCGGGGAGTGGCGCTTCGCCGGCTGCTCGATGTGCCTGGGCATGAACCCCGACCAGCTGGCTCCGGGGGAGCGCTGCGCCTCGACCAGCAACCGAAACTTCGAGGGCCGGCAGGGCAAGGGCGGCCGCACCCACCTGGTGTCCCCGCTCGTCGCCGCGGCCACCGCGGTGCGGGGCACGCTGTCCAGCCCCTCCGACCTGGAGCCGGTCGACGGCGCCGAGGTCGCCACGACGCAGTTCGCGCAGACCGGGGCGGAGGCCTGACATGGAGAAGTTCACGACGCACACCGGTGTCGCCGCGCCCCTGAAGCGCTCGAACGTCGACACCGACCAGATCATCCCGGCCGTCTACCTGAAGCGCGTCACCAAGACGGGCTTCGAGGACGCGCTGTTCGCGGGCTGGCGGCAGGACCCCGAGTTCGTCCTGAACCAGGAGCCGTTCCGCGCGGCGTCCATCCTGGTGGCCGGCCCGGACTTCGGCACCGGCTCGAGCCGCGAGCACGCCGTGTGGGCGCTGCGCGACTACGGCTTCAAGGTCGTGCTGAGCCCCCGCTTCGCGGACATCTTCCGCGGCAACTCGGGCAAGCAGGGCCTGCTCACGGGCGTGATCGCCGAGGACGACCTGGAGCGCTTCTGGGCCGCGATCGACGCGCAGCCGGGCGTCGAGATGACGGTCGACCTGGTGGCGCGAACCGCCACTGTCGGGGACTTCACGGCCGGTTTCGACATCGACGATTACACTAGGTGGCGGCTCCTCGAAGGGCTCGACGACATCGGGCTCACGCTGCGCAACGAGGACAGGATCGCGCAGTTCGAGGCCCGCCGCGAGGCGTGGAGGCCCCGGACCATCCCGGTCCTGTGACCTCGGGGCAACCGCCCCGCGACGATCGTCAGCACCCCCGGGCGCCGAGGATCCGGCCCGCCTCGTGACCGAATGCGGCTCGTGCCGCGAAGACCCTAGTGAGGCACCACCACATGACACTTCTCGGCGACGCGCATACTCCCGGAACCCCGGCCCCTCTGGCCGGTGAAGTGCTCGAGATCCGCGGCGGCCGGCCTCTGAAGGGTCAGGTCGACGTGCGCGGGGCCAAGAACCTCGCGACCAAGGCCATGGTCGCGTCGCTGCTGGGCGAGACGCCCAGCGTGCTGCGTGACGTGCCGGCGATCCGCGACGTCGAGGTGGTGCGCTCGCTGCTCGAGGTGCACGGCGTGCACGTGAGCGAGGGCGAGGAGCCCGGCTCGCTCGTGCTCGACCCGGCCGACGCCAAGTCGGCGAATTTCGAGGAGATCGACGCGCACGCCGGCTCGTCGCGCATCCCGATCCTGTTCTGCGGCCCGCTGCTGCACCTGCTGGGTCAGGCGTTCATCCCCGACCTCGGCGGGTGCCGCATCGGCGACCGCCCGATCGACTTCCACCTCGACGCGCTGCGCCGCTTCGGCGCGATCGTCGACAAGCAGCCCAGCGGCATCCGCCTGTCGGCGCCCGAGGGTCTGCACGGCGCGAACATCGAGCTGCCGTACCCGAGCGTCGGCGCCACGGAGCAGGTGCTGCTCACGGCCGTGCGCGCCAAGGGCGTCACCGAGCTGCGCAACGCCGCGATCGAGCCCGAGATCATGGACCTGATCGGCGTGCTGCAGAAGATGGGCGCGATCATCTCCTACGAGCCCAACCGGGTCATCTTCATCGAGGGCGTGGACGAGCTGCGGGGCTACGACCACCGCTCGCTGTTCGACCGCAACGAGGCCGCGTCGTGGGCGTGCGCGGCGCTGGCCACCGACGGCGACATCTTCGTCAAGGGCGCCCGCCAGTACGAGATGCTCACGTTCCTGAACGTGTACCGCAAGGTCGGAGGCGACTTCGACATCACCGACGACGGCATCCGCTTCCGTCGCGGCAGCGCGCCGCTCAAGCCCGTCATCGTCGAGACCGACGTGCACCCCGGCTTCATGACCGACTGGCAGCAGCCGCTCATCGTCGCCCTGACGCAGGCCAACGGCCAGTCGATCGTCCACGAGACCGTGTACGAGAACCGCCTGGGCTTCACGCACGCGCTGAACCAGATGGGCGCCGACATCGTCGTGCACCCCAAGGGCCTCGACGGCCCCTACCGTCGTGTGCCGCGCCGCGAGCTCGAGCAGGCGGCCGTCATCAACGGCCCGACGCCGCTGCACGCCGCGGACATCGTCGTGCCCGACCTGCGCGGCGGCTACGCGTACGTCATCGCGGCCCTCGCGGCCGAGGGGACGTCGCGCGTCTCGGGCGTCGGCATCATCAGCCGCGGCTACGAGAAGTTCTTCGACAAGCTCACGGCGCTCGGCGCCGACTTCGACGTCGTCGGCTGAGCGGGGCGGGGATGAGCTCCTCGGAGAAGAGCCGGCCGAGCTGGTTCTGGCCGCTCGCGGCGATCGTGATCCCGGCCGTCGGCCTGATGGCGCGGATCCGGATCGCCGGCGCGGAGAAGATGCCGCGCGACGGCGCGTACATCCTCGCGCCCAACCACGTCAGCGAGCTGGATCCGCTGATGGTCGCGGTCGCCGTGTGGCGGATGGGCCGCGCGCCGCGGTTCATGGCCAAGGACAGCCTGTTCCGCGTGCCCGTGCTCGGCGCCGCCCTTCGGGCGACCGGCATGGTTCCCGTGGCGCGCACGTCGTCGCGTGACGGCGCCGCGCAGACCATGGCGCAGGCGACCGCGCTCGTGAAGGACGGGCGTGGCGTGATCGTGTACCCCGAGGGCACGCTCACGCGCGACCCGCACCTGTGGCCCATGCGCGGCAAGTCCGGCGCCGCGCGCCTCGCGCTCGCGGGCGACCTCCCGCTCATCCCCGTCGCGCACTGGGGGGTCCAGGACATCATGGGCCGCTACGCGAAGGGTCTCAGCCTCTGGCCGCCGCGCAAGCTCGTGCGCATGGCCGTCGGCGACCCCGTGGACCTGTCCGATCTGAAGGACCGCCCGACGGACCCGTCGGCCATCGCGGAGGCGACGTCGCGCCTCATGGCGGCGATCACCGCGCTGCTCGAGGGCATCCGCGGCGAGAAGGCGCCGGACGAGCGCTGGGACCCGTCCTCGCACGGCCAGTCCGAGACGGGTCGCCTGTGAGCCGCCGCGTCGACGCCCCCAAGGTCGTCGTGGTCGGCGCCGGCAGCTGGGGCACCACCTTCGGCAAGGTGCTGGCCGACGGCGGCGCCCAGGTCATGATGTGGGCGCGCCGCGCCGAGCTCGCGCACGAGATCGACGAGGCCAAGCGCAACTCGAAGTACCTGCCGGGCATCAACCTGCCGCGCACGCTGCACGCCACGCACGACCTGCGCAGGGCGCTCGACGGCGCCACCCAGGTGTACCTCTCGGTGCCGAGCCAGTCCGCGCGCGAGACGCTGCGGGCCCTCCGCCCACACGTGCGCGACGAGTCCGTGCCGATCGTGAGCCTGATGAAGGGCGTCGAGAAGAAGACCGGGCTGCGGATGAGCCAGGTCATCGAGCAGGAGCTGCACTGCGACCCGCTGCGCATCGCGGTGGCGAGCGGGCCGAACCTGGCGCTCGAGATCGCGCGGGAGCAGCCGACGGCCGCCGTCATCGCGTCCAGCAGCCAGGAGACCGCGGACGCCGTCGCACGCCGCGCGCGCAACACCTACTTCCGGTCCTTCGTCAACACCGACGTGATCGGCACCGAGTTCGGCGGCGTGCTCAAGAACCTCATCGCGGTCGCGATCGGCATCGTGGACGGCGTCGGCTACGGCGAGAACACGAAGGCGTCGATCATCACGCGCGGCCTGGTGGAGATGACCGACTTCGCCGTCGCGTACGGCGCGCAGCCCGGCACCCTGCAAGGGCTGGCCGGACTGGGCGACCTCATCGCCACGTGCCAGTCGCCGCTCAGCCGCAACAACACCGCCGGGCGCCTGCTGGGCCAGGGGTACACGTTCCAGGACGTCGTTCGCCAGATGGACCAGACGGCCGAGGGACTCGGATCGGTCGCGCCGATCCTCCAGCTCGCCAAGGAGGCGGGCGTCGAGATGCCGATCGTGCAGCAGGTCAAGATGGTGCTGGACGGCACCATGAACCCGCGCGAGATCGCGCCTCATCTCACGACAGACGACGACACGCCGCAGGGCGAAGGGACGCAGAATGGCCAGCACGACCGTGGCGGTGCTCTTCGGAGGGCGATCGAGCGAGCACTCGATCTCCTCCGCGACGGCGGGCGGGGTCCTCGGAGCGATCGACCGTGACCGCTTCCGCGTGATCCCGGTCGGGATCACGCGCGACGGCCTCTTCGTGCTGGAGCAGGACGAACCGGCGCGCTTCGCGCTGGACGCCGCCAAGCTGCCCGAGGTCGTGGACAACGGAACGCGCATCCTGTGGCCCTCGTCGGCGGGCGACCGCACGCTGCGCGTGGTGCGCGCGGACGGCGCGGTCGAGGACCTCGGCGAGGTCGACGTGGTCCTGCCCATCCTGCACGGCCTGCACGGCGAGGACGGCACCATCCAGGGCTTCCTCGACATCCTCGAGCTGCCCTACGCGGGCGGCGGCGTGCTCGACTCGGCGCTGTGCATGGACAAGCACTTCATGAAGGTCGCCCTGCAGGCCGAGGGCCTGCCTGTCGCGCCGTGGGTCACGGTGCGCGGCGCGCGCTGGGCGGCCGACGCCGATGGCGTGCGCGCCGACATCGAGGCGCTGGGCTACCCCGTGTTCGTGAAGCCGGCCCGCGCGGGCTCGAGCGTGGGCGTGTCGAAGGCCCATGACGAGAGCGAGCTCGACGACGCCATGCGCGTCGCCCTGGCCGAGGACGACAAGGTGCTGATCGAGACGGGGATCGTCGGCCGCGAGATCGAGGTCGCGATCCTCGAGGGCCGCGACGGGGGCCGCCCGCGCGCGTCGCTGCCGGGGGAGATCGTGCTGACCACGCGCGAGTTCTACGACTTCGAGGGCAAGTACCTGGGCGGCGACGGCGCCGAGGTCGTGTGCCCCGCGACGCTCACCGAGAACGAGACCGAGCGCATCCGCGAGACCGGCCGCCGGGCGTTCGAGGCGGTCGACGGCCGTGGGCTCGCGCGCGTGGACGTGTTCCTCACCGCGGACGGCGAGGTCGTCATCAACGAGCTCAACACCATGCCGGGCTTCACGCCGATCTCGATGTACCCCAAGTGCTGGATCGCCTCCGGGATGACCTACGGGGAGCTCATCACCGAGCTCATCGAGCTCGGCCTGGCCCGCGCGGCCTGACCCGGGCGGGGCGCGGCCGCGCGGCGTCGGCTACTCGTCGACCTTCGTGGCCTCGTCGGGGTCGACGCACCGGCTCTCGGCGGGGATGGACGACACCAGGCGGCTGACGGCGGCCAGCACCTGATCGGGGCTGATGCGGCTCGTGTCGACGTAGACCTGCGTCGCCGGCGTGCGGCCGTAGGTCGTGATGCGCTGCATCGGCAGGGCCTCCGGATCGACGATCCAGTCCACGCCGTCGAAGGTCACGCACTGCAGGGTCGTGGGTCCGGGGGGAGTGACGCCGCAGCTCAGGATGACCGCCGTGCCCTCCTCGTCCGCCCACGCGCCGGTCGACTGGGCGTCGGTCCAGCGGCGCTCCAGGTGCTGGATCGCGTCGGGCAGGCGCACGGTGACGTCCGCGCACAGCGGGTCGTTCGCATCCTGCGCCGCCTCGAGATGGACGGTCGCGGCGCATCCGGACAGGCCGAGGGCGAGCACGAGCGCGGCCGCTGCGGCGAATCGACGGATCACCCGAAGAGTCTAGATCCGGCATCCTGGGCGTCCGGTCGGGGCCTCGAAACCGCAACGCCGCGCCGAGACTGCAACGCCGCGCTGAGACCGCCGCGGGCCACTGCACTCTCAGCGCGGAGTTGCAGTGTCGGGGACCGCCGCGCATACGCTGAGGGGATGCACGACGCTCCCGCGCCCGAGACGGATCCCACGGTCGGCGAGCTCAGCGAGGCCGAGGTGCTGCGTCGCATCGCCGCCCGCACCGGACGTGCGGCGGCCGCGCACGTCGGGCCCGGTGACGACGCCGCGGTGGTCGCGGCGCCCAGCGGATCCGTCGTGGCGACCACCGACACGCTCGTGCACGGGCCGGACTTCCGGCTCGCGTGGTCGAGCGGCTACGACCTCGGCTGGAAGGCGGCGGCGGTGAACCTGGCCGACGTCGCCGCGATGGGCGCCCGTCCGACCGCGCTCCTGGTGGCCCTCGCGATGCCCAACGACACTCGGATCTCGTTCGTGGAGCGGCTCGCCGACGGCCTGCGCGAGGCGTGCGACGCGCTCGCCCCCGGCTGCGCGGTCGTGGGCGGCGACCTCACGGTGTCCGCCACGCTGACCGTCGCCGTCACGGCGCTCGGCGACCTCGAGGGACGCGACCCCGTGCTGCGCTCGGGCGCGAGGCCCGGCGACGTGGTCGCGCTCGCGGGCGAGCTCGGGATGGCGGCCCGCGGCCTCGCCGTGCTGTTCGGCCGATTCCGCGACGCCGACGGGGCCCCCGTGCCCGTCGATCCGGGCCGGGTCGCGGCGGGGGAGTCGGATGCGCTCGCGGCGCAGCTGCGCCCCGTGCCTCCGATCGGGCTCGGACCCATGGCGGCGGTCGCCGGAGCCACGGCCATGATGGACGTCTCGGACGGCCTGGGGCTCGACGCCCGTCGCATGGCCGATGCCTCCGGGGTCTCGATCGACCTCGATCGCGCCGCGTTCGGCGACGACCCGGTGACCGCGCTCGCGGGCGGCGAGGACCACGCGCTCCTCGCGACCTTCGCGGGCGACGCGATCGCGCCCGGATTCCGCCCGATCGGACGGGTCGTCGAGCGCGGCGAGGCGCCTGTGCTCGTGGGCGGGCTGCCGTACGCGGGCGCGGGCGGCTGGGACCCCTACCGCGACTGGGACTCGGCCGCCGGCTGACCCCACCACAGCGCGGTGTCGCCGTACGCGCGGTCGCGCAGCGGCTCGAGGCCGGCCGCGGCCCAGTCAGGGGCGCCCGAGCGCGAGGAGCGCTCCACGACCACGACGGCATCCGCCGACAGCAGCGGCGCGAGCGCCGCGAGCACCGCGTCGAGCTCGGCGTCGGGCAGGTCGTAGGGCGGATCCAGGAACGCCAGGTCGAACGGGCCGGTCGCACCGCGGAGCCACGTGCCGACCGCGGCGGCGTGCACGCGCACGGGCGGCGCGCCCCCGCCGATCGAGCGCCGCACGCCCTCCGCGTTGCGGCGCGCGATCGCGGCGGCCGGCTTGGCGCGCTCCACGAGGTCGACCGCCGCGGCGCCGCGGCTGGCCGCCTCGAGTCCCAGCGCGCCGGACCCCGCGTAGAGGTCGAGCACGCGCGCGCCGTCGAGCGCGCCGGCCACCTCGAGCGCGGCGAACAGCGACTCGCGCACGC
The DNA here is from genome assembly GCF_004514465.2 of Microbacterium sp. MEC084. NCBI lineage: Bacteria > Bacillati > Actinomycetota > Actinomycetes > Micrococcales > Microbacteriaceae > Microbacterium > Microbacterium sp. MEC084. The sequence continues at coordinate 98,007 of NZ_MYFP02000010.1, read as the reverse complement.
GGTCGCTCGTCGGGCGCGTCCCCGCCGACGGCACGTCCAGCCGCACGCCGCCCGCGGCCCCGGCGATGATCCTCGTCACCCGTCCACGGTATCCGCTCGCCGGCCCGGCGCTGTCGGCACCCCGACCTAGACTCGGGGCATGTCGTTCACGCTCGACACGCCGCTGAGCCTCGCGCTCGGCGACAAGGCGGCCAACACGCTCTCGCGCGCGTTCGGCATGGCCGTCGTGGGCGACCTGGTGGCGCACTACCCGCGCCGCTACGCCGTGCGCGGCGAGCTCACGCCCATCCTGGACCTGCCGCTCGGCGAGCTCGCGACCGTCGTCGCCGAGGTCAGAAGCGTGCGCCGCCGGCGGATGCGCAACCGCCGCGGCGAGCTGCTCGAGGTCGTGATCGGCGACGGCGTGGGCGAGCTCACGCTCACCTTCTTCGGCCAGGCGTGGCGCGAGAAGGAGCTCAAGCGGGGCCGACGCGGCGTGTTCTCGGGCAAGGTCGGCGCCTTCAAGGGCGTGCTGCAGTTCGCGAACCCGGACTACCAGCTGTTCGAGGACGACACGGCCGCGCTCGCGAAGGCCGACGAGATCGTGCGCACGCCCATCCCGATCTATCCCGCGACCGCCGCCGTGACGAGCTGGAAGCTCCAGACCTGGATCGGCGAGGTGCTCGACCGGCTCGAGGACATCCCGGATCCGGTGCCCGACGAGCTGCGGTTCCGCGAGGCGCTGCTGACGGCGCGCGAGGCGCTCGAGTGGATCCACCGCCCCGAGACGCGGGCGCAGATCGACGCCGCCCGCCAGACGCTCCGCATGCACGAGGCGCTCGTGCTGCAGACCGCGCTCGCGCAGCAGCGGCAGTTCGTGCGGATGATGTCGGCCACGCAGCGCCCGGCGCGGCCCGGCGGCCTGCTGGAGCGCTTCGACGCCGCCATGCCGTTCGAGCTCACGCCCGACCAGGCGGCGGTCGGCCGGTCGATCGCGACGGACCTCACGGCCGACTGGCCCATGAACCGGCTCGTGCAGGGCGAGGTCGGCTCCGGCAAGACGCTCGTGGCGCTGCGCGCCATGCTGCAGGTCGCCGAGTCAGGCGGGCAGTCGGCCCTCATCGCGCCGACCGAGGTCCTCGCCGGGCAGCACCTCCGCTCGATCACCCGGATGCTCGGTCCGAAGCTCGCGCCGGAGCTCATGCCGACGCTGCTCACGGGCCAGATGCCCGCCGCCGACCGGCGCAAGGCCGCGCTGCGCGTCGCCTCCGGTCAGGCGCGCATCGTGGTGGGCACGCACGCGCTGCTCAGCGAGGGCACCACGTTCGCCGACCTCGGGCTGGTCGTCGTGGACGAGCAGCACCGCTTCGGGGTCGAGCAGCGCGAGATGCTGCGGGCGAAGGGCACCAGCCCGCACGCGCTCGTCCTGACGGCGACGCCCATCCCGCGCACGGTCGCGATGACGGTGTTCGGCGACCTCGACGTCTCGACCATCCGCACGATGCCGGCCGGGCGCGCCGGTATCCAGACGTTCGTCGCGCCTATCGCCGAGAAGCCCGGCTGGTTCGGCAGGGTCTGGGAGCGCGTGGCCGAGGAGGTCGAGCGCGGGCACCAGGTCTTCGTGGTCTGCTCGGCGATCGACGCCGAGAACGCGAAGGCCGTCGCACCGGGCGAGGACGACGGCTCGGGGGAGCTCGCGCCTCCCGTCGAGGGCGAGGCCGCCCGCCCGCACTGGGGCGTCGTGCAGGTCGCGGACATGCTCGCCCGCCATCCGCGCGTGGGCGAGCTGCGCATCGCGACCCTGCACGGCCGGATGCCGTCCGACGAGAAGGACCGGGTCATGCAGGACTTCGCGCGCGGCGACATCGACGTCCTCGTCGCGACGACCGTGATCGAGGTGGGCGTCGACGTCCCGAACGCGTCGACCATGGTGATCCTGGACGCGGACCGGTTCGGCGTCTCCCAGCTGCACCAGCTGCGCGGCCGCGTGGGCCGCGGCGGCGTGCCCGGCCTGTGCCTGCTCGTGACCGAGGCCGAGCAGGGAACGACCGCGCGCGAGCGCGTCGACGCCGTGGCGGCGACGCTCGACGGCTTCGCGCTCGCGGAGGTCGACCTCGAGCTCCGCGGCGAGGGCGACGTGCTGGGCGATGCGCAGTCCGGCGCGCGCTCGTCGCTGCGGCTGCTGCGCGTGGTCAAGGACGCCGACCTGATCGCCCGCGCGCGCGGCGAGGCCGAGCGCATCCTCGAGGGCGACCCGACGCTCGACCGCCACCGAGGGCTCGCGGAGGCGCTCGCGCGCCGCATGACGCAGGAGGAGCGCGCCGCCCTGGCGAAGAATTGACGGGGCGCGGGGCAATGCCGACGAAGGAGGCGTTGATGCGCGCCGGGTCAAGGTCGAGCGAGCGGAGCGAGCCGAAACCCGGTCCTCCCGAGACTCGTGGATAGGCTGACGCGTATGAGCAGCCGGATCGCCGTCGTCCCCGGATCCTTCGACCCGCCGACGCTGGGGCATCTCGACGTCATCCGCCGGGCCGCGGCCCTGTACGACGAGCTGCACGTGCTCGTGGTGCACAACCCCGACAAGGCCGGCATGCTGCCGATCGCCCAGCGCGTCTCGCTCATCGAGCAGTCGATCGCCGAGGACGGCATGGACGGCAACGTGATCGTGGGCTCGTGGAGCGTCGGCCTGCTGGTCGACTACGCGCAGGAGGTCGGCGCGGGCGTGCTCGTCAAGGGCATCCGGTCGCAGGTGGACGTCGCCTACGAGACGCCGATGGCGGTCGTCAACCGGCATCTGGCCGGCATCGAGACCGTGTTCCTGCTGCCCGAGCCGTCTCACGCGCTGGTGTCGAGCTCACTCGTCCGCCAGGTCGCGGGGCTCGGCGGCGACGTGTCGCCGTTCGTGCCGCCGGCGGTCGCGCGCTTCCTCGCCAAGGCGAGCGCCCGGGACTTCTGACCCGCGCCTGGGCGTCCGCCGGGCACCGGCCCGTCGCGGCCTCCCGGAACGACCTCGCGAGTACCATCGAAGCGTGAGACCCCGACTTTCCGGCCCGTTCGTCCTGCCTGCGCGCGACATCGTGCGCACGCCGGGCGAGATGCGCGAGCACCGCCTGACCATCCCCGCGCCCGAGAAATGGGGCGAGGGTCTCGTCGCCGTGCCTCAGGGCAAGGACCTCGAGCTCGACGCGCGCCTGGAGTCCGTGCACGAGGGCATCCTCGTCTCCGGCACGCTCGACACCGAGTACGAGGGCGAGTGCGGGCGCTGCCTGCGCGAGATCGTCGCGCCGCTCGAAGTCGAGTTTCAGGAGCTTTTCGAGTATCCTGGGGAGGAAGCGGCTGACTTCGAGGTTCAAGACGACCACGTGGATCTTGAAACTCTGGTCAGGGACGCGACCGTTCTGGCGCTCCCGTTTCAACCGGTCTGTCAGCCGGATTGCCCCGGGCTCGACCCGAACACGGGCGAGCGGCTGACCGAATCGGGAAGCGCGCAGCAGGCGCCCGTCGACCCTCGATGGGCCGCGCTCCAGAACCTCACCGACCACGGATCGGCGTCTGACGCCGCCCGCGACACAGAAGAGAGCTGAATCATGGCTGGTAACCCTCCGAAGCGGAAGGTCTCCCGTTCCAACACCCGTTCGCGCCGCGCGCAGTGGAAGGCCGAGGCCCCCGCGCTCGTCAAGACCGTCGAGAACGGCAAGGTCGTCTACAGCCGTCCGCACCAGGCGAAGGTCGTCACCGACTCGCAGGGCACCGAGCTGTTCCTGGAGTACAAGGGCCGCAAGGTCGCCGACGTCTGATCCGGCTGCCGTGACGGATTCCGTTCGCGGACCTCAGCACCTGACCGAGAAGCTCGGCGTCGACATCGACGCCGAGCTTCTCGGTTTGGCGCTGACGCACCGCTCCTTCGCCTACGAGAACGGCGGCATCCCGCACAACGAGCGCCTGGAGTTCCTGGGCGACTCGGTGCTGGGGCTGGCCGTGACGACGATGCTGTACTCGCGTCATCCCGAGCTCGAGGAGGGAGCGCTCGCCAAGCGCCGCGCCAGCGTCGTGTCGACCGTCGCCCTCGCGGAGATCGCCCGCGGCATCGGGCTGGGCGATCACCTGCGCCTCGGCCGCGGCGAGGAGCTCACCGGGGGCCGCGACAAGGACTCGATCCTCGCCGACGCCATGGAGGCCGTGATCGGCGCCACCTACCTGTCGGCCGGGAGCGAGGCGGCGACCGCGATGGTGCTTCGCCTCATCGAGCCGCTGCTGAAGGACCCCGAGCGCTACGGCGCCGCGATGGACCCGAAGACCGCGCTGCAGGAGATCGCCGCGCGTCAGGGGCTCACGCCGCCCGTGTACGCCGTCGAGGCCAGCGGCCCGGACCACGACCGCCGCTTCGTCGCCACGGTCGCGGTGGGGGAGCTCACCACCACGGGCGAGGGCACCAGCAAGAAGACCGCCGAGATGGCCGCCGCGCTCGAGGCGTGGCGCCGGCTCAGCGACCGCGTCACGGCCTGACGCCGCCGATGCCGGAGCTGCCCGAGGTCGAGGTGGTGCGCGCGGGCCTGGCTCCCGCCGTCACCGGAGCACGCGTGCTCGGCGTCGAGGCGCACGATGCGCGCGCGCTCACGCGGCACCTCGGCGCACCGGACGACTTCGAGCGCCGCCTGACGGGGCGCCGGATCACCGGCACCGCGCGTCGCGGCAAGTTCCTGTGGCTGCCGCTCGGCGACGATCCCGCCGCGGGGCCCGAGGCCGTCATGGTCCACCTCGGCATGAGCGGCCAGATGCTGCTGCGCGCGCCGGGGGCGCCGGCCGAGCGGCACGAGCGCGTGCGGCTCGCGATCGAGCACCCCGAGCACGGCGAGCTCGCGGTCGTGTTCGCGGATCAGCGCACGTTCGGATCGCTCGCGATCGACGCGCTGATCCCGACGCCCGACGGGCATCCGGGCGGCTTCGGCGACGCCGCGCCGCTCGTGCCCGCACAGGCCGCGCACATCGCGCGGGATCCGATGGACCCGGCGTTCGACGATGCTCTGTTCCGGCGCCGGATCGCGGGCAAGTCGTCGGCGATCAAGCGGGTGCTGCTCGACCAGACGGTGGTGAGCGGCATCGGCAACATCTACGCCGACGAGGCGCTGTGGGCCGCGCGCGTGCACCCGGAGACCCTGGCGCGCGACCTGTCGACGCGCGCGATGAACCGCCTGCTCGCGGAGGTGCGCGCCGTGCTCGCGAAGGCGCTGGCCGAGGGCGGCACCAGCTTCGACGCGCAGTACGTCAACGTGAACGGCGAGGCGGGGTACTTCGCGCACAGCCTCAACGCCTACGGGCGGCACGGGAAGCCGTGCCCACGTTGCGGGCGCGCGATCGTCCGTGTCTCCTTCGCGAACCGCTCGAGTCACTACTGTCCCGCGTGCCAGCGCCGCGCCCGATCGGTGATATCCGGCACCGATTAAGCGAATTCGCTTATGTGGTTTCGATATCAGTGATACGGTGAAGGCATGGTCGTAGCCGTCATCGCAGACATCGTGGCCTCGCGGGAGGCCCCCGACCGCGACGTGCTGCAGCGCGAGATCGAGTCCGCGGCTCTCGCGATCGAGGAGGCGCGCCCGCGCGCGGTGCAGCGCTGGTGGCCCACGGTCGCCGACGAGTTCCAGGCCGTGTACGGCACCGTCGAGGACGCCCTGGTCGCGACGCTGTACCTGCAGCTCGCGCTGCCCGAGGGCGTCGCGTGCCGCTTCGGGCTCGGCCTCGGCGACATCAAGCCGGTCGAGTCGATGCTCGCCGACGCGATCCAGGACGGACCCGGATGGTGGGCCGCGCGCGAGGCCGTCGAGCGCGCGGAGGCGCTCGAGCGCGGCAGGCTGCCCGGCACGCGCTCGCGCTTCGTGGTGCATGAGACCCAGTCGGCCGAGGCGCGCGCCCAGGAGGCCGTGGTCAACGCCTACCTGGTGCTGCGCGACCAGGTCGTGGCCGACATGAGCCCGCGCGCCCGGCGCGTGGCGTTCGAGAGCTGGCGCGGGCAGCAGCAGAAGGACATCGCGGCGCGCGAGGGGATCACGCAGGCCGCGGTGTCGCAGTCGATCAACAAGCCGCTCGTCCGGGCCCTGCGCCTCGGCGCAACCGAGCTGGGCGAGGCGGGCGGCCGGCCGAAGGGCTGACCCGGGTCAGCGCGGCGCGAGCGCGAGCGCCACGCCGTCCGCCGCGAGGCGGGCCGACGTGTCGGCGTCGCGCATCCACAGCGGCACCGCGCGCGTGCGGATGCCGATCCGCTCGAGCGGCTCGACCGCGCCGGCATCCGCCTCGTCGACGAGCCAGCCGTCGAGCAGCCCGCCCGACGCCCTCGCGCCGTAGTGCTCGGCGACGGCCTCGGCCGAGGTCTCCACGCCGATCGCGGCCAGGCACGCGTCGGCCATCCCGCGCACCACGGCGCCCGAGATGATCCCCGACACCCCGACGATCGGCGCATCCGCGACCGCGAGCGCCTCGCGCATCTCCGGCACGGCGAGCACCGGGCCCACCGACACGACGGGGTTCGACGGCGCGATCAGGATGACATCGGCCCCAGAGATCGCCTCCAGCGCGCCATCGGAGGGGACGGCCCGCTCGATGCCGCGCTGCACGAAGCCGGTCGCGGGCAGGGCCGCGCGGTGCCGCACCCACCACTCCTGGAAGTGGATCGGCTCCCGGTCGGCCAGCAGCACGTGGGTGTCGATCTCGCTGTCGGTCGCGGGATGCATCGTCACGCCGAGGTCCCACCGGGAGCCGAGCCGCCGGTAGACCTCCGACACCGTGAGGCCCTCGCGCAGCCAGGCCGTGCGCGCGATGTGCGTGCCGAGGTCCAGGTCGCCGAGCGTGAACCACTCCGGCGCCGTGCCCCAGGCCGCCAGCTCGGCCGAGACGCGCTCGGTCTCGCCCGCGCGGCCCCAGCCCCGCTCGGCGTCGTTCACGCCGGCCAGCGCGTACAGCAGGCTGTCGTGGTCGGGGGCGATCCGCAGCCCCGACACCCACCAGTCGTCCGCGGTGTTGACGACCACGTCGATCCGGTCCTCGCCGCCGGTCCGCCGCACGTGCTCGCGCAGCCCCCTGACGAACCGGGCGCAGCCGACGCCGCCGCCGATCACGGTGAATCTCATGTCACCAGTCAACCAGCGGCGGCGCCGGCCGGGAGCTACGCGAGCTTCTTCTCCCACGCGCCCGCGTACGACGCCGGAACGAAGCCCACGGCCTCGTTCACGTCGAGCATGTACCGGTTCTCCTCGGCATTGAACGTCGAGACGCACGGCGACTCGGGCACGATCTCGTGCCAGCGCCTCAGCCCGACGCACTTGACGATCGCGCCGAGCCGGCGACCGCGGTGCTCCGGCATCACGAGCGTGCCCCACTGGGAGGTCGGGCGGGTGCGATCCGGCCCGATCTGCAGCTCGTTGAAAGCCGCGACCTCGCCCGTCGGCTCGTGGATGACCAGGGTCACGCCCATGAGCGTCCCCGCCTCGGCGAACCGTCCGTCGCGCTCGAACACGCGCTCCGCGTCCCAGACCGACTGCTCGGCCGACAGCTCGCCGACGGGGACGTCGGAGCTCATCCGCGCGATCGCGGCGGCGTAGCCGGCGGCGTACTCGGGTGGGGTGGCCCCCGACCACCAGACCGCGCGGTAGTCCGGTCCGGCCTTGGCGAGCGCCTGCTCGAGCAGCCGGTCGACCGCGTCGTAGGAGCCCTGCAGGTCGAACACGCTGTTGCGCTCGACCTGCCCCAGCGCGTAGCCGTTGCGCACCATGCGCCGGTACCCGGCGTCGAGGGGAATCCATCCGGCTCCCGTCGGCGGGATCACGCGGTCCTCGACGGGCTCCGCGCGGTGGATGGTCCACGACTGCAGGATGCGGCGGCCCGACTCGCGCGCCATGCGCTCGAGCTCGGCGAACAGCGCGTCGGCGACGGGACCGTCGTCGTGCTCCGCGGCGAGCGACACGTCGATCTCGGCCGACTCCTGGGTGGTCTTGTCGAGCTCCAGGTAGGCCATGCCGGCCGGCTCGCCGTCCACCCGCGCGGCGATCACCCGCGTCGCGCGGTACGGCGTCTCGCGCCACCGGACGATCAGCTCCCGCGGATCGTCGTCGTGCAGGTCGGTTCCGGACTCGCGTCGCCACGCCTGGTTCGACAGCTCCGCGAGGGCGACGAACTCCGCCGCCTCCGGGGCGTCGAGCGTCTCGGGCACGGCGACCGGCTCGATCCGGATGTCCATCACAGTTCCTTCTTCCACTCGCCCGACGCGGCCGCGGGAGCGAACCCGACGGCCTCGTTCACGTCGAGCATGAACCTGTTCTCCTCGGCGTTGAACGTCATGACCCGCGGCGAGGTCGGCACGAGCTCGTGCCAGCGGATCAGGCCGAGGCACTTCACGATCGTGCCGAGGCGGTGCCCGCGGTGCTCCGGCAGCACGAGCGTTCCGTAGTTCTGCGTCGGGCGCGAGCGGTCACGTCCGATCACGAGCTCGTTGAACGCGGCGACGGCGCCGGTCGGCTCGTGGACGACCGCCGCGACCGCCATGAGCTGGCCGGCGTCGGCCTTGAGCCGCTCGCGGTAGCGGATGCGCTCCGCGTCCCAGGCCTCGGGCTCCCAGTCGAGCTCTCCGCTCGGCACGTCCGTGGCCATCCTGCCCACGGCGTAGGCGTAGCCGTCCACGAGCTCGTCGGCGGCCGGCGACGGCCACCACACCGGGCGGTACTCGGGCCCGGCCGCGGCCAGCGCGGTCTCGAGCATCCGCTCGGCGCGCGTCAGCGATGCCGCGAACTCGAACGTGCTGACGCGCTCGACCTGACCCAGCGTGTACCCGTGCCGAAGCAGGCGCCGCGTGCTGTCCGCCTCGAGCGGGACGGAGCCGATGCCCGCCGGCGACGGGAGGCGTTCGCCCGGCACGTCGATCGTGGTGAGGTTCCAGGTGTACAGCACCGAGCGGCCGGCGTCGCGCGCGAGGCGCTCGGCCTCCTCGATCAGCGCGTCCTCGATGCCCGCGCCGCGGGCGTCGGGCGCGACGTGGAAGCCCGCGTTCGCGGAGCGCTCGCCGTCGAGCGGGACGTCGAGCTCGAGGACGCCGACCACGCGGTCCTCGAGCCGCGCCAGGCGGACCCGGCGGTCGACGTACCGGGTGGCGCGCAGGCCGGCGAGCCACTCCGCGGGCTCGGCGTCGAACAGCGTCGTGCCGGTGTCGTGCCGCAGGGCGTCGGTCATGACGCGCGCCGCGGCGAGGAGGTCGGCGGCCTCGGGGGCGTCGACCGAGGAGGGGAGCCGGAGCGCGTCGATGCGCAGGCCGGCGAGAAGGGATCCCGTCGTGGGGGACATGGTGGAGCTTTCCTTCCGGATGGAGGTTCGGCCGGGCGGGGGATCGCCCCGCCCGGCCGGGGTGGGGTTCGTCAGCGGCCGAACTGGCCGGTGTAGGCGATCAGGCCGCTGGCGGCGCGGGCCCGTTCGAGGGCCGCGCGGTGTTCGCGGATCGCGCGCTCGGCGAGGGCCTCGCGCAGGTCGCGGCGTTCGATCGTCTCGGCGTCGCGCGGCTCGGGGCGGGTGCCCCACAGCAGCAGCTTGAGACCGATCCACATGGCCACCCGGTCGGGAAGCGCGGTGCGTGCAGAGCGGTTCTGCAGCGCCTGCGCGGCCTGTTGGGGAGGCCCCGGCGGATGCGACGTGCGCGCCGCGAGGCTCTCGGCCTCGTGGCGGTTGTCGCGGCGACCGGTGATGAGCGTGTTCGACATGGTGTTCTCCTCAGGAGCGCCCCGGACAGGGGCGGATGGACGTCCCCACGGCTCGGGGGACGGGGATTGCGGCGACCCTCGCGGAGAAGCGGGATCGCGGAAGGCGCGGACCGCGGAGGCCGGGTCAGGCGCGGAGCCGACGGAGTCGGCGCGGGGACCATTCGGCGCGGGCGGTCATGACGACCGGCGGAGGCGCGGCGGAGGTCCGGAGGCGGGGCCGGGTCGCCCGGGGTGGGCGACGGCGGACGTCAGCCGAGGATGCGCGCGGCGCGGTGCGCCGCATCGAGCGCGCGGATGGGGCCGGACGCCTTTCCGGTGAACCGGGTCACTGGTGCAGTGATCATGAACATGACGCCCTCCTCTCGATCTCGCGGGCTTGCGGAGAATGACGCTATAGCGGCGCGGACGTCGTCGTCAAGCGGATTCTCAGATTCGATGCGAACCGCGTGCGCGCTGCGCGGTGCGGCGAGGCCCGTCCGGTAGCGTGAATCCCGGCGATTTCCAGGGATCGCGGCCCCGTGCGGGCACCGGAATCGAGAGGACCGCGGATGCACCTGAAGAGCGTGACGCTCAAGGGCTTCAAGTCGTTCGCGCAGCCCACCACGTTCGCGCTCGAGCCGGGTGTGACCGCGATCGTGGGGCCCAACGGATCCGGCAAGTCCAACGTCGTCGACGCGCTCGCGTGGGTGATGGGCGAGCAGGGCGCCAAGACCCTGCGCGGCGGCAAGATGGAGGACGTCATCTTCGCCGGCACGGCGACGCGCGGGCCGCTCGGCCGCGCCGAGGTGCAGCTCACGATCGACAACTCGGACGGCGCCCTGCCGATCGAGTACAGCGAGGTGACGATCAGCCGCACGCTGTTCCGCAACGGCTCGAGCGAGTACGCGATCAACGGCGAGTCCTGCCGCCTGCTCGACGTCCAGGAGCTCCTGAGCGATTCGGGTCTGGGGCGCGAGATGCACGTGATCGTCGGCCAGGGCCGCCTCGACGCGGTCCTGCAGGCGACCCCCGAGGACCGGCGCGGGTTCATCGAGGAGGCCGCGGGCATCCTGAAGCACCGCCGCCGCAAGGAGAAGACCCTCCGCAAGCTCGAGGCGATGGAGCAGAACCTGACGCGCCTGAGCGACCTGGCGGGGGAGATCCGCCGGCAGCTCAAGCCCCTCGGCAAGCAGGCCGAGATCGCGCGCGAGGCGCAGACCATCGCGGCGATCGTGCGCGACGCCAAGGCGCGCCTGCTGGCCGACGAGGTCGTTCAGCTGCGCGCCGCGCTCGCGGACCACGCGCGCAGCGAGCAGGAGCGCCACACCGAGCGCCTGGTGCTGCAGGAGCAGGCCGACGGCGTGCGCGCCCGCATCGCCCAGCTCGAGCGCGAGCAGAACGCCGAGGCGGTCGACGAGGCCCGGCGCGTGGCGTTCGCGCTCGAGCAGGTGCAGGAGCGGCTGCGCGGCCTGTACACGCTGGCCAACCAGCGCCTGGCGCTGCTCGGCGCTGACGAGGACCCGAGCACGGTGGCCGTCACGGTCACGCAGGCCGCGATCGACGAGGCGCGTGCGGAGATCACGCAGATCTCCGACGGTCTGGGCGATGCGCAGGACGCCGTCCAGGAGGCCGCGCGCGCCGTGATGCGCGCGCGGGCCGAGCTCGACGCGCTCGACGCCGACATCGCCGAGCAGAGCGCGCTCGTGTCGGAGCACGACATGCGGCTGACCGCCCTGCGCGGCTCGGCGGAGGCGGCCCAGTCGGCTCTGGCAGCCGTCCGCGGCGCGGTGCTGCGTCAGCAGAACGCGCTCGACGCGGCCGACCAGCGCCGGATCGAGGCGGCCGAGGCGCTCGAGCAGATCGACCCCGCCGTGGTGTCCGAGGGCACCGCCGCCGAGCACCAGGCGGCGTACGAGGCCGCGCAGCGCGAGACCGCCGACGCCGAGGCCGAGCTGGAGCGGATCCGCGAGGCCCACCGCACGGCCGAGCGCGAGGCCGACGCCCTGACGGCGAAGGTTGCGGCGCTGTCGAGCGCGCTCGACGTCCAGAACGGCGCGGCGGCGCTCGTGGCGCGCGGGGGCGAGGGCGTGCGCGGGCTCGTGGGCGACGCGGTGCACGTCGACGCGGGCTACGAGGCCGCCGTCGCGGCGGTGCTCGGCCCCCTCGCCGAGGGCGTGCTCGTGGACTCGCGCGCCGCGGCGTACGCCGTCGCCGAGGGCGCCGCGGAGTTCGGCGTGCTCGACATCGTGATCGCCGAGGCGGACGTCGACGTCGCCGCGCTTCCGTCGGTCGCAGGCGTCGTCCGGGCGCGCGACGTCGTGCGCGCGCCCGAGGGCGTGCTGCGCATCCTGGACCACGTGGCCATCGCGGACGACCTCGCAGCGGCCCGCGCCGCGTTCGACGCCGCGGGCGCGGACGTCGGCGGCCGGCTCGTCGTGGTGACCCGTGCGGGCGAGGTGTGCACGGCGCAGACACTGCGCGCGGGCACGGGGGAGCGATCGCGGCTCGAGCTGCAGGCGGAGCGCGACGCGGCCGCCGCGCGGCTTGACGAGGTCCGCGTGCAGGTCGAGGCCCTGACCGTCGAGCGCAGCGAGGCGAACGAGCGCCTGCAGACCGCGCGCCGCGTCGGCAAGGAGGCGCTGCAGGCGCTGCGCGAGCACGATGCGCAGCTCGCGCAGCACGCCGAGCAGCTCAACCGCGCCACGGTGCGCCACGAGTCGGCCGTCGCGGAGTGCGAGCGGCTCGAGGCGGGACTCGCCCAGGCGCAGGGGGCGGTCGCCGACGCCGAGACCAAGGCCAAGGCCGCCGCGGACGAGCTCAACCGGGCGCTCGAGAAGCCCCGCCCCATCCTCGACGCCTCGGCGCGCGACGGGTATCTCGCGGCCCTCGACGCGGCCCGCGAGGAGGAGATGCGCGCGCGCCTGGAGGTCGAGACGCTCCGCGAGCGCGTCCGGGCCGCCGAGGCGCGCGCGGCGAGTCTGGAGCGCCAGCGCGAGCGGGAGCGCGAGGCGGCCGCTCAGGCGGCCCGCCGTGCCGTGATCCGCCGCGCCCAGCGCGAGATCGCGGAGGGCGTCGCGGCCGAGCTGCCGCACCTGCTGGACTCCGTGGACCGGTCGGTCGCGGAGGCCCGCCTGGCGCTGGCCGAGGCCGAGAGCGCGCGCAGCGCGGTGTCGAGCGAGCTGCGCGAGCTGCGCGGCCAGGAGGCGGCCCTGCGCGAGCGCCTCACCGGGCTGACCGAGAGCGTGCACGGCCTCGAGCTCCAGATCCACGAGAAGAAGCTGCACATCACGAGCCTGCTCGAGCGCGTGTCGAGCGAGCTGGGCCTCAACGAGGACGTGCTGGTCTCGGAATACGGTCCGGACCAGCCGGTTCCCCGCGATGTTGCCGACATCGGCACGCCGGACGACGCGCACGCCGAGAGCGCGGAACATGCCGCGGACGACATGCCCGCCACGCTGCCGTACGACCGGCGCATGCAGGAGCGCCGCCTCCGCGACGCGGAGCGCAAGCTCGCGCAGCTGGGGCGGGTGAACCCGCTGGCGCTCGAGGAGTTCGCCGCGCTGGAGCAGCGGCACAGGTTCCTCACGGAGCAGCTGGACGACCTCCTGCAGACCCGCAAGGACCTGATGACGATCATCGCGGACCTGGACGAGCGCATGCAGGTGATCTTCGAGGCCGCGTTCGAGGACACGAAGACCGCGTTCGCCGAGGTCTTCCCGATCCTGTTCCCCGGCGGCACGGGATCCATCGCGCTCACCGACCCCGAGAACATGCTCACGACGGGCATCGAGGTCTCGGTGCGGCCGGTGGGCAAGAAGATCGAGCGGCTCTCCCTGCTGTCCGGAGGCGAGCGGTCGCTCGCCGCTGTGGCGTTCCTCACCGCGATCTTCAAGGCGCGGCCCAGCCCGTTCTACATCCTGGACGAGGTCGAGGCGGCGCTTGACGACGCCAACCTCGGGCGCCTGCTGGGCGTGTTCGAGCAGCTGCGCGAGTCCAGTCAGCTGATCGTGATCACGCACCAGAAGCGCACGATGGAGATCGCGGACGCGCTCTACGGCGTCTCGATGCGCCAGGACGGCGTCTCGGCCGTCGTCGGCCAGCGGATCTCCGAGCGCGCGGCCTCGTGAGCGCCGCGCCCGCGCCCGATCGACTCGAGGCGTTCGACCGGCTCGCGCCGCGCCTGCGCCGGCGCCCCGACGTCGAGGCGCACGATCTCGTGGCCGCCGACGCGAGCGACCGGCTCATCCTGAGCGAGGCGGGCGATCTCGGCGACGAGGTCGTGGTGATCGGCGACCGATACGGCGCGATCACGCTCTCGCTGCTGGCCACCCAGCCGGACATCCGGATCCGCGTGCATCAGGATGCGATCACGGGGGAGCGGGCCCTGCGGCTCAACGCCGAGGAGCTCGGGCTCCCGCTCGATCGGGTCGCCTGGCAAGACCTCGGCCCGGAGCTGGCGGAGGGAGCCGCGACCGTGCTCATGCAGCTGCCGCGCTCTCTGGACGCGCTCGACGAGATCGCCCAGGTCGTCGCGGCGTCCGCGGCGCCCGGTGCCCGCCTCGTCGCGGGCGGGCGCGTCAAGCACATGACGCTCGCGATGAACGACGTGCTCGCGCGCCACTTCGAGGAGGTGACCGCCAGCCGGGCGGCGAGTAAGTCGCGCGTGCTGCACGCGTCGGGTCCGATCCCGACGGAGCCGTCATGGCCCCGGCGTCAGGAGCACTCCGATCCGCGCATCACGGTCTGCGCGCACGGCGCCGCGTTCGCCGGGACGTCGATCGACATCGGCACGCGCTTCCTGCTGCGGTTCCTGCCGGACATGCGGGAGGCGGCCTCGGCGATCGACCTCGCGTGCGGCACCGGCGTCCTGGCGACCATGCTGGCGCGCGAGCGGCCCGGCATCCGGGTCGTCGCGACGGACCAGTCCGCCGCCGCAGTCGCCTCCGCCCGCGCCACCGCAGCGGCGAACGCCGTCGCCGACCGCGTCGACGTCGTGCGCGACGACGGGCTCGGATCGCAGCCCGGTGCGTCGGCCGACCTCATCCTGCTCAACCCGCCGTTCCATTCCGGCGCCGCGGTCACCGACGCGATCGCCCCGCGGCTGCTCGCCGACGCGGCGCGCGTGCTGCGCCCCGGCGGGGAGCTCTGGTGCGTGTACAACTCGCACCTCGGCTACCGCCCGATCCTCGAGCGCCTCGTCGGCCCGACCCGTCAGGCCGGCCGCAACCCGAAGTTCACGGTGACCGCGAGCGTGCGTCGCGCGGACTGAGCGCGCGTCAGCGGCCGAGGACCTCGGAGTAGAGCTCGATGGTGCGGTCCGCGATCGACAGCCACGAGAACTCGCGCTCGGCCCGCTCGCGGCCGGCCTCGCCCAGCGCGCGGGCGCGGTCGGGGTCCGAGACCATGTCGGTCAGGGCCGCGGCGAGATCCGCGACGAAGCGGTCCGGGTCGGTCGGGGTGCCGGTGCCGTCGTCCAGCTGGTCGATCGGCACGATCGTGCCCGTGACGCCGTCGGCCACGACCTCGGGGATGCCGCCGGTGCGGGTCCCGACGACCGGGGCGCCGCACGCCATGGCCTCGAGGTTCACGATGCCGAGCGGCTCGTACACGGAGGGACACGCGAACGTCGTCGCGGCGCTCAGCAGGGCGCACAGCTCGGGGCGCGGCAGGTGGCGGTCGATCCACACGACGCCGGAGCGCTCCTGGCGCAGCTCGGCGACCAGGCCCTCGACCTCCGCCATGATCTCGGGGGTGTCCGGGGCGCCGGCGCACAGCACCAGCTGCACCTCGGGCGGCAGCAGGCGCGCCGCGCGCAGCAGGTACGGCAGGCCCTTCTGGCGCGTGATGCGACCGACGAACACGACGGACGGGCGATCCGGGTCGACCCCCAGCGCACGGACCGTTTCGGGGTCGTCGACGCGCTGCCAGGCGCTGAGGTCGATGCCGTTGTAGACGACCTTGACGCGGTCCGGCTCGAGGTCCGGGTAGACGCGCAGCAGGTCGCGCCGCATGCCCTCGCTCACGGCGACGACCGCGTCCGCCTGCGTCAGCGCGTCCCGCTCGATCCAGCTCGACAGGCGGTAGCCGCCTCCGAGCTGCTCGGCCTTCCACGGACGCAGGGGCTCGAGGCTGTGCGCCGTGGCGATGTGCGGGATGCCGTGCAGCATCTTCGCGACGTGGCCCGCGAAGTTCGCGTACCAGGTGTGCGAGTGCACCAGGTCGGCGCCCGCCGCATCCGAGGCGATCTCGAGGTCGACGCCCATGGTCTGGAGCGCGCCGTTGGCCGACGCGAGTCCCGACGGGATGCCGTACGCGAACGTGCCCGGCTCGTCGCGGGCAGCGCCGAAGCACCGCACCAGGACCTCCAGGTCGACGCCCGGCCGCGGCAGGCGCAGCGCCTTCGCGAGCTCGGCGACGTGGACGCCCGCGCCTCCGTAGATCTCCGGCGGGTACTCGCGGGTGAGCAGATCGACGCGCATGCAGTCACCGTACTGCGTCGCGGCCCTCCGCGACGCCCCATGACAATCGGATCCTTCGAGTGATCGGCTAAGTCGCACTCCCGCTGGGGGCGCATACGACAGTAGTGTCGGGCTCGAGGTCCGACGAAGGGCAGGTGACCGCATGGCGGCGACGAAGAAGGTTCTCGGTATCGTCCTGGCAGGCGGTGAGGGCAAGCGATTGATGCCCTTGACGCTGGACCGGGCGAAACCGGCAGTGCCGTTCGGTGGGCACTACCGCCTGATCGACTTCGCGCTGTCGAACCTGATGAACTCCGGTCTGCGCCAGGTCGTCGTGCTGACCCAGTACAAGTCCCACAGCCTCGACCGGCACATCTCGACGCTGTGGCGCCTGAACGGTCTGTTCAACTCGTACGTCACGTCGGTGCCGGCGCAGCAGCGCCTCGGCAAGCGCTGGTACCTCGGCTCGGCCGACGCGATCCTGCAGAGCCTCAACCTCGTCTACGACGAGAAGCCGGACTACATCGTCGTGGTCGGCGCCGACCACGTGTACCGCATGGACTTCGAGCAGATGATCGAGGCGCACATCGCCTCGGGCGCGGAGTGCACCGTGGCGGCCATCCGGCAGCCGATCTCGCTCGCCAACCAGTTCGGCGTGATCGACGTCGACCCCGAGAAGCCGGACAGCATCCGCGAGTTCCTCGAGAAGCCCGAGCACCCGCAGGGCCTTCCCGACTCGCCCGGGGAGGTCCTCGCATCGATGGGCAACTACGTCTTCACGGCGGATGCGCTGGTGGACGCGGTGCTCGCGGACGGCGAGCGCGCCGACTCGAAGCACGACATGGGCGGCGACATCGTGCCCTACTTCGTGGAGCGCGGCGCGGCCGGGGTCTACGACATGAAGCACAACGACGTGCCGGGCAGCACGGCGCGCGACCGGTACTACTGGCGCGACGTGGGGACGATCGACTCGTACTTCGACGCGCACCAGGACCTGATCTCGG
Source organism: Microbacterium sp. MEC084 (assembly GCF_004514465.2). Taxonomy (NCBI): domain Bacteria; kingdom Bacillati; phylum Actinomycetota; class Actinomycetes; order Micrococcales; family Microbacteriaceae; genus Microbacterium; species Microbacterium sp. MEC084. The sequence continues at coordinate 80,850 of NZ_MYFP02000010.1, read as the reverse complement.
TGCTGCCGGTGTTCAACCTGTACAACGACGAGTGGCCGATCTTCAGCCGGCAGGACAACATGCCTCCCGCGAAGTTCACGCGCGACGCGCGCGGCACGCTCAGCACGGTCATCGACTCGATCGTGTCGCTCGGATCCGTGATCTCGGGCGCGCACATCGAGCGCAGCGTGCTGGGAGCGCGGACGGTCGTCGAGTCGGGGGCCATGCTGAGCGACTCCATCGTGTTCGAGCAGTCGCGCATCGCGGCCGGGGCCACCGTGCGCCGCGCGATCGTCGACAAGAGCGCGATCGTGGAGTCCGGGGCGACCGTGGGCGTCGACCCCGAGCTGGACCGCTCGCGCGGCTTCACGGTCACCGACAGCGGCATCACGGTCGTCGGCAAGGGCGTGCGCGTCACGCGCGACTGAGCCCCGCGCGCATCCGCATAGGCTGGACCCATGGCGGAGAAGTGGTCCCTGGGTCGTGCCCTGCGCGGCGTGTTCGTGCGTCCGACAATCGACGAGGACACCTGGGACGGGCTCGAGACCGCCCTCATCCAGGCGGACTTCGGCCCGGACATCACGGAGCGCGTCGTCGAGCAGCTGCGCGCGGACGTCGAGCGATACCGCACGACGGACCCGCGCGACCTGAACCGCATGCTCCAGGAGACGCTCGAGGAGCGCTTCGCGAAGTACGACACGACCCTGAAGCTCACCGAGCGACCGGCCGTGGTGCTCGTGGTGGGCGTCAACGGCGTCGGCAAGACCACGACGATCGGCAAGTTCGCGCACTTCCTGCGCCGCTACGGGCGCTCGGTCGTGGTCGGGGCCGCCGACACGTTCCGCGCCGCCGCCGTCGACCAGCTGGCGACGTGGGCCGAGCGCGGGGGCGCCGCCATCGTCCGCCCGGAGCGCGAGGGCCAGGATCCGGCGTCCGTCGCGTTCCAGACGATCGACCACGCCAAGCGCACGGGCACCGAGATCGTGCTCGTGGACACGGCCGGGCGCCTGCACACCAAGGGCGGGCTCATGGACGAGCTCACCAAGATCCGCCGGGTGATCGAGAAGCAGGCGCCGATCAGCGAGGTGCTGCTCGTGCTGGACGCCACGACGGGTCAGAACGGCGTGATGCAGGCCGAGGCGTTCCTGCAGCACGCGGGCGTCACGGGCCTTGTGATCTCGAAGCTCGACGGCTCGGCCAAGGGCGGCTTCGTCCTCGCCGTCCAGGAGCGCACGGGCATCCCGGTCAAGCTCGTCGGCCAGGGCGAGGGCATCGGCGATCTCACCGGTTTCACCCCGCATGTGTTCGTCCAGTCGCTGGTCGAGGGCGCCGTCGACTGACGGCGCGGAGCGTCGCGGCGGCCGGCGCGGTCGCGGTGCCGTGAGGCGCGGGACACGCTCGAGATGCGCAACCTACCGCCGCGGCGGTGCGACTGCTTACATAGGTCTATGGCGATCGAACACGACTTCTTCGGTCTTCTGGAGTCCGGTCCCGACGGCTCGATCTTCTGGTCGGAGAACGTCGATCTGGGCGACCAGAACGTGACGGTCGACCTGACCGCGCCCGACCAGGACGACGTGTCCCCGGCCGCCCTCGACGCGGCGGCCGCCATGGTGTCGGCGCTGGAGGAGCTGGATCGCCGCGCCCGCGTCGCGATGCTCGCGGAGGTGGACAACCGCGCGAGCGAGGTGACCGAGTACATCCTGATGCAGCAGGAGACCCTGGGCGACGAGCTCGAGGACTACCTGGTGGACATCAGCGGCGAGCCCGCGGTGGACATCATCCGGTCGCTGCAGCTGATGAGCATGACGATCCTCGCCGACGAGCACGGCGGCGACGACCCGTTCGCGGTGCTCGAGTACGCGCTCGACCCGGATGCGGCCGACGACGTGCTTCTCGTGAACCTGGACTCGGCCGGCTCCGTGCTGTCGGTCACCAGCGCCGACTGACGCCTAGCCGAGCGCGGCGGCCACCAGGTCGCGGGTGAACGCGTGCTGCGGATCGCCGAACACGGACTCGGTGCCGCCCTCCTCGACCACGACGCCGTGCCGCATGACCGCGACGCGGTCGCTCACCCTCCGGACGACCGCGAGGTCGTGCGAGATGAACACGATCGCCAGGCCCTCCGTCCGCTGCAGGTCCAGCAGCAGGTCGAGGATGCCCGACTGCGTCGTGACGTCCAGCGCCGACACCGGCTCGTCGCAGACCAGCACGTCCGGGTCCGCCGCGAGGGCGCGCGCGATCGCGACGCGCTGGCGCTGGCCTCCCGACAGGCTCGCCGGGCGGCGCCGCAGCACCGCGGCGGGGTCGAGTCCGACGCGCTCGAGCAGCGCGGCGGGCGAGGGCGCGGCGCCGCGCCGTGCGAGGCGCAGAATGCGCTCGACCGTGTGCTGCGGATCGAACGAGCCGAGCGGATCCTGCGGCACGAGCCGCATCCGCGCGCCCTCCGCCCGGTGCACCTCGCCGGCGTCGGGGCGCTCGAGGCCCGTGAGGAGCCGCGCCAGGGTCGACTTGCCTGAGCCGGACTCGCCCACGACCCCGAGCACCTCGCCGCGCCGGACGGAGACGTCCACGCGGTCGACCGCCGCGAACGGGCCCGCCGGCCCCGCGTACCGCCGCACCAGGCCCGAGGCCTCGAGTACGGGTCCGTCGGGTGCTGCCGCCGTGGGCTTCGGGCCCGTGGGGGCCGCCGCGAGCAGCGCGCGCGTCGCGGGATGCGCGGGCGCGTGGAGCACCTGTTCCGCGGACCCGTGCTCGACGATGCGCCCGCCGTCGATCACCGCGATCCGGTCGGCGACGCGCGCGACGGCGGACAGGTCGTGCGTGATGAGCAGCAGTCCCGTGCCCTCGTCGCGCAGGCGGCCCAGCAGGCCCAGGACGCGGACGGCGGTCGTCGCGTCCAGGGCCGTGGTCGGCTCGTCGGCGACGATCAGCCGCGCCCCGCCGACCACCGCCGACGCGATCAGCGCGCGCTGGCGCATCCCGCCCGACAGCTGGCCCGGGCGCTGCCGCAGGCGCGCATCGGACTCCACGCGCGCCGGGCCGCCGAGCGGGAGGCCGGCCGCATCGAGCGCGTCCAGCACGCGGGATCGCCGCTCGGCGCGCGGGACGCCGCGGACCGCGAGGGTCTCGCCGACCTCCGCGCCGATCGTGCGCAGCGGGTCCAGGGACTGCAGGGCGTCCTGCAGCACGAGGGACACGTCTGCGCCGCGCAGCGCGCGCCACGCGCGCTCGGGCAGCCGGCGCGCATCGCGCCCCGCGATGTCGAACACGTCGGCGGCGACGCCCGCGCCGTCGCGGCGCGTGAGGCCGAGCAGGGTGCGGGCGAGCACGGACTTGCCCGCACCGGACTCGCCCACGACGGCGAGGCATTCGCCGGGCGCGACCTCCAGGTCGACGCCGCGCAGCACGTCGGCTCCGCCGAGCCGCACGCGCAGCCCGCGGACGCTGAGCAGGGAAGTCGTCATGAGCCCGCCGATCCGGCGCCGGACGCCCGGCGGCCCAGCACGGTCAGGACGGTCGCGGTCGCGACGATCGCGAGGCCGGGCAGCACGGTCATCCACCACGCCGTGCCGATGTACACGCGACCCGCGTTGAGCATGGCGCCCCACTCCGGCGAGGGCGGCAGCGCGCCCAGCCCCAGGAAGCTGAGGGCCGACACCCACACGATCGCCTGGCCGACGCCGAGCGTCGCGGTCGCGACCAGCGGCCACAGCGTGTTGGGGGCGATGTGGCGCGCGAACACCGCGACGGGTCCGACGCCCTCGTGCCGCGCATACGCGACGTAGTCGCTGCGGACCACGCCCCGCACGCGGGCCCGCAGGATGCGCGCGTACCCGGGCGCGGTCGCGGCGCCGATCGCGATGACGGACGCCTGCGTGCCGGGCCCGATGACGGCGACCAGGAGCAGCGCCATCACGAGCGTGGGGAGCGCGAAGAGCACCTCGACGACGCGGGCGATGGCGGCATCCAGCCAGCGCGGGCCCAGGGCGCCCGCGAAGCCGAGCACGAGGCCCGCGCCGATGCCGATCCCGGTGGCGGCCAGGCCGATGCCGGCCGACGCGGCCGCGCCGTGCACCACGCGCGTGAACAGGTCGCGCCCGGACTCGTCGGTGCCGAACGGATGCGTCCACGACGGCGGCGAGAACGCCTCGGCGGGCGCGATCGCGAGCGGATCGCCGGGGGCGAGCACGCCGGGCGCGACGACCGCGAGCAGGATGGCCGCGAGCCCGAGCGCCGCGACGACGCCGCCGGGACCGAGGCGCCGGAGGATCCGCGCGGCATCGGCCGCCATGACGCTCACGATCCCACCGCCAGCTCGGGCGTGCGCATCGCGTGCGGCGCACGGGGCGTGCGCAGCCGCGGATCCACCACGAGCTCGACCGCGTCGACGACCGTGACGACGACCACGTAGAGCAGCGCCACCACCACGACCGCCCCGATCACGAGCGGCACATCGCGCGACATCGCGGCGTCGAGCAGCAGGCGACCGAGGCCGGGGCGCGCGAACAGCGCCTCGACCACGACCGCGCCGCTCAGCAGGTGGCCGAACGCCCAGCCCGACAGGGACAGGGCCGGAAGGCTCGCGTGCCGCAGCGTGTGGTGCAGCAGCACGCGCGGCTCGCTCGCCCCGCGCGACCGCGCGGTGACGGCGAACGGCGACGCGTCGGCCTCCAGCAGGGCGTCGCGGGACACCTGCGCCAGGAAGCCCGCGATCGGGATCGCGAGCGTGACGACGGGGAGGACCAGGCCGGCCGGGCCGGCGCCGGAGCTGGTGGCGGGAAGAATCTGCAGCGACGACGCGAACACCAGGATGAGCACCGCGCCGAGCCAGAACTGCGGCATCACGGTCGCGACCAGCTCGAGCCCCCGCAGCACGCCCACCGCGGCGCGACCGGCCCGGCCCCGCCATCCCGATCCGGCGCCCGCGGTCGCCGCGATCGTCGAACCGGCGACCGCGAGCGCCCACGCGAGCAGCAGCGCGAGGACCGCGAGCAGCAGCGTCCCCGGGAGCTGGGCGCCGATGAGCTCCGCGACCGGCTGGCGGCGGGCATACGAGTCGCCGAGCTGGAACGTCGCGACGCGCCACAGCTGCGCGAGGTACTGCACGACCAGGGGATGGTCGAGGCCGTACGCCGCGCGCGCCTGGGCGACCGCCTCCGGCCCGGCCTGGGAGCCGGGTCCGCCGAGGATCGCCTCGAGCGGGTCGCCGGAGGCGCGCAGCGCGAAGAACACCGCGGTCGCGACGACCCAGATCACCAGCAGCGCGGAGCCGATCCGGCCCAGCAGCCAGCGCAGCCAGGCCGGGAGCCCGCGCGCCAGTCGCGCGGGGAGGGGATCAGCCGACGAGTCGGGCATCGACGAAGGTCGGCGTCGCGACCGTGCCGAGCGTCGTCACGCCCGTCACGCCGCGCGTGAGGAAGTGGTTCTGCTGGTCGTACAGCGGCAGGATCGTGAAGCTCTCCAGGATGCGCTGCTGCGCCTGCGCGTACAGGTCGGCGCGGGCCGCCTCGTCGTGCGTCGCCGAGGCCTGGTCGAGCAGCGCGTCGAGCTCGGGGTCGCTCAGCTGGGCGTGGTTCGCGAAGTAGCCGGACGGCGCGGGCACGATGCCGTCCGAGTGGTACAGCACGCGGAGCACCTCGGGACCCACGCGCGTGTAGGGCGCGCTCACGGCCTCGTACTCGTTCGCGCCGAGCGCGCCGTACCAGGTGGACAGGTCGACGGGGGAGAGCTGCACGTCGAAGCCGACCGCGGCCGTGTTGGCCTGGATCTGCTCGAACAGCGACTGCTCGGCCGCGACGGACTGGTTGGTGCTCACGGGGAAGCGCACCGTGAGGCGCTGCCCGTCCTTCATGCGCGTGCCGTCCGCGTCGCGCTCGGTCCACCCGGCCTCGTCGAGCAGCGCGTTCGCGGCATCCGGGTCGGTGCCGAACAGCGACTCGTCCGAGACGCCCATGGGCTCGGTGCTGCCGAGCGGCGAGTACGAGCGCGTGACGGTGCCGAGGTAGAGCGACTCGATGCCCGGGTTCGGGTCGGCCGCGCGGATGAACGCCTCGCGCACGCGGGCGTCGTCGAACGGCGTCTGGCCGGCGTTGAGCTCGATGCGGTTGACCGAGCCGGGGCGCGGCGCGTCGATGTGCTCGATCTCGTCCCCCTGCTCGGCCGACACGATCGCGTCGGGCTGCGGGTTGTCGATCACGTGGACCTCGCCCGAGGCGAGCGCGGCCTGGCGCGTCGCGGCGTCCGGGATGAAGCGCCACACGATCTCGTCGAGGTAGGCGGGCCCCTCGTGCTCGCCCTGCGGGCCGGGCGAGGCGTAGTCGTCGTTGCGGACCAGGGTGATCTGCTGCTGGGGCACCCACTCCTCGACGATGAACGGGCCCGTGCCGATGGGCGCGGCGCAGTTCTCCTCCATGCCCCGCTCGATGCCGGCGGGCGACTGGATGGCGGTCCACGGCATGCTCAGCGACTCCAGCAGCGCGGAGTCGGGCTCCGAGAGGTGGAAGCGCGCGTGGGTCTCGTCGACGACCTCGACCTCGGCGACCTTAGACACCGCGAGGTAGCCGGTCGACGACGCGGTCTCGGGGTCCTGCAGGTGCTCGATGTTGACCTTGACGGCCTCCGCGTCGAACGGCGTGCCGTCGGTGAAGGTCACATCCTCGCGCAGCGTGAGGTCCCAGGTCAGCCCGTCCTCGGACACCTCCCAGTCCTCGGCGAGCCACGGCGTGATCTCCCCGTCGGCCGTGCGGCCGACGAGCGGCTCGAGGTACTGCGAGCTGATCAGAGCCTGGGGGTAGTTGCCGCCCACGTGCGGGTCCAGGCAGGTCGGCTCCGCGTCGCCGGTGGCGTACACGAGCGTGCCGCCCGTCGCCGGCTCGGCCGCCTCCTGGCCGGCAGGGGAGCAGGCGGTCGCGATCAGGGCGACGGATGCCGACAGGGCGAGCAGGGGCAGGGCGCGACGGAGCATGGGGACCTTCGTGAGGGATCTGCTGTGCGGTCCGAGGATTCCGGACCGCGTCCAAGAATAGTCCCGCGGGGAGGGGCGGGCTCCGGCCCGCAGGACGGCGGTCCGGCTCACGCGCTCGCGTGCGCGGGCATGTCCTTGATGTGGTTCGTGATGCGCACGGTCGAGCAGCGCCGGCCCTCGTCGTCGGTGATCACGATCTCGTGAACCGCGACCGTCCTCCCGAGGTGCAGCGGCGTGCACACCGCGTGCACGTGGCCCGACGTCGCCGATCGGGTGTGCGTCGCGTTGACGTCGACGCCGACCGCGAGGCGGCCGGGGCCCGCGTGCAGGTTGGCCGCGACCGATCCGAGCGACTCGCCCAGCACGACGTACGCGCCGCCGTGGACGAACCCGACCGACTGCCGGTTGCCGAGCACGGGCATGCGCGCCACGGAGCGCTCGACCGTGAGCTCGAGGAACTCGATGCCCATCCGCTCGGCCAGCTCGCCGGGGCCCTGCTGAGCCACGAAGTTGCCGGCGGCGTCGGTCGTCGTCCCGGTGTCGGCGTCGGTCATGTCCGCTCCTCTCATGCCCGGCCGGTGAATGCCGGTCGGCGCTTCTGCTGGAAGGCCGCGAAGCCCTCCCGGTAGTCGTCGGTGTCGCACAGCGCAGCCTGCGCGCGGTTCTCATCCGTCATCGATCGCCAGAATCCCACGCGCTCGTCGCGCAGCGCGGCGATCAGCCGCTTGGATGCGACGAACGCCTGCGTCGGCCCGTCCGCGGCCTTCGCGGCGGCGGCGCGCGCCGCGGCCAGGACGTCGTCGTCGGGCAGCGCCTGTGAGAACAGCCCCAGCGCCACAGCCTCCGCGCCCGTCATGAGGCGACCCGTGTAGATCAGGTCGAGCGTGCGGTGCGCGCCGAGCCGCTCGAAGAACAGCGCGTGCCCGCCGGAGTCGAGCGTCGCGCCGAGGTTGACGAACGGGCTGCCGATCTTCGCCGACTCGGCGACGTAGACGACGTCGCTCGCGATCAGCAGGCCCAGGCCGACGCCGAGGCACGCACCGTGCGCCACCGCGAACGTCGGGGCCGGGAACTCCGCGATGCGTCGCATCACCGGCTCCACCCGGCCCTCGAGGTACCCGAGCACGTCGTCCTCGCGCGGATCCACGCCCGCGATGTCGCGGCCCGCGCAGAACGCCCGGCCCTCGCCGCGCAGCACGAGCGCGCGGACGCCCGCCGCCTCGGCCTCGCTGTACGCGGCGCCGAGCGCGTCGAGGTCTTCGGGGCCCAGCGCGTTGAGCTTCGCGGGCGCGTTCAGCGTGACCTCGGCGACGCCGCCCTCGATCGTCAGGTCGATCATCCGGACTCCTCGGTTCTGCGCCCGTCAGACGTCGTAGTCGACGACGACGCGGTCGGACGTGGGGTGGGACTGACAGGTGAGCACGTAGCCGCGCTCGATCTCGTCGGGCTCGAGCGCGTAGTTCTCGCGCATCGTGACGCTGCCGTCGAGCACGCGGGCCCGGCACGTGCCGCACACGCCGCCCGCGCAGGCGAACGGGACGTCGGGCCGCACGCGCAGCGCCGCGTTGAGGATCGACTCATTGGCGCTCACGGGACTCTCGACCGAGGCCGACGTGCCGTCGAGTGTGAAGTCGATGCGGAACGTCTTCTCGCCCTCCCTCACCTGCACGGGGCGTCCGCGCTCGGGCGGCGCCTGGCCCGGCTCGCCGGTCGTGAAGAGCTCGTACCGAATGTGCTTCGGGTCGACGCCGTGCTCCTCGAGCAGGTCACGGCACAGCTGCACGAGCTCGAACGGCCCGCACAGCGCCCACTCGTCGACCGTGTGCACGGGGATGAGCACGTCCAGGATCGTCCGGAGCTTCGCCTCGTCGAGGCGACCGGAGAGCAGGGGAGCGGTGCGCTGCTCGCGCGAGAGCACGTGGTGCAGGGCCAGCCGGTCGGGGAAGCGGTCCTTCAGATCGGCGAGCTCCTCGACGAACATGACGTCGAGCGACGAGCGGTTCGTGTAGAGCAGCGTGAACCGCCCGGTCGCGCTGTCCTCGAGCACGCGGTGCGCCATCGTGATCACGGGCGTGATGCCCGATCCGGCGGCGATGCCGACGACGTGCCGGCCCTCGAGGTCCGCGAGGTTCGACGTGAAAGTGCCCTGGGGGCTCATGACGTCGAGCTCGTCGCCGGGCCGCAGCTGCTCGTTGGCCCACGGCGAGAAGACGCCGTGGTCATCGCGCTTGACCGCGACCGATACGCGCCCGGGCGCCGGCGGGCGGCAGATCGAGTACGATCGGCGCACCTCGTGCCCGTCGATGGTCGCGCGCAGCGCCAGGTACTGGCCGGGCAGGTAGCGGTACTCGCCCTCGAGCTCGGGCGGCACGGCGAACGTGACCTCGACCGCGGACTCGGTCAGCGGGCGCACGTCCTGGACGCGCAGGCGGTGGAACGTGGCGCGCTTCTTCGCGCCGATGTCGGTGGCGGGCATCAGTGCACCTTGAAGAAGTCGAACGGCTCCTGGCACTCCAGGCACTCGTACAGGGCCTTGCAGGAGGTCGAGCCGTAGCGGGAGACCTCCCGCGTGCGGAGGGAGTGGCATCGCGGGCACTTGACCGCGACCGACACGGGCAGCGGGCCCCGGCGCACGGGCGCGCGGCCGTTGGGCGGGGCGATGCCGTAGCGCTCCAGCTTGACCCGGCCGGCCTCGCTCATCCAGTCCGTGGTCCAGGCCGGCGAGAGCGTGAACGCGACGTCCACGCGGTCGTAGCCCGCCGCCGTGAGCTGCAGGATGACGTCGTCGCGCATCTGCTCGATCGCGGGGCATCCGGAGTACGTCGGCGTGAGCACGACCTGCACCCGATGCCCGTCGGAGTGCACCGAGCGGAGCACGCCGAGGTCCTCGATCGTGAGGACCGGGACCTCGGGGTCGGCCACCTTCGCGGCGATGTCCCAGGCGGCCGCGGATGCGGGGTCCACCGGGCGGACGCCCGTGGCGTCGGACTGCGTGACCACGGCGCTCACCACTTCGCCCTTCACCACTTCGCCCCGGGATGACGCCGCGCGAGCCACTGCATCTCGGCGAGGATGTAGCCCAGGTACGACGTGTGGGAGCCGGAGCGGCCGCGCGCCATCGCGGGCTTGGCGGCCGGACGCTCGAGCTCCGCCTCCGCGAAGACGGCGTCGATCGCGGCGTCGAAGCCGGCGCGCAGCGTCGACGGCCGCGGCACGACGTCGCCGAGGCGGTCGATCAGCTCGTCGTCCTGGAACGGCTCGTCCGCGTACGCCCAGATGTCGCCGAGCGCGCGGACGATCCGGCGCCGCGACTCGTCCGTGCCCCCAGCCAGGCGCAGCGTCCACTGCACCGCGTGGTCCCGGTGATACGCGACCTCTCGGGCCGCCTTGGCCGCGATCGCCTGCAGGGCGGGATCGGGGCTGTGCTCGAGCGCGTCGTAGAGCTCGACCTGGTAGGTCGAGAACAGCAGCTGCCGCGCGATCGTGTCGGCGAAGTCGCCATTGGGCTGCTGCACGAGCCAGCAGCAGCGGAACTCGTGCTCGTCGCGCCAGTACGCGAGGTCGTCCTCGGTGCGGCCCGACGCGGTCCCGGCGTAGCGAAGCAGGGCGCGGGCGTGCCCGAGCAGGTCCAGCCCGATGTTGCCCAGCGCGAGGTCCTCCTCCAGCTCCGGGGCGCGCGAGATCCACCAGCCGAGCTGCTGGGACAGGATGAGCGCGTCGTCGCCGAGCCGCAGGGCGTACTCGGCCACGTCGGGCGACGCGATCCCGCCGGCCCCGGGGAGCTCGTCGGCGAGGTCCAGGGCGTCGACCGCCACGTCGCCGTGGTGGTCGAACTCCCCGTCGTGCCCGTGGTCGACGGGCGCCTCGGCGGTCACAGGTGCTTCACCCCCTCGGCGCGCGTGTAGTACACCGCGTGCCGGTAGTTCTTGCCCGCGGGCGACTCGAAGAACGCGCCCTTCGCGTCGGGGTCGCTGGTCGTGATGGCGGCGGCGGGGACGACCCAGATCGACACGCCCTCGCCGCGCCGGGTGTACAGGTCGCGCGCGTTGCGCAGCGCCATCTGCTCGTCGGGCGCGTGCAGCGACCCGACGTGCACGTGGCTCAGGCCGCGGTTCGCGCGGACGAAGACCTCCCAGAGGGGCCAGGTCTCGGCGGGGGAGTCACCGGGGGTGGACATCGTCGTCTCCTCGTAGCGGGGTGGCGGGGATCAGGCCGCGAAGCGGGCCTTCTCCTGCTGCTTGCGGGCGTACTCGGCGGCGGCCTCGCGGACCCACGCGCCGTCCTCGTGGGCGTCGCGGCGGTGCCGCAGCCGGTGGGTGTTCATGGGGCCGCGGCCGTCGAGCACGGCGTGGAACTCGTCCCAGTCGATCGGGCCCGAGATCCAGCGGCCGGTCTCCTCGTCGAAGCGCAGGTCCTTGTCGGGGCACTCCAGGCCCAGCGCCTCGAACTGGGGCACGAGCATGCCGACGAAGCGCGAGCGCAGCTCGTCGTTCGAGAACCGCTTGATCTTCCACGCCATGGACTGCGCCGAGTTGGGCGAGTCGTCGTCCGGCGGGCCGAACATCATGATCGAGGGCCAGTACCAGCGGTTCACGGCGTCCTGCGCCATCTGCTTCTGCTCGGGGGTGCCCTGCGACAGCTCGAGCAGGATCTCGAAGCCCTGGCGCTGGTGGAACGACTCCTCCTTGCAGATGCGCACCATCGCGCGGCCGTACGGTCCGTACGACGCGCGGCACAGCGGCACCTGGTTGCAGATCGCGGCGCCGTCGACCAGCCAGCCGATCGCACCCATGTCGGCCCACGTCGGGGTGGGGTAGTTGAAGATCGACGAGTAGCGCGCGCGGCCCTCGATCAGCTGCTGCGTCATCTCGTCGCGCGTGATGCCGAGCGTCTGGGCGGCCGAGTAGAGGTAGAGCCCGTGGCCGGCCTCGTCCTGCACCTTGGCCATCAGGATGGCCTTGCGCTTCAGGCTCGGGGCGCGGGTGATCCAGTTCGCCTCGGGCTGCATGCCGATGATCTCCGAGTGCGCGTGCTGCGAGATCTGGCGGATGAGCGTGCGGCGGTACGCGTCGGGCATCCAGTCGCGCGGCTCGATGCGCTGGTCGGCCTCGATCAGGGCGTCGAACTGCGCCTGTGCCTCCTGGGCATCCAGCTCCGGTGCGGTCGTCGTCGACATCGCTGGCCTCCTCGCCGTCGTCCCGGATCGGATCCGGGAAGTTCGCTTCCGGTAATTACTTACCGAACATTCAGTGAGTATACTCGCCACAGGTCGGCCCGCAACACGGCGGGTGCGGAACGCGAAGGAGCGTGCATGACTGCCGAGCAGGTGGAGACGTTCGAGGACACGATCACGCCGGATCCGGCCTGGCGTGCGACCACGATGGCGCCGACGGACTACACGAAGCAGCACTTCGGCATCGAGATCGAGGCGCTGGAGCCCGGTCGGGCCGTGCTGTCGATGACCGTGCTCGACTGGATGGCCAACGGCTTCGGGATCACCCACGGCGGCATGGTGTTCACGCTCGCGGACACGGCCTTCGCGTACGCGTGCAACGAGGGCGAGGCGATGGTGGTGGCGCAGGCGGCCGACATCACGTTCCTGCGCGCGACGCGCGCGGGCGACCGGCTGACCGCCACGGCGGAGCGCCGCTGGGTCGGCGGCCGCAACGGCATCTACGACATCACCGTGACCGACGACTCGGGCGAGCCCGTCGCCGAGTTCCGCGGCCGCTCCCGGGCCCTCGCGCCGGGCCGCGGCGACTGACCGACCGAAGACATCCAGCGACGAAGGAGTCCGAGATGACCGACACCATCACCCCGCCCGCTCCGGTCGAGGCGGCGCCCGCGTACACCGAGCCGCCCGCCGGCCCGACCTCGCCCGAGACGCTCGACCGCGCCGCGCTCGAGGCGCTCCAGCTCGAGCGCCTCCAGTGGACCGTGCGCCACGCCTACGAGAACGTGCCGCTGTACCGCGAGAAGTTCGACGCGGCAGGCGTGCACCCCGACGACATCCGGACGCTCGCCGACGTCGAGAAGCTGCCCTTCACGACCAAAGAGGACCTGCGACGGAGCTACCCGTTCGGGATGTTCGCGGTGCCGATGACGGACGTCCGCCGCATCCACGCGTCGTCCGGCACGACCGGCCGTCCGACCGTGGTCGGCTACACCGAGGGCGACCTTGACCGATGGGGCGACCTGATCGCGCGGTCGCTGCGTGCCGCGGGCGTGCAGCCGGGCTGGAAGGTGCACAACGCGTACGGCTACGGCCTGTTCACGGGCGGGCTCGGTGCGCACTGGGGCATCGAGCGCCTCGGCTGCGTGGCGATCCCCGTGTCGGGCGGGCAGACCGCGCGGCAGGTGCAGCTCATCCGGGACTTCGAGCCCGACGCCATCCTGTGCACGCCGAGCTACCTGCTCACGATCGCCGACGCGTTCGAGGAGCAGGGGCTCGATCCGCGCGAGACGTCGCTCAAGGTCGCCGTGTGCGGCGCCGAGCCGTGGACCAACGAGATGCGCCGCGAGCTCGAGCAGCGCATGGGGCTGAAGGCCGTCGACATCTACGGGCTGTCCGAGGTGATGGGCCCCGGCGTCGGCCAGGAGAGCGTCGAGACGCAGGACGGTCCGCACATCTGGGAGGACCACTTCCTGCCCGAGATCGTCGGCGACGACCTGCAGCGGGTCGCGGACGGCGAGCGCGGCGAGCTGGTGTTCACGACGCTCACGAAGCAGGCGTTCCCCGTCATCCGGTACCGCACGCGCGACCTGACGCGCCTCATGCCGGGCTCGGCATACCCGGCGATGCGGCGGATCGAGAAGATCACCGGCCGCAACGACGACATGATCATCCTCCGCGGCGTGAACCTGTTCCCGACGCAGATCGAGGAGATCGCGCTCGAGATCGAGCACCTCACGCCGCACTTCATCCTGGAGCTGACCAAGCGCGGCCGGATGGACGAGCTCACCGTCAAGATCGAGTGCACGCCGGGCATCGAGAAGGAGACGTCCGAGGCGGCCGCGAAGATCCTGCAGGCGCGGGTCAAGGAGCGCATCGGCACGACGGTCGACGTCGTGATCGTGTCGACCGGATCGCTGCCGCGGTCCGAGGGCAAGTACAAGCGCGTCTACGACCTCCGCGACCAGGCGTGAGCGGCTCCCGGGTGCCCGCGGCGATGTGCGGCAGGATGGGACGATGAGCACGACCACGGATGTCCCTCCCGCCCGCCGCGGGCGCCCGGGGTACGACCGCGACGGCATGCTCGAGGTCATCGTCGCGGCGTTCAACGACCACGGCTACGACGCCACGTCGCTCGGCATCATCGCCCAGCGCCTCGGCCTGTCGAAGTCGGCGGTGTACCACCACTTCGCCTCGAAGGAGGAGATGCTCGAGCTCGCGCTCGAGAAGGCGCTCGGTGAGCTGCAGGCCGTGTTCGAGGCGCCCGAGGCGAACGAGGGGCCGGTCGACCTGCGCATCCGGTTCGTGCTGCGCGGCGCCGTCACGGTCGCGTGCGAGCAGCTGCCCTATCTGACGCTGCTGCTGCGCCTGCGCGGCAACACCGACGTGCAGCGGCGCGCGATGGAGCGCCGGCGCGAGCTCGACCACCGGCTGCGCCGCCTGTTCGAGCTCGCCCGCGAGGAGGGCTCGCTGCGCGACGACATGGATCCGGGCGTCGCGGAGCGGCTCACGTTCGGCCTCGTGAACTCGATCGTCGAGTGGTATCGCCCCGACGGCCCCATGAACCCCGACCAGCTCGCCGACGCGGTCGTCGCGTTCGTCCGCAGCGGCCTCCGCGTCAGCGAGACCCGCGACTTCCGCTGAATATTCGGGTCACACGCTGCGGCCTGCGGACCTGTTCCGCCGTGCGAGCGAAGCGAGCGTGGAGCGCAGCGACTGCCGACCGCCTCGAATCCGCGACGTCCCTCGTCGATGGAGCGCAGCGACAGCGATCGATCCCGAGTCCCGGCGCGAAGCGTCGGGCGAAGGATCGATGACGTTCACTGCACTACCCGCGAAGCGGCGAAAGAACAGGAGACTTCGACACCAGCGTCAGCACGTCGTAGGTGGCGACCGTCTCGCCGTCCTGGTTGGTGAGGACCGCGTCCCAGTGCACCTCGCCGTACTCGTCGGTCTCGCGCGGGATGATCTGCTTGGCCGTGAGCGTGACGCGGATGCGGTCGCCGGGGGAGACCGGCGTGAGGAAGCGCAGGTTCTCGAGCCCGTAGTTCGCGAGCACCGGGCCCGGCTCGGGGTCGACGAACAGGCCGGCGGCGAAGGACACCAGCAGGTAGCCGTGCGCGACGCGGCCCGGGAAGAACGGATTGGCGGCGGCGGCCTCCTCGTCCATGTGGGCGTAGAACGTGTCGCCCGTGAACTCGGCGAAGTGCTCGATGTCGGCCAGGGTCACCTCGCGCTCGGCCGAGACGACCTGGTCGCCGATGCGCAGCTCCTCGAGCGACTTGCGGAACGGGTGCACCCCGTCGGCGTTGGCGCGCGCTCCGGTGTGCCACACCCCGGTCACGGCCGTGAGCATCTCGGGCGATCCCTGGATGGCCGTGCGCTGCATGTAGTGGAAGACGCTCCGGATGCCGCCCAGCTCCTCACCGCCGCCCGCGCGGCCCGGGCCGCCGTGCACCAGCATCGGCAGCGGCGAGCCGTGGCCTGTCGACGACCGGGCGTCGTCGCGGTCGAGCAGCAGCATGCGGCCGTTCGCCGACGCCACGCGGCGCGTGAGAGCCGCCACGAAGGCCGGATCCGCCGACGCCACGCTGGTGACCAGCGAGCCGCCGCCGCGCACCACGAGATCGGCGGCCTGCTCGGGCGTCTCGTACGCGATGATCGACGACACCGGCCCGAACGCCTCGGTGTCGTGCACGCGCTCGGCGAGCGGGTCCGCGAACCGCAGCAGGATGGGGGAGAGGAAGGCTCCCTCGCCCGCCGACCCGCCGTCGGCGTCGCCCACGACGACCTCGCCGCCGCCGTCGACGAGCCTGCGCACCTGGCGCAGCACCTCGTCGCGCTGCTCGACCGAGGCGAGCGCGCCCATCGTGACGCCCTCGGTGCGCGGGTCGCCCACGACGACCTTCTCGTCGATCCGGGCGCGGACCGCGTCGATCACGGCGTCGGCGGTGGCGGCCGGCACGATCGCGCGGCGGATCGCGGTGCACTTCTGGCCGGCCTTGGCCGTCATCTCCGTCACGAGCTGGCGCACGTACGCGTCGAACTCCGGCGTGCCGGGCGCGGCATCCGGGCCCAGCACGGACGCGTTGATCGAGTCGGTCTCGGCGTTGAAGATCACGCCGCCGCGCTGGACCGCATCGTGCCGGCGCAGCGAGTCGGCGGTCGACGCCGATCCCGTGAACGACACCACGTCGCCCAGGCGCGTATGCTCGAACAGCTCGCGGACGGATCCCGACACGAGCTGCACGGATCCGGCCGGCAGCAGGCCCGACTCCACCAGGATCCGCACCAGGTGCTCGGTGACGTACGCGGTCGGGGTGGCGGGCTTGATCACGCTCGGCATGCCGGCGAGGAACGCAGGCGCGAGCTTCTCCAGCGGGCCCCAGACCGGGAAGTTGAACGCGTTGATCTGCACGGCGACGCCGGGCAGGGTCGTGCGGATGTGGCGGCCGAGGAACGACCCGTCCTTGGCGAGCACCTCGAGCGGACCGTCGAGCTGGACTGTCGCGTTGGGCAGCTCGCGGCGGCCCTTGCCCGAGTACGTGAACAGCACGCCGATGCCGCCCTCGACGTCGACCCAGGAGTCCGTCTTGGTCGCGCCCGTGCGGTACGACAGGTCGTACAGCTCGTCCTTGCGCTCCTGCAGCGCGAGCGCCATCTTCTTCAGCAGCACGGCGCGCTGGTGGAACGTCAGGGCCCCGAGGCTCGCCTGACCGACGGTGCGGCCGTGCTCCAGCACGGCGCCGAGGTCCAGGCCCTCGCTCGAGACCGCCGCGACCACCTCGCCCGTCGAGGCGTCCCGCACCTCGGCGCCGGCGGCGCCCTCGGCGGGGCTCCACCAGCCGTCCTGCACGTAGCTCTGCAGCATCCGGGTCGCGGTCGTCGAAGCGCTCATCGTGTCGTCTCCTTCGCGGCGGCGTCGCCGCCCTCGGTCCAGTCGTAGAACCCTCGTCCGGCCTTGCGGCCGATCCTGCCCTCGGCGACCATGTCGCGCAGCAGCCGGGGCGGGGCGAAGCGGGGGCCGAGCTCGCGCTCGAGCTGCTCGGCGATGCCGAGCCGCACGTCGAGGCCCACGATGTCGGTCGTGCGCAGCGGCCCGGTCGGGTGGCGGTAGCCGAGCTCCATGGCGAGGTCGATGTCGGCGGGGCTCGCCACGCCCTCCTCGACCATGCGGATGGCCTCCAAGGCGATCGCGACGCCGAGGCGGCTCGACGCGAAGCCGGGGGAGTCGGTCACCGTGATGGGCGTCTTGCCGAGGGCCTCGATCCAGCTGCGCGCCGCCTCGGGGAGCTCGGGCGCGGTCTGCGCGCCGACCACGATCTCGACCAGAGACGACGCCGGCACGGGGTTGAAGAAGTGCAGGCCGATCAGGCGCTCGGGGCGCTCCAGGCCGTCGCTCAGGCGCGCGAGCGGGATCGACGACGTGTTCGAGGCGAGGACGGCGTCGGCCGCGAGCACGGCCTCGACCCGCGCAAGCGCCTCGAGCTTGAGATCGAGATCCTCCGGCACCGCCTCGATCACCAGCCCGTGGGCCGCGAAGGCGGCCGCGTCGGTCGTCACCGTGAGCCGGTCGCGCAGCTCCGCGGCGTTGCCGTCGAACCCGCGCGCGATCGAGCGGTCGATGCTCTCCTCGATCCGGGCGCGGGCGGCGTCCGCGGCGTCGAGGTCGCGCTCGACCACGGTGACGTCGGAGCCGGCGAGCAGGAAGGCGTGCGCGATCCCGCCGCCCATGCGGCCGCCGCCGAGCACGCCCACGCGGGCGGGGGTGTGAGGGGTCATCGGGCCTTCTTCCTCTCGAGGAACGCGGTCATCCGGCGCTCCTTCTCGGGGCTCTCGAACAGCACGGCCTGCTCCTCGAGGTCGATGTCGGGGTGCGCCTCGCGCGGGGCGAGCAGCGCGCGCTTGGTGGCCTGCGTCGCGGCGGGGTCGAGCGCGGCGATCCGCCGGGCGATGCCCTCCGCCTCGGCCATCGCCTCGGTCGGCTCCGCCACGCGCGTCACCAGTCCCGCCGCGAGCGCCTCGTCGGCGTCGAGCACGCGTCCCGTGAGCAGGATCTCGGCGGCGAGCGGCTCGCCGACGATCTCCCGCAGGCGCCAGGTCGCGCCGGCCGCGGCGATGATGCCGAGTCCGGTCTCGGGGTTGCCGATCTTGAGCGAGGGCGTGCCGATCCGGATGTCCGCGGCGTACGCGAGCTCGGCTCCGCCGCCGAGCGCATAGCCGTCGATCACCGCGATCACGGGCATGGGCAGCCGCCGGATGCGCTCGAAGCATCGCGTGTTGATGCCGGCGCGGGCGTCGGCGGCGCGGCGCTCGCGCAGCTGCGCGATGTCGGCGCCGGCCGCGAACGTCCCGCCCGCTCCCGTGAGGATGAGCGTGCGCGGCTCGTCCTCCAGCGCCTCGCACAGCGCGTGCAGCGCGTCGACGAGGTCCTGGTCGATCGCGTTGCGCTTCTCGGGACGGTCGAGCGTCGCGGTCACGTGCGTGTCGTGCCGCTGGATGCGCAGGGTCTCGCTCACCCCGTGACCTCCTCGTCGCGCGGGCCGCCGCGTCGTCGCGGAGGCGAATTCCTGACCGAACGGTCGGTGATGAAGTCAGGATAGGCGGCAAGGGGCGCGCGCCGCAAACGGCGCGCCCGTCATCCCGCTGAGCCCGGCCCTACGCTGGAAGCCATGAGCACCTCGCGCGCCGGCCGCCCCAAGGCGTCCTCGCGCGAGACGCTCGCCGAGGCCGCGAGCGAGCTGTTCCTCGAGAAGGGCTACGACGCCACGTCGATCGCCGACATCGCCGCGCGTGCTGGCGTGAGCCGGTCGAGCTTCTTCAACTACGTCGATTCCAAGGGCGCGCTGCTGTGGGGCGGGCTGGACGAGCGGCTCGACGCGCTCGAATCCGATCTCGACGAGCACGGGGTGCGCGACGCGGTGCGCCGGGTGGCCGTGGGTCTCGCGCCCGACGCGCTGGCGCTCGCGTTCGCGAACGCCGAGGCGATGGGGCTCGTCGCCGAGCTGGAGCGCGAGGCCGCGCTGCGGCGCGCCCGCATCGGCCGGGCCGTGTCCCGCGCGCTGCGGCGCCGGGGGCTCGATCCGCTCGCGGCCGACGTTGCGGGCGCCGCGTACGGCGGCGCCGTGCTCGCGGCCGTGGAGCGCTGGGCCCTCGCGGGCCCGGGGCGCAGCGATCTCGAGGCCACGCTCGATGCCGCCCTCGCGGCGATCGCGAGCATCCCGGTCGACTGAGCGCGGCCCCTCGTGAGAGGGATCAGACCGCCTGCAGGAAGCCGCCGTCGACGTCCGCGGCGATGTGCGCCAGGTGCGGCGGGATCTCGCGGCCCTTCGACAGCATCGACTGCGCCCACAGGCGCCCGGCGCGGTACGACGAGCGCACGAGCGGGCCGGCGAGCACGCCGAGGAACCCGATGCGCTCGGCCTCGGCCTTGAACTCGATGAACTCCTGCGGCTTGACGTAGCGCGCGACCGGCAGGTGGCGGGGCGTCGGACGCAGGTACTGCGTGATCGTGATGATGTCGCACCCTGCGTCGTGCAGATCCTGCAGCGCCTCGATGACCTCCTCCGGCTCCTCGCCCATGCCGAGGATGAGGTTCGACTTCGTGATGAGCCCGGCGCGGTGCGCCTGCGTGATCACGTCGAGCGAGCGCTCGTAGCGGAAGGCGGGGCGGATGCGCTTGAAGATCCGCGGCACGGTCTCGACGTTGTGCGCGAACACCTCGGGACGCGCCTCGAAGATCTGGCCCAGGAACGCCGGGTCGGCGTTGTGCTCGTTCGCCAGCAGCTCGACACCCGTGTTCGGGTTCAGCTCGTGGATCTTCCGCACGGTCTCGGCGTTCAGCCAGGCGCCCGTGTCGGGCAGGTCGTCGCGCGCGACGCTTGTGACGGTCGCGTAGCGCAGGCCCATGCGCTGCACGCTCTCGGCCACGCGACGCGGCTCGTCCGTGTCGTAGTCCGCGGGCTTGCCCGTGTCGATCTGGCAGAAGTCGCATCGGCGCGTGCACTGCGAGCCGCCGATGAGGAAGGTCGCCTCCTTGTCCTCCCAGCACTCGTAGATGTTGGGGCAGCCGGCCTCCTGGCAGACCGTGTGCAGGTCCTCGCCCTTCACGAGCGACTTCAGCGCCGTGTACTCCGGGCCCATCTTGGCCTTGGTCTTGATCCACTCGGGCTTGCGCTCGATCGGGGTCTGCGCGTTGCGCACCTCGAGGCGCAGCAGCTTGCGGCCCTCGGGCACGGCGGCGCTCACGCGGCGACCTCCGCCCCGGTCGCGGCGCGGGCGAACTCCGCCACGAAGGCGGCCGACACGACGTCGACGACGTCGCGCGGCGCGATCCTCTCGCCGCGCACCTCGCTCACCGACGTGACGCCGGCGTCCGCGATGCCGCACGGCACGATGCCGTCGAACCCGTCGAATGCGTTGTCGCAGTTGAGCGCGAAGCCGTGCATCGTGACGCCGGCCTGCACGCGCACGCCGATGGCTGCGATCTTGGCGGGGGAGCCGATCACCGGCTGCACCCACACGCCGCTGCGCCCGTCGACCTGCATGCCCTTCACTCCGAGCTCGGAGAGCGCCGCGATCAGCGCGCGCTCGAGTCGGCGGACGTGGCCGACGGTGTCCTTCGAGTCGCGCAGCCTCACTATCGGATAGCCGACCAGCTGACCCGGGCCGTGCCACGTGATGCGCCCGCCGCGGTCCACCTTCACGACCGGGGTGCCGTCCTTCGGCATGTCCTCCGGCTGCGTGCGCACGCCCGCCGTGTACACGGCCTCGTGCTCGAGCAGCAGCAGCGTGTCGGGCCGCGCGCCCGAGAGCACGTCGGCGTGGACGCTGCGCTGCAGGTCCCAGCCCTCCAGATAGGGCACGTAGGCCGGTGCGAGGCCGACCTGGACGACGTCGAGCATCGGAAGTCCTCCCTGAGGCTCGTGGCCTCGGATAGTTGGATCGCGTCCAACAATACCCCCGGGGGTCCGAGGCGGCGTCGAGGGCGGGCGGGGTCCGCGCCGGTAGAATCTTCAGCATCATGGCTACCTTCGGCACGCTCTCCGACCGGCTCACAGAGACCTTCCGCAACCTCCGCACGAAGGGCAAGCTCTCGCCGGCCGACGTCGACGGCACCGTCCGCGAGATCCGGCGCGCGCTGCTCGACGCGGACGTCGCGCTCACGGTCGTCAAGGACTTCACCGCCAAGGTGCGCGAGCGCGCGCTGGGCGACGAGGTCAACAAGGCCCTCAACCCGGCCCAGCAGGTCGTGCAGATCGTCAACGAGGAGCTGGTCGGCATCCTGGGCGGGCAGCAGCGCCGCCTCCAGTTCGCCAAGACCCCGCCGACCGTCATCATGCTCGCCGGTCTGCAGGGTTCCGGTAAGACGACGTTCGCCGGCAAGCTCGCGCGCATGCTCGAGAAGGACGGGCACACCCCGCTCCTGGTCGCCGCGGACCTGCAGCGCCCCAACGCCGTGAACCAGCTGCAGGTGGTCGCGGAGCGAGCCGGTGCCGCGATCTACGCCCCCGAGCCGGGCAACGGCGTCGGCGACCCCGTGCGGGTCGCGCGCGACGGCGTCGAGTACGCCAAGCAGAAGCTGCACGACGTCGTCATCATCGACACCGCCGGCCGCCTCGGCGTCGACGCCGAGCTCATGAAGCAGGCCGCCGACATCCGCCGGGTGACGAACCCCGACGAGGTGCTGTTCGTCATCGACGCGATGATCGGTCAGGACGCCGTGAACACGGCCAAGGCCTTCCAGGAGGGCGTCGACTTCACGGGCGTCGTGCTGTCGAAGCTCGACGGTGACGCGCGCGGCGGCGCCGCGCTGTCGGTCGCATCGGTCACGGGCCGCCCGATCATCTTCGCCTCCACGGGCGAGGGACTCGAGGACGTCGAGCCGTTCCACCCGGACCGCATGGCGAGCCGCATCCTCGACCTGGGCGACATCCTGACCCTGATCGAGCAGGCGCAGCAGGCCTTCGACGAGGAGCAGGCGGCGAAGGTCGCCGAGAAGTTCGCGAAGGACCAGTTCACGCTGGACGACTTCCTCGAGCAGATGCAGCAGCTGAAGAAGATGGGCTCGATGAAGAAGATGCTCGGCATGCTGCCGGGCATGGGCCAGATGAAACAGCAGCTCGACGACTTCGACGAGCGCGAGATCGACCGCACAGAGGCGATCATCCGCTCGATGACGCCGGCGGAGCGCCAGAACACCAAGATCCTCAACGGCTCGCGCCGCGCCCGCATCGCGCGCGGATCGGGCATGACCGTGACGGATGTCAACCAGCTCGTCAATCGCTTCGAGCAGGCGTCCAAGATGATGAAGACCGTCGCGCGCGGCGGCATGCCGAACATCCCCGGCATGGGCCCCGTGCCCGGCATGGGCCGCCCCGGCGGCTCGTCGAAGCGCGGCAAGCAGGCCAAGAAGGGCGGCTCGCGCTCGGGCAACCCGGCCAAGCGCGCGGCCGAGAACGCCGGCCTGGCGGCGCAGCAGCCCACCGGCTCGGGCTTCGGCCTGGGCGGCGCCCCCAAGCCGAGCGAGGCGGATCTCGCGGAGATCCAGAAGCTGTTCGGTCGCGGCTGACACGCCGAACGGCCCCGGGGATGGATCCCCGGGGCCGTTCGTCCCCCTCCCCGCGGGTCAGCGCACGTCGTCGTCGACCCAGTCCATGGCCTTCGTGACGGCCTTGCGCCACAGGCGCAGCTGGCGGTCGCGCTCGGCGGCCTCCATCGACGGCTCCCAGCGCTTGTCCTCCTGCCAGTTGGCGCGGAGGTCGTCGAGGCCCGCCCAGAAGCCGACCGCGAGCCCGGCGGCGTAGGCCGCGCCGAGCGCCGTCGTCTCGGCCACCACGGGGCGCACCACCGGCACGCCCAGCACGTCGGCCTGGAACTGCATCAGCGCGTCGTTGGCGACCATGCCGCCGTCGACCTTGAGCTCGGTCAGGTCGACGCCCGCGTCGGCGTTGACCGCGTCGAGCACGTCGCGCGTCTGGTACGCGACGGCCTCGAGCGCCGCCCGGGCGATGTGGCCCTTGTTCGCGTAGCGGGTGAGGCCCACGATCGCGCCGCGCGCCTCCGGGCGCCAGTACGGGGCGAACAGGCCCGAGAACGCCGGGACGATGTACACGCCGCCGTTGTCCTCGACCGACTTGGCGAGCTCCTCGACCTCCGGGGCCGATCCGATCAGCCCGAGCTGGTCGCGCAGCCACTGGATGAGCGATCCGGTGACGGCGATCGACCCCTCCAGCGCGTAGTGCGTCGGCTGGTCGCCGAGCTTGTAGCCGACGGTCGTCAGCAGCCCGTTCTTCGAGTGGACGATCTCCTCGCCCGTGTTGAAGATCAGGAAGCAGCCCGTGCCGTAGGTGTTCTTGCTCTCGCCGGTGTCGAACGCCGCCTGGCCGAAGGTCGCGGCCTGCTGGTCGCCCAGGATGCCCGCGATGGGCGTCTCGCGCAGCAGCGACGAGCTCTCGGCCGTGCCGTACACCTCGGACGAGGAGCGGATCTCGGGCATCATCGAGCGCGGCACGCCGAACACCTCGAGGATGTCGTCGCGCCACTCGAGCGTCTCGAGGTCCATGAACAGCGTGCGCGACGCGTTCGTGACGTCCGTGGCGTGCACGCCGCCGTCGACGCCGCCCGTGAGGTTCCACAGCACCCAGCAGTCGGTCGTGCCGAACATCAGCTGGCCGGCCTCGGCCTTCTCGCGCGCACCCTCGACGTTCTCGAGGATCCACGCGATCTTGGTGCCGGAGAAGTACGTCGCGAGCGGCAGGCCCACGATGTCCTTGAAGCGGTCGCCTCCGCCGTCCGCCGCGAGGCGGTCGACGATGCCCTGCGTGCGCGTGTCCTGCCAGACGATCGCGTTGTACACCGGCTTGCCGGTGGTGCGGTCCCACACCACCGCGGTCTCGCGCTGGTTGGTGATGCCGACCGCGGCGATGTCGTGGCGGGTCAGATCGGCCTTCGCGAGCGCGACGCCGATCACCTCCTGCACGTTGCGCCAGATCTCCAGCGGGTCGTGCTCGACCCAGCCGGGCTGGGGCAGGATCTGCTCGTGCTCCTTCTGCCCGACCGAGACGATCGAGCCCTTCTTGTCGAAGACGATGGCGCGACTCGACGTCGTGCCCTGGTCGATCGCGATGATGTAGTCAGCCATGGGATTCTCCTTCGAATGGGCGGCGTTCAGCCGAGGCTGAGCAGGGGGCGGGCGAGCGCGGCGAGCGCGCCGCCGATGAGCGGGCCGACGACCGGCACCCACGAGTAGCCCCAGTCGCTGGAGCCCTTGCCCTTGATGGGCAGGAGGGCGTGGGCGATGCGCGGGCCGAGGTCGCGGGCCGGGTTGATGGCGTAGCCGGTCGGGCCGCCGAGCGACGCGCCGATGCCCACCACGAGCAGGGCGACGGGCAGGGCGGTCAGCGGACCGAGGCCGCCGGGGGTCCCGACCTCGACGTCGCCCCACTGGGCGAACGCGAAGATCACGAACACGAGCACGAACGTGCCGATGATCTCGGTGATCAGGTTGTGGCCGTACGAGCGGATGGCGGGGCCGGTGGAGAAGACGCCGAGCTTGGCGCCCGGGTCGGCCTCCTCGTCGAAGTGCTGCCGGTAGGCGGCCCACGCGAGGACCGCGCCCAGGAACGCGCCGACGAGCTCGCCGGCGGTGGCGATCAGGAACATCGGGAAGGTGATGTTCCCCGCGATCAGCAGGCCGATGCCGACGGCGGGGTTGAGGATCGAGCCGGAGTACACCGAGACGAGGACGCCCGCGAACACCGCGAGACCCCAGCCCCAGTTGATCATCAGGAAGCCGCCGCCGAAGCCCTTCGCCTTCACGAGGATCGCGTTGGCCACGACGCCCGCGCCGAGGAGGATCAGCATGCCTGTGCCGATCACCTCTGACAGGAAGTACAGCCCGAGATTCACTTCATCCATGTCTTCTTCGACCTTTCGGATTCATCACGCGGCTCCTCTGCCGCGTGAAGGGGGACACCCGGGGATCCGCCCCGGTGCGGGGTTCAGGGCAGCGTCACCCCGTGGCGCGTCGTGAGCAGCTGCCGGGTCTGGTGCACCTCGTCGTCGCGACGCGCGTCGCTCCAGCCGAGCAGGGGGGCGAGCGCCTCCGCGACCTCCTCGAGCACGGCCGCGTCCGCGTCGCCCGTGAAGGCGAGCGACGTGCGGCGCAGCACCACGTCGGCGAGGTGGACGACGTGCTCGCGCGCGACCATCCAGTCGAGCTCACCCGTCGAGAGGCGGCCGCCGGCGAGGAGGCGGTCGTCCTGCTCCTGGATGTGCGCCCAGACGGCCGCCGCGCGGGTGCCGTACCGCTCGAACAGGGTCGCGGCGCGGTCGCCCGCGCCGTCCAGGTGCAGGCGGAACCACGCCTCGCGGTCCGAGGTGGTGCGCGGGAAGTCGCGCCCGCCGCCGATCGTGCGCCCGGCGGTGCTGACGCGGCGTTCGCGGCCGAGCAGCTCGAGGACCTTGCCGGACAGCGCCTCGCCGAGCGCGCGGAAGGTCGTCCACTTGCCGCCGACCAGGCTCACGAGCGGGGCCCGCCCGGAGGAGCGCTCCACCTCGATCCGGTAGTCGCGCGACACGAATCCGGGCGCGGTGTCCTCGTGGCGCGGCAGCGGGCGGATACCCGAGAAGCGGTAGACGATCTGGCCGCGATCGACCTTGATCGAGGGGAACACGTGATGGATGAGGTCGAAGAAGTAGTCGACCTCGGCCTCCGTGCACACCGCGGGCTCGCGCGGGTCGGCGTCGATGTCGGTGGTGCCGACGAGCACGCGGCCCTTGAGGGGGTAGATCAGCACGATGCGGCCGTCGGAGTGCTCGAAGAAGATCTCGCGGCCGCCGGTCGCCTTCAGCAGCTCGGGGTGGTCGAGCACGATGTGCGATCCCTTGGTGCCGCCCATGAACGCCGTGCTCGTGCCGAGCGCCTCGTTCGTGAGGTCGGTCCACGGTCCGGAGGCGTTCACGACGACGTCCGCGGCGATCGCGAACTCGGCGCCGGTCTCGCGATCGCGCAGCAGCACGCCGCGCTCGTCGCGGCCGACGGCCTCGACGTAGTTCAGCGCTCGGGCGCCGCCGGTCGCGGTCGCGGGGTGGGCCTCGAGGCCGTCGACCAGGACGTCGAGCGCGAGCCGCTCGGGGTCGTGCATCGAGGCGTCGAAGTACGTGGCCGTGTACTTGATCCGCGGATCGAGCATGGGCAGCTCCTCCAGCGAGCGGCGCCGGCCGTGGAAGCGGTGGCGCGGAACCGTGCCACCCGCGCGGGAGAAGGTGTCGTAGATCGTCAGGCCGATCTTGATCAGGAACGCGCCGCGCTCGGTCGGCCGGCCCTGCCGGTGGGTCAGGAAGCGCAGGGGAGCGGAGAGGACGCCCTTGAACGTCGAGTAGATCGGGATCGTCGTCTGCAGCGGCTTGACGTAGTGGGGCGCGATCTTCAGCAGGCCGTTGCGCTCCTGCACCGACTCCTTGACGAGGCGGAACTCGCCGTTCTCCAGGTAGCGGATGCCGCCGTGGATCATGTGGCTCGACGCGGCCGAGGCGCCGGACGCGAAGTCGCCGCGCTCGACCAGCAGCACGTCGACGCCCTGCAGGGCGAGGTCGCGGAAGGTCGAGATGCCGTTGATGCCGCCGCCGATGATGAGGACCGTGACCCGGCCCGCCTCGCGTACCGCGGCGACCTCAGGGCGCTCCTGCGTATCGGGCTGGTTCATCGTCGACCTCGTTCCTCTCGACTGCCTCCGTCGATGGGAGCCAGCATCCGCCCGCGGCGCACATCCGCGCAATTCGAGTGCACAAACGTGCACTCGGGTGCAGAATGGGCCCATGGTGGACCAGATCGAGGTGGCGCCGCGCACGCCGCCGACCGACCGGCGCGCCCTCGCCGCGCACAAGGCCGCGCAGCTCTACTACATGCAGGACATGACGATGGAGGCCATCGCCGCCGAGCTCGCGGTGTCGCGGTCATCCGTGTCCCGCCTGCTCAGTCACGCGCGCGACATCGGCATCGTCGACATCCGGATCACCTCGCCGCTCGAGGGCGGGGTGTCGCTCGAGCGCGAGCTGCGCTCGCGGTTCCGGGTCGCGGCGCACGTCGTGCCGATGCCGGCGAGCGTGAGCGAGATCGAGCGCCTGGAGCGCGTCGCGATCACGGCCGCGCGCCTGCTGACGCAGTTCGTGGACTCCAACATGACCGTGGGGATCGCGTGGGGATCGACGCTCAGTGCGATCAGCAGGCACCTGCCGGCCAAGGAGCTGCACGACGTGACGGTCGTGCAGCTCAACGGCGCGGGCAACGTGCAGACCACGGGAATCGAGTACGCCAGCGAGATCATGCAGCGCTTCGGCGCGGCGTTCGGGGCGCGCGTGCAGCAGTTCCCGGTGCCGGCGTTCTTCGACGATCCCGCGACGCGCGAGGCCATGTGGCGGGAGCGCAGCACGCGGCGCGTGCTCGAGATGCAGGCGCGGATGGATCTCGCGGTGTTCGGCGTCGGCTCTCCCGCGGCGGACGTGCCGAGCCGCGTGTACGCGGGCGGCTATCTCGACCGCGCGGACTACACGAGCCTGGCCGAGGACCGCGCGATCGGCGACGTCGCCACGGTGTTCTTCCGCGCCGACGGCTCGTGGCGCGACATCCGGCTCAACGCCCGCACCACGGGCCCGGGGTTGGACCGGTTGCGTCGCGTGCCGCGGCGCATCTGCATCGCCGCGGGCGTGCACAAGGCGGCCAGCCTGCGCGCCGCGATGGCGGCGGGGCTCGTCACCGACGTCGTGATGGACCAGGGCCTCGCGAGGGAGGTCGTGGAGCTCGGCTGACCGGGGCGCTCAGATGCCGAACGGCGCGGAGAGCGGGTCGATCCTGCTGCGGTCGCGCAGCGTCGGGCCGTTGCGGAACTCGCGCATGAGCATCTTCGCGACCTCCCGCAGGTCGCCGTCCGCGGCCTCCGCGACCGCGATCTGCCGCTGGTAGCTCGCGCCGCGCTCGAGGATGCCGCGGATGCTGGTGAACTCCCGCGCGCATTTGAGCTCGACGGCGATCGGCTCGAGCCGGTCGAGCGTCTCGAGCAGGTGCTGCTGCACCGGCACCTGGGTGCCCTCGCGGTCGACGATCACCTCGGCGTCGAGCCCGTAGCGCGCGGCGCGCCACTTGTTCTCGCGCGTGAACCAGGGCTGGAGCGCGGGCAGCTCACGGCCCTCGTCGATGTCGCGAGAGAACGACTCGACGAGGGTCTGCACGAGGGCCGCGACGGCCGCCAGTTCCGGCAGGGTCGACATCCCGTCGCACGCGCGCACCTCGATCGTCCCCCAGTGCGGAGCGGGGCGGATGTCCCAGCGCACCTCGGTCGCGTCGGCCATCACGCCCGTGCGCGTCATGTCGTCGAGGTACGCCTCGTACTCCGACCAGGACCTGAGCTGCCACGGCAGGCCCGTCGTCGGCAGCTGCTGGAACACCAGCGCCCGGTTCGAGGCGTAGCCGGTGCGCTCGCCGGCCCAGAACGGGCTCGACGCCGACAGCGCCTGCAGGTGCGGGATGTAGCCGGTGAGGGCGTGGATGATCGGGAACACCTTGTTCACGTCCTCGACGCCCACGTGCACGTGGATGCCCCAGATCATCATGTTGCGACCCCACCACTGGGTGCGCTCGATCAGCGCGGCGTAGCGGTTCTTGTCGGTGACGGTCTGCCCGTACCACTTGGCGAAAGGGTGGCTCCCGGCGCACATCAGCTCGATGCCGCGCGGATCGGTCTGCGTGCGCACAGCGTGGATCGCGTCCGAGATGTCGTGGATCGCTGCCTCCACCGTGTCGCCGACGCCGCTCGTGACCTCGACCGTGTTGGTCAGCAGCTCGGCCGTGACCGTGTGGCGCTCGAGCGCGGTCAGCTCCTCGAGGGCCGGCATGATCTCCGGGGCTCGGCCGACCAGATCGCCGGTCTCGCCGTCGGCCAGCATCAGCTCCCACTCGATGCCGACGGTGGAGCGGGCGGAGGGCGCGAACGCGATCGTCATTCGCCCAGTGTCCTGGCCCGGCACGCCAGGGGCAACTTGTACGCGGGGCCCCGCGTCATCTGGCAGAATGGAGGGTCGGACCGGGTGCTCGACCCTCTATCCAGCGCCCAGAGTCCTCCTCTTGAGCTTCCGCCGGTGTGCACCCCACTACCTGGCGACTGGTTCGTCTCGCTTTACACACCACACAGGAGAATCGTGGCTGTCAAGATCCGTCTGAAGCGCCTGGGCAAGATCCGTGCGCCGTACTACCGCATCGTCGTGGCCGACTCGCGCACCAAGCGCGACGGTCGTGTGATCGAGGAGATCGGCAAGTACCACCCGACCGAGGAGCCCTCGTTCATCGAGGTCGACTCGGAGCGTGCGCAGTACTGGCTGTCGGTCGGCGCCCAGCCGACCGAGCAGGTGCGCGCCATCCTCAAGATCACGGGCGACTGGGGCACCTTCAAGGGTGAGAAGGATGCGAAGAGCACCCTGAAGACCCGCGAGGAGAAGGCCGGCTACGTGGCCGACTCGTCGAAGAAGTCGGTCGTCAAGCCCAAGGTCGAGAAGAAGGCCGAGGAGCCCGCCGAGGCTCCGGCCGTCGAGGCCGCCGAGTAATCGTGCTGGCCGCCGCGCTCGAGCACCTCGTCAAGGGGATCGTGGATCACCCCGACGACGTGCGCATCGACTCGTCCACCTCGCCTCGCGGGGACGTGCTGGAAGTGCACGTCCACGCGGACGACCGTGGGCGCGTCATCGGGCGCGGCGGCCGTACCGCGAAGGCCATCCGCACGCTCGTGTCGGCCCTGGCGGACGGTCGTCGCGTGCGCGTCGACGTCGCGGACGACTGATCGTGGCCGCAGGAAAGCCCGCCAAGAACCAGCTTCGCGTCGGCCGCCTCGTCAAGGCCCACGGCCTCAAGGGCGCGCTCAAGCTGGAGCTGTACACCGACGACCCCGACGGCCGGTTCACGCCCGGGGCGACGTTCACCCTGCAGGTGCCTGAGCACTCGCAGTGGCACGGCAAGACCATCACCGTGCGGGAGTTCCGCTGGATGAACCAGCACCCCGTCGTCTTCTTCGAGGGCGTCGACGACCGCAACGCGGCCGACACCCTCGTGCGCGCCATCCTGTGGATCGACCAGGATGAGGACGCGCCCGCCGAGCCCGACGCCTGGTACGACCACCAGCTGGTGGGTCTGGACGTCGTGCGCGACGGCGTCGTCGTCGGAAAGGTCGCGCGGGTCGACCACTTCCCGGCGCAGGACCTGCTCGTGGTCCGCGCCGGCGAGGACGAAGTGCTCGTGCCGTTCGTCTCGGCCATCGTGCCCGAGGTCGACATCGAGGGCGGCCGCGTCGTCGTGACGCCGCCCGCCGGTCTGTTCGAGGAGCTGCCCGAGCCCGAGACGCCCGAGGCGGAGACGCCCGCGTCCGAGGACTGACCCGATGCGCATCGACATCGTCACGATCTTCCCGGCGTTCTTCGATGTGCTCGACGTCTCGCTGATCGGAAAGGCCCGTGAGAAGGGCCTGCTCGACCTGCGCGTGCACGACCTGCGCGACTGGACCCACGACCGCCACCGCACGGTCGACGACACGCCCTACGGCGGCGGCGCCGGCATGGTCATGAAGCCGGAGCCCTGGGGTGAGGCGCTCGACGAGATCCTCGAGGACGACGCCGTGCTGGTGGTTCCGACGCCCTCGGGCGAGGTCTTCTCGCAGCCGATGGCGCGTGAGCTGGCGCAGGAGTCGCAGCTCGTTTTCGCGTGCGGCCGGTATGAGGGCATCGATCAGCGCGTGATCGACCACTACGCGTCGCGGGGCCGGGTGCGCCTCGTGAGCATCGGCGACTACGTGCTCAACGGCGGCGAGGTCGCCGCCATGGCCATGATCGAGGCCGTCACGCGGCTCGTGCCGGGCTTCATGGGAAACCCCGAGAGCCTGCTCGAGGAGTCGCACGAGGACGGCCTTCTCGAATACCCGATCTACACCAAGCCCGCCGTCTGGCGCGGGCTGGAGGTGCCGCCCGTGCTGCTCAGCGGCAACCACGGCGCGGTCGCCGCCTGGCGCCGCGAACAGAGCCTCGAGCGCACCCGCGAGCGTCGCCCCGACCTGCTGGCTGACTGACTGACGTCAGAAGGGCGGCGGGTCTGCGCCGAAGTCGGCGCGCGCGATCTCCGCGGACGCTTCGAACCGGACGACCGGTGTGGGTTTGTGCTTGACGGCCCTGCCGGTGGGGCTGATGACCTCGATGACGCCGCCGGGCCCGTGACGGAAGTCCCAGGCGGAGTTGTGTTTCAACACGTGGTGGGCCCGGCAGAGGTTGGCGAGGTTGCGGACGGTGGTGGGGCCGCCGTGGGAGTACGGGATGGTGTGGTCGTCTTCGCAGCGGACCGCCGGTTGCCGGCAGCCGGGGAAGCGGCAGTGCTCGTCCCGGGCGATGAGGAAGCGCCGCTGCGCCTTGCTCGGCGTGTAGGTGTCGACGGTCTTCAGGCACCCGGTGTCGGGGTCGGTGAACAGGCGCGTCCACTTGGCGGCCTCGCCGGCCAGGCGGCGGGCCGCTTCGGCGGGGATGGGTCCGTAGCCCGCGAGGAACGCGGACTCGTCGCCGACGCCGGTGAGGGTCTGCCACGGGACGGTGACCTGCACGGTCGCCTTGATCTGCGTCAGGGCATCCCCGCCGTGCTGGTCGATCAGCTCCGCGGTCGGCAGGCCGGCGAGGGCGATCTCAGCGAACACGTCCGCCCGGATCTGATCCAACGTCCGCTCGTCGCCCTCGCCCTTGGTGCGGTAGATCGTGCGGGCCATCTGAGTGACCCGGTCATGCATCGCGTACACCGTCACCGCCGGACCGATGTACGTCAACTCGCCCATGCCGTCCGGCAGCGGCGCCACCCGCACGGAGCGGTCGGCCATGGCCTCCTCGTGCCGCTCCTCCAACGGGAGGGGCTCGATGTCGTCCGCGAGCTTCCGTGCGACGGACCCGAGCTGCCCGGCGGTGAGCTTCTCGGCTCGCGGGAGGATGATCCGCTCGAACTCCGCCCGGGCGTCGTCATCCTCCAGCCGTGAGCCGGCGTCGACGATCGCGCGGACATGGGCCTCGCTGATCCGGCCTTCCTCGAACAGGGCGAACGTGGCCGGGAACCCGTCGACGAGGTCGACCGCCCACTCCATCCGGGCCCGGATCGTGCGGTCTGACGTCCGCCCGGCGACCGCGAACTCCGCGGCCATGGACCTCAGCGGGTGCTCGAACTCCGAACCCGTCCCACCCCGGCGGGTCTGGGCTTCGGCGATCGCGCGGCCCTCGGCGAGGATCCGCGCCTGCCGGGCATGGGCCTGGGCGATGATGACCTGCTGCTCCAGGTAGCCGTCGACGAGCTCTGACGTGCGGGCGCGTTCGGTCGGGGTGGGAGCCCACCGGGTCGAAGTCGCCTGTGCCGTCATGGCCCGATTCTCCTCCGGGCCACCGACATTCACCGGGCCGGAAAGCACAGATCAGCGATTCAAACCGAATCTGTGGAGAAGTCCTCGGGGCGGTGCCCTGTGGACGAGCGGTGGGCTGGTCGGCAGAGAGGGTTCGGACACGTTTCGACTCCGGCGCTGGCGCGCCTCCGCTCAACGACCACAGGGTGGGGGCGGCGCTGGCGCTCGCTTCGCTCAAGGCCCGGAGGGGTGGGCCGGCGTTGGCGCTCGCTTCGCTCAACGACCGAAAGGGGGAGCCGGTCTCGACGGGCAGACTCGCGGCGTAGTGGGCGGGCATTCCGGGAGGTCGAGATGAATGCCAAGCGGACCCTTCAGAAGGTGGCGGTCGCCTGCGTCGCCGTGGCCGGGGCGGTCGTCCTGTTCGCGCCCGCATACTCGACGGCGAGCATCGGCGCCGACGGGGTCGAGCGGGCCGGCAGCGCCTCGGTGCTGCAGCACGTCGGTCCCTGGACGCTGCTGCTCGTGCTGATCCCCGCGGCGATCGCCGCCGTGCCGCTGGTCGCGGCGCCGCGGGCGTGGCAGTCGTCCACGATCGTCTCGGCGTCCCTGATGGTGGCGTGGGGCATCGTGGGCGCGGCGAGCATCGGCGTCCTCTACTGGCCGGCCATCCTGTGCTCGGTCGCGTCGGTGTTCGCGCCTACGCGGGTCACCACGCGGGTCAGGGTCACCACGGCGTTCTTGAACTCCGGCATCGACGAGATGGGATCGAGTCGGTCGCTCGTCAGCAGGTTCGCGCTCGCGCCGTCGGGGAAGTGGAACGGGAGGAACACGGTGTCGGGCCGGATGTCCGAGCTCACGCCCACGCGGGCCTCGACGGCGCCGCGCCGGTTCTCCAGCCGCACGAGGTCGCCGTCGGCGACGCCGCGATCGCGGGCGGTCGCGGGATGCAGCTGGGCCACGAGCTCGGGACGGGCGTCGTTGAGCTCCGGCACCCGGCGGGTCTGGGCGCCCGACTGGTAGTGCTCGAGCAGCCGACCGGTGATGAGGCTCAGCTCGCCGCCGTGCGGCGTCTCGGGGGAGTAGGAGCGGACCGCCACGAGCCGTGCGCGGCCGTCCGCGTGCGCGAACCGGTCGGCGAACAGCCGCGGCGTGCCGATCCCTCCCGGCGGGTACGGCCAGTGGGCGCCGACGCCCTCCGCCTCGAGCGCGTCCAGCGTCGCGTGGCTGAGGCCGGAGTAGTCGGCGAGCCCGCCCGCCGAAGCGCGCGCCAGCTCGTCGAACACCAGCGACGGATCCAGGTCCCACGTGCCCGGGGCGTCGAACCGGCGGGCGAGCTCGGCCATGATCCACAGCTCGCTGCGCGGCCCCGCGGGCGGCTCGAGGGCGCGGCGCCGGCGCAGCACGCGGCCCTCGAGGTTGGTCATCGTGCCGTCCTCCTCGGCCCACTGCAGCACGGGCAGCACGACGTGGGCCAGGCGCGCGGTCTCGGACAGGAAGAAGTCGCTCACGACGAGCAGGTCGAGGCGCGCGAGCGCGTCGCGCACCGACTGCACGTTGGGCGAGGACACCACGACGTTCGAGCCGTGCACCAGCAGCGCCCGCACGCCGCCGGGGCGGCCGCAGCTCTGCAGCAGCTGCACGGCGGGGATCCCGGGCCCGGGGATGATTGCCGGGTCGACGCCCCACACGGCCGCGACGTACTCGCGAGCGGCCGGGTCGTCGATCTTGCGGTAGCCCGGCAGCTGGTCGGACTTCTGACCGTGCTCGCGGCCGCCCTGCCCGTTGCCCTGGCCCGTCAGCGTGCCGTAGCCGCTGCCCGGAGTGCCGGGCAGCCCCAGCAGCAGCGCGAGGTTGATCGCGGCGGTGGCGGTGTCGGTGCCGTCGGCGTGCTGCTCGACGCCCCGCCCCGTGAGGATGTACGTCGATCCGGACGCCGCGAGCCGCCGCGCGAGCGACCGGATCGCCGCGGCCGGCACGCCCGTGACCTGCTCGGCGCGCTCGGGCCACCACATCGAGACCGAGCGGCGCAGCGCTTCGAAGCCGCGTGTGCGTCGGTTCACGTAGTCAGCGTCGAAGAGACCCTCGGCGATCACGACGTGGATCAGGCCGAGCAGGAGGGCGAGGTCGCTGCCCGGCACGGGCTGCACGTGCTGGCCCGCGCCGTCCGCCGTGAGCCGGGCGGTCGTGCTGCGACGCGGATCCACGACGATCAAGCCGCCGCGCGCCCGCGCGCCCTGCAGGTGCGACACGAACGGCGGCATGGTGTCGCCCACGTTCGAGCCGAGCATCAGGATGGTCTCAGCCGTGTCCAGGTCCGTGAGCGGGAACGGCAGCCCGCGGTCCACGCCGAACGCGCGGTTCGCGGCGGCCGCGGCCGACGACATGCAGAACCGGCCGTTGTAGTCGATCCGGGACGTGCGCAGCGCGATGCGGGCGAACTTGCCGAGCTGATACGCCTTCTCGTTCGTGAGGCCGCCGCCGCCGAAGATCCCGACCGCGTCGGCGCCGCTCTCCCGCTGGATCGCGCGGAGGCGCTCCGCGATGAGGTCGAGGGCCTCGTCCCACGTGGCCGGGTGCAGCTCGCCGTCCGCGCCGCGCACGAGCGGGGACGTGAGCCGGTCGGGCGCGGCGAGCAGCTCGTTCGAGCTCCAGCCCTTGCGGCACAGGCCGCCGCGGTTCGTGGGGAACTCGCGCCCCTCGACCGACACCGGCAGCCGCTCGCCGGGCGTCGGCGTGAGGGTCATGGCGCACTGCAGCGCGCAGTACGGGCAGTGGGTCGCGGCCGTCTGCGCGGGGGCGGACGGCGCATCGGTCAGCGAAGCGGGCGTCATGCGGGCGCCACCTCGCGGGCCGAGATGAGCTCGGCGATCCGCGCGCGGCAGCCGCCGCAGCCGGTGCCGGCGCGCGTGCACCGGCCCACATCCGCCACGGTCTCGCAGCCGTCGTCGACCGCGTCCTCGATCGCCCCGGCCGTGACCCCGTTGCACACGCACACCGTGGCGTCGCGCCCGGTCGCGATCGGGCCCTGGTCCTCGTCCGCGTCGAGGCGCAGCAGCAGGGATCGGTCGGCCGGCAGCTCGCCCGCACGCGCGTACAGAACGCTCAGCTCCGCGGCGGTGCGTGGCATCCCGACCGACACGAAGCCCGTGAGGACGCCGTCGCGGCTGACCATCTTCACGTACGTGCCGTGCTGCGGGTCGGCCCACATCGCCACGCCCGGGGCGGTCTCTCCCGCGGGAACGGGGGCGAACGGGTCGGCCGACACGTCGCCCGCCGAGACCAGGTCCACCTGCTCCGCCTTGAGCGCCACGACGCCCGGCACGTCCTCCGCGAACGGCATCGCCTCCAGGCCGTCGAGCTCGGCGCGCAGCGCACGCGCGAGCCATTCGGCCTGGCGCCAGCCGGGGCCGATCAGGCCGCTGGGCCCGCCCGGCACGTGCGCTTCGTGCAGCAGCGTGGGGTCGCCGCCGTGCTCGAACACGTGCGCGCAGTCGCCGATCGCGTGGATGTCCGGGTCCGTCCACGAGCGCAGGCGCGCGTCGACGAGCACGCCGCGGTCGACGCGCAGCCCGGCCGTCTCGGCGAGCTCGGTGCGCGCCCGCACGCCGCACGACAGCACGAGCAGGTCGCCCTCGATGCGGCGGCCGTCCGAGCTCACGAGCGCACGGAAGCGGCGCACGCCGTCGCCTTCATCCCGCGCGATGATCGCCTCCGCGCGCGTGTGCGGCACGACGTGGACGCCGGCGGTCTCGAGCGCCGCCGCGAGCACCGAGGCCGATCCGCGGTCGAGCTGACGCGGCATCGGCATGGGGCCGAAATGCGCGACCTGCGGGACGGCGCCCGCGCGCGCGAGCAGAAGGGCCAGCTCGATCCCGAGCACCCCGGCGCCCAGCACGACCACGCGGCCGCCCGTCGCGACCACGCCGCGCACGTGCTCGGCGTCCTCGGGGGTGCGCAGCACGCACACACCCGAGGTCAGGGCGAGATCGAGGCCGGAGTCGTCCGGTCCCAGGTGCTCCAGCCCGTCGAGCGTCGGCACGATCGCACGCGCGCCCGTGGCGAGCACGACGCGGTCGTACGCGAGGCGGCGCCCGTCGCTCAGCTCGACCTCCCGTGCGCCGCGATCCAGCGATGTCGCGCGCACGCCGGTGACGACGTCGGCGCCGGCGGCGCGCAGCTCGGACAGATCGGCGATCGCGAGGTCGTCGCGCTCCAGCTCGCCCGTGGCGTACTCCGCGACCAGCACGCGGTTGTACGGCTCGTGCGTCTCGGCGCCGACGATCGTCAGCGTGACGCGTCCCGTCGCGATCTCGGGGAGCAGCTCCTCCGCGAAGCGCACGCCGACCGGGCCGAGCCCGATGAGCACGACCCGGAGGGCGGGGGAGTCCTGGAACATCCGGCCCCTCAGATCCGGTGACCGGCGAGCGAGGCCCGCGGCACGATGTACACGACGGCCGTGATGGTCATGAGCACGGCGTAGGCGGCCACGAAGCCCCAGAACGCCGCGACGTAGCCGCCGGTCGCCGCGTGCGACGCGTTCAGCACCTGCGGGATCACGAAGCCGCCGTAGGCGCCGATCGCCGAGATCAGGCCCAGCGCGGCCGCGCCCTGGCGCTGCGTGCTGACGGCGTGCGGGTCGCCCGCGGTCGCCGCGCCACGCGCCGCGAAGATGCTCGGGATCATCCGGTACGTCGCGCCGTTGCCCATGCCCGTGGCGACGAACAGCAGCAGGAAGCAGCCCAGGAACACCCAGAAGCTGCCGAGCGGCAGGGTCAGGATGAGCGACAGCGCGCCGAGGATCATGACGCCGAACGCCGCGACCGTCATCCGCGCCCCGCCGAAGCGGTCCGCGAGCTTGCCGCCGTACGGGCGGGCGAGGGACCCGACGAGCGCGCCCATGAACGCCAGCGACAGCGACGCCCCGGCCACCTGGAAGGTCGAGAACTCGGGGAACTGGTCGGCGATCAGCTTGGGGAACACGCCCGCGAAGCCGATGAACGAGCCGAACGTGCCGATGTACAGCACGGCCATGATCCACAGGTGCGGCTCGCGCAGGGCGGACGCGGCGCCCGCGAAGTCCGCCTTGGCGGAGGACAGGTTGTCCATGAAGCGGTACGCGCCCCACATCGCGACGAGGATCAGCGGGATCCACATCCAGCCCGCGAGCTGGATGTTGAAGGTGCCGGCCGCGCCGAGCGTGACCGCGATGGGCACGAGCAGCTGCGCGATCGCGGTGCCGATGTTGCCGCCGGCCGCGTTGAGGCCGAGCGCCCAGCCCTTCTCGCGCTGCGGGAAGAAGTACGTGATGTTGGCCATCGAGCTGGCGAAGTTGCCGCCACCCACGCCGCCGAGCGCGGCGATCAGCAGCAGCACGCCGAACGGCGTCTCGGGGTTCTGCACCGCGAAGCCGAGCGCCGTGGCGGGGATGAGCAGCAGCGCGGCCGACACGATGGTCCAGTTGCGGCCGCCGAACGTCGCGACCGCGAACGTGTACGGGAAGCGCAGCGTGGCGCCGACGAGGCTGGGCAGCGAGATCAGCCAGAACGACTCGGTGGTCGTGAGCGTGAATCCGGCGTTCGGCAGCATCACGACGACGATGCTCCAGAGCTGCCAGATGATGAAGCCGAGGAACTCGGCGAAGATCGACCAGCCCAGGTTGCGGCGGGCGATCGCACGGCCCTGCGACGCCCAGAACGCGGCGTCCTCGGGGTTCCAGCCGTCGATCCAGGCGGACGGGGCGGTGCCCGATGCGGTGATGCTGGGTGCGGTGGAGCTGAGCGGCGTGGCCATGGCGACTCCTCGGAGGTCAGCGGATGCGGGGGACATCGGGTGGGGCGATTCCGACCGTAGGGCGGGCGTGTTTCGGCGCCGCGCGTGCGCCCGTTACCTCTCCATCACCGTTCGATCACCGCCCGGGCGCAGGTCGGTTGAGGGCTTCGTCACACGCCGGAAACATCGCGCCCCGGTGGCCGGCCGGAGGGTGCGGCTCCGGGAGCCGAGAGGTCTCGGCGAGCGGAGCCGGCCGGCGCCGGGGTCCTTAGACTCGGAGCATGGATGATGCCGGGAAGCCGCCGCGCGCCGCGGTGATCACGGTGAGCGACCGCTCCGCGCGGGGCGAGCGCGAAGATCTGTCCGGGCCCGAGGCGGTCGCGGCGCTGCGCGTCGCGGGCTTCGACTGCGACGACGCCGTGGTGGTGCCCGACGGCGCCGAGAGCGTCGAGCGCGCGCTGGCCGCCATGATCGCGGCCGGGGCGGGCGTCATCGTCACGACGGGCGGCACCGGGCTCGGTCCGAGGGACCAGACGCCCGAGGGCACGCTGCGCGTGATCCAGCGCGAGGTGCCGGGCATCGCCGAGGAGCTGCGGCGGATCGGTGCGGCCGAGAAGCCCGCGGGGATGCTGTCCCGCGGCGTCGCGGGCGTCGCGCACGGCACGCTCATCGTGAACCTGCCGGGCTCGCCCGCGGCCGTGCGAAGCGGCATGCCCGTCGTGGTGTCGATCGCCCGTCACGCCGCCTCGCAGCTCGCCGGGGAGGACCATTGAGCGCCGGCACAGAGGACGCTCTCGCGGCGGAGACCGTGCGGATCGCGCGGATCTCGGCCACGCCGATCCGGCTGGACGAGCACGTCGCCGCGATCGACGACCCGCGGATGGGCGCCGAGACCTCGTTCGTGGGGCGCGTGCGCGATCACGATCCGGATGCGCGCGGCGCGGTCTCGGCGCTGGAGTACACGTCCCACCCCGACGCGGAGGCCACGCTGCACGCGATCGCGCTGCGCGCGGGGGAGGCCCACGGCGCGATCGTCGCCGTGAGCCATCGCATCGGCCGTCTGGAGGTGGGCGAGGCGGCGGTCGTGATCGCGGTCGCCGCGCCGCACCGCGCCGAGGCCTTCGCCGTCTGTCGCGAGGTCATCGAGGACATCAAGCGCGAGCTCCCGATCTGGAAGCGGCAGATCGAGGCCGACGGCACGGCGGAGTGGAAGGGCCTCGGCGGCTGAGCGCGCCCGGCGCGAGAATGCATTCCTGAGGGATCGGAAAGAAAGCCGAATCCTTCTGCGGTGTGTCGGTTGATTCGCGTCGCGCACCGGCGCATTCTCGGAATCAGCCGGCCTCAGAGGTGAGTCGGCGGAGACGGAGGACCCGAATGTCCATCGCAGTCACGGGAGCCAGCGGACGGCTCGGCTCGTACATCATCGACGCCCTCGTCGAGCGCGGCGTCTCGCCCACCGACATCGTCGCCATCACCCGCACGCCCGAGGGGGTGCGGTTCCGGGACCGCGCCGTCACCGTGCGGCAGGCCGACTACGACGATCCGGCCTCACTCGACCTCGCCTTCCGCGGCGTCGAGCGGCTCATGCTCGTGGCGGGCACCGAGATCGGCCGGCGTCTCGGCCAGCACCGCAACGTGATCGCGGCCGCCGAGCGGGCCTGGGTGGGGTGCATCGTCTACACGAGCATGCTCGGCGCGGACACCGCCGGGCTGACCCTGGCCGAGGAGCACCGCGAGACCGAGGCGGCACTGCGGCAGACCCGCATCCCCACGACGTTCCTCCGCAATGGCCTCTACCTCGACACGTTCATGGAGCAGGCCCCGCAGCATGTGGCGCGCGGCGAGGTGCTGGGCGGCCCGGGCCGGATCGCCGCCGCGCATCGCCGCGACTACGCCGACGCCGCCGCGGCGGCCGTGCTCACGCCGTGGGCCGGGCGGGTCTACGAGCTGGGCGGAAGCCCGTTCACGCTCGAGGAGTACGCGCGCGAGCTCTCCCGCGTCTCCGGCAAGGACGTGGCCTACCGGCCGCTGCAGGGGGACGCGCTG
Organism: Microbacterium sp. MEC084; assembly: GCF_004514465.2. Lineage (NCBI taxonomy): Bacteria > Bacillati > Actinomycetota > Actinomycetes > Micrococcales > Microbacteriaceae > Microbacterium > Microbacterium sp. MEC084. The sequence continues at coordinate 40,514 of NZ_MYFP02000010.1, read as the reverse complement.
CGCGCCGCCCTGGTCGCGCAGGGCATGACGGAGACCGAGGCCGTGCTGGCCGTGGAGCTCGACGAGGCCGCGGCGCGCGGTGCGCTCGACACCGACTCCACCGAGCTGGTGGAGCTCAGCGGCCGTCGCCCGACCACGCTCTCGGACGCCGTGCGCCAGGCGCTCGCGCCGCAGGTCGCGGCTGCCTGACCGCGGGGGCCGGCTGACCGCCGGACCGCCTGACCTCCCGGCTCAGCCTCCCGCGAACGGCGGCAGCACGTCGACCGTCGCGCCGGCGGCGAGCGGCGCGTCGTCGTCGCGACGCTCGCCGTCGACGAGGACAGCGCACCGCGGCAGAATGCCCGCGAGCGCCGGATGCTCGGCGATCAGCGCGGCGCGGAGCGCGCCGAGCGTGGCCTCGGTCCGCTGCTCCTCGGCGCGGCCGGCGGCCTCCTCCGCCGCGGCGAAGAAGCGGACCCGGCTCACGCCGGCTCCCCGCCGGTGCGCGAGCGCCACGCGTGCGCGAGCTCCGTGACGTCCGCGACCGCCTGGGCGATGTCGTCGGGAGAGCCGCCTGCGCGGCCCGCCGCGAGACCCGCGAGGAACGCGGTCAGCGGGGCGGCCGGGCGAGCGACGCCGTGCGCGACGTCGCGTGCGAGGTCGAGGATCAGCGTGACCGGGACGTCGTCGGGCGACAGCCCGAGGGTCTCGCTCGCCGCGCGGGCCCACTCGTCGAGCGCCTCGGGGGGAAGCGTGCGATCGCTCATCGTTCAGTCCTCCTCGCGCGTCCAGGATCCGCTCCGCCCGCCGGTCTTCGCGACGATCCGGGCGTTCTCGATGCGGGCCGAGCGATCCATGCCCTTCACCATGTCGACGACCGACAGCGCCGCGATCGCGACGGCCGTCAGAGCCTCCATCTCGACGCCCGTGCGGTCGGCCGTGCGCACCGTGGCCTCGATCGCGACGCCCTCGTCCTCGACCGCGAGGTCGACGGCCGCGCCGTGCACGCCGATCACGTGCGCGAGCGGCAGCAGCTCGGCGCAGCGCTTCGCGCCCTGGATGCCGGCGATCCGCGCGACCGCCAGCACGTCGCCCTTGGGCACTGCGCCGTCGCGCAGCGCCGCCACGGTCTCGGGGGCGACGCGCACGAAGCCCCGTGCGGTCGCCGAGCGGACGGTCGGCTGCTTGTCGGTCACGTCGACCATGCGGGCGTGACCGGCGGCGTCGAGGTGGGTGAAGCTCATGGCAACAGCATGACATCGACGAGGTCGCCCTCGGCGACCGCGTCGACCTCGGCGGGCACGACCGCGTAGGCCGCGGCGCGCGCGAGACCGGCGGCCAGGTGCGAGCCCGAGCCACCGGCGGTCGCGGGCCGCACGGTCCAGCGCGCCGGGTCGGAGCGGTCGATCGCGGCCGGCACGTACTGGCGGCGTCCTGGGGGCGTGCGCCAGCCCGTCGCGGCGGGAAGACGGAGCACGGGGCGGTGCAGGTCCTCGCGGCCCTGCATCGCGAGCAGCGCGGGGCGCACGAAGGTCTCGAACGACACGGCCACGCTCACGGGGTTCCCCGGGAGCCCGAACAGCAGCGCCCCGTTCGACAGCCGCCCGAAGGCCTGCGGCTTGCCGGGCTGCATCGCGACCCGGGTGAAGGCGATCTCGCCCTCGAGCGCGTGCCGGACGACCTCGTACGCGCCGGCGCTCACGCCTCCGGACGTGATCACGACGTCCGCCTCGCTCGTCTCGGCGAGCAGCGCGCGCAGCTCGTCGGGGTCGTCGGACACGCACGCGGCCCGCAGCAGCTCGGCGCCGGTCGCGCGCACGAGCCCCGCGAGCAGCACCGAGTTCGACTCGGGGATCTGGCCGCGCTCGAGCTCGGCGCCGGGCTCCACGAGCTCATCGCCGGTGGAGACGACCACGACGCGCGGGGGCCGCGCCACGATCACGCGGTCCACTCCGGTCGCGGCCGCGGCCGAGAGCTCGAGCGGTCCGAGCCGCGCGCCGGCCGGGATCACCAGACTGCCCGCCGGCTGGTCCTCGCCGCGACGACGGATGTGCGCGCCGACGGCCCGGGGAGCGCGGATCACCCGGATGTCGCCGAGCGAGTCGGCGAGGCCTCCGGCCGTGTCCTCGAACGGCACGATGGCGTCGGCGTCGCTCGGGACCGGCGCCCCCGTCATGATGCGCGCGGCCTCGCCGGGCGCCAGCGCAGGGTCCTCGGACGATCCCGCCGGGAGATCCGCGACGACGCGGAGCACGATGGGCTCGTCGGCCGACGCGTGCGCGACATCCGCGCAGCGCACGGCGAAGCCGTCCATCGCGGAGTTGTCGAACACGGGCACGTCGACCCGTGCGTGCACGGGCTCCGCGAGCGTCAGCCCGACAGCGCCCGGCAGCGTCAGGGTGATCGGGCCGTTCGCCTGGATCGCGGCGAGCACGTCCGCGAGCTGCTCTTCCACGGTGCGGAGCGGGCCGGGCGCGGTCATGTCGTCACCGCCGGCTCGACCAGGGGCTCCGGCCAGGTGCGGATGCCGCCGTCCAGGGTCCGGGCGTCGATCCCGTGTGCCGCGAGCAGCGCCGCCCCCTCGGCCGAGCGCACACCGCTGAGGCACACGACCACGACGGGGCGCCCGTCCGCCGCGTCGCGCACGCGGGCGGTCGCGGCGCCCGGATCGGCGCGCAGTTCGCCGAGGGGCACGTGGAGCGCGCCGGCGATCGTGCCGGCCCGCACCTCGTGCGGCTCGCGGACGTCCACCACGAGAGGCGCGGCGGGCGAGCCGAGCGCGCCGGCGAGCTCGGCGGGCCGCACGCGCGCTGGCCCGGACGCGGCCGGCGCCGCGACCGCGGCCTCGGGCGAGCGTCCGCGCAGCGGCACCTCGCGCTGCGTCGCGCGCAGGCCGTCGATCACGAGGATGCGGCCCAGCAGAGGCGCGCCGATGCCCGCGATCAGCGTGATGGCCTGGGTCGCCATGAGCGCGCCGACCTGCAGGCAGAGCGATCCGAGCACGCCGACCTGCGCGCACGTCGGGACATCCCCGGCGCTTCCGGCCGGGTAGAGGTCGGAGAGCCGCACCGCGGCCGCGCCGGCCGGTGGCGCGGACCAGAACACGGTCACCTGCGCGTCGAAGCCCTGCACGGTGCCCCAGACGAGCGGCACGCCGAGCACGTCGCACGCCTCGGCCACCGCAAGGCGCGTGTCGAACGTGTCGCTGCCGTCCAGCACCACGTGCGCCCCGGCCAGCAGCCGGGCGGCGTTCTCGGGCGTGAGGCGCTCGCGCACGGAGCGCACGCGCCCCTCCGGCGCCAGGTCGGCGGCGGCACGCGCGGCGGAGTCGACCTTCGGACGGCCGACGTCGGCCATCCGGTGCAGCAGCTGCCGCTGCAGGTTCGAGGTCTCCACCACGTCGTCGTCGATCACGGTCAGCGTGCCGACCCCCGCCGCCGCGAGCGCCAGCACGGCGGGCGAGCCGAGGCCGCCCGCGCCGACGATCGCGACGTGGGCCGCGGCGAGCCGGCGCTGTCCGAGCTCGCCGAGCGGTGCGAGCACGTGGTGCCGCGCGGTGCGTGCGCTCTCCGCGGCGCTCAGCGCGGCGACCGGCTCGACCAGCGGCGGCAGCGGGACGGGGGTGGGGGACATGCCGACAGCCTACGGCCGCGGGGGCGCGCGGGGACCGGGCGGGTCGGGCGGCCCGTCGCCCCGTGCCAGGATCGGAGCGTGCGTGCCCTCCGGATCGTGGCGGCCGCCGCCACCGCGGCGGCGCTGGCCGGATGCGCGCCCGAGGCCCCGGAGGGCGGCGCGCTGACGGTGTACGCCGCCGCGTCGGTCGCGCCGGCCATGGAGGAGATCGCCGCGGCGTTCGAGGAGCGGCATCCTGACGTGGACGTGCGCCCGGTCGTCTCGGACGGCTCGCAGGTCCTGGCGACCCAGCTCGAGGAGGGCGCGAGGGCGGACGTCTTCGCGAGCGCCGACGAGGCGACCATGGCGCGCGTGGCGCCGCTGATCCACGACCCGGTGGTGTTCGCGACGAACACGCTCGTGCTCGCGGTGCCGTCGGGAAACCCCGCGGGCGTGCGCGCGCTGGACGACCTCGCCCGGCCCGGCACGACCGTGGTGCTGTGCGCCCCCGAGGTGCCCTGCGGCGCGGCGAGCGCGCGGCTCCTCGATGCCGCGGGCGTCGCGGTCGAGCCCGCGAGCCTCGAGCAGAACGTCGGCGGCGTGGTGACGAAGATCGCGGTGGGGGAGGCGGACGCCGGGCTCGTGTATCGCACGGACGCCCTCCGCGGCGACGTCGTCGCGATCGAGGCGGACGGGGCCGACGAGGTGGTGAACCGCTATCCCATCGCGGTGCTCCGCGCCGCGCCGAACCCGGAGGCGGCGCGGGAGTTCGCCGAGTTCGCGGCCGGGCCCGAGGGGCGCGCGATCCTCGCCGAGCTCGGCTTCGGGGCGCCGTGACGCCGCGGGCGGGCTGGCGCGGGAGCGGCGGGGTGCGCGGACGGCGCGGTCCGCGCCAAGATCGGGTGTCGGATGTCGAATCGGGGGAGACGACCATGACGGATGACCGACGCGCGCGCCCGCCGCGCGCGAGAGACGCCGCCGCCGGGCACCTGCCCCGCATCCTGGCGCTCCCGGCGATCCTGGGCCTCGCGCTGCTCGTCGTGCCGCTCGGGGGTCTCGTCGCGCGCGCGGACTGGAGCCGGCTGTGGGTCGACGTGTCGGCCCCCGCGGCGCGCGACGCGCTCGTCCTCTCGCTCGTCACGGGCGCGATCGCGACCGCCGTCTGTCTGGCGCTCGGCGTCCCGCTGGCGCTGCTGATCGCGCGGTCGCGGTCGTGGATCGCAGCGGTGCTGCGGGTGCTGGTGACCGTTCCGCTCGTGCTGCCGCCCATGGTGGGCGGCGTCGCGCTGCTGCTCCTGTTCGGGCGCACGGGGCCAGTCGGCGGGTGGCTCAACGGAGCGGGGCTGGCCCTGCCGTTCACGACGGCGGCGGTCGTGATCGCCCAGGTGTTCGTCGCGCTGCCGTTCCTGGTGCTCGCGGTCGAGGCCTCGGTCCGCTCGATCGGGGTCGACTACGAGCGCACTGCCGCGTCGCTCGGGGCGGGGCGCTGGCACGTGCTGTGGCGGGTCACGCTGCCGCTCGCGGCGCCGGGCCTGGTCGCCGGCGTCGTACTGTGCTTCGCGCGCGCGATCGGCGAGTTCGGCGCGACCGCGCTGTTCGCGGGCAACAGCCCCGGCGTCACGCAGACCATGCCCCTCGCGATCTACACGGCCTTCAACGGCTCCGGCGTCGACCAGGGTCCCGCCGTGGCGCTGTCGCTGCTGCTGCTCGTCACGGCCGTCGCGGTGCTGCTGCTCGTGCGCGGCTGGCGACCCGGGAGCGTGCGATGAGCCGCGCGGTCGTGCCCGCCGGCACGCACCCCGTGGATGGGGCGGACGCGGCCCTCGAGGCCGACGTCGTGGTGCGCCGCGGCGCGTTCCGGCTGGACGCCGCGCTGCGCGCGCCGCACGGCGCCGTGACCGCCGTGATGGGACCGAGCGGCGCCGGCAAGTCGACGCTGCTCGCCGCGCTGGCGGGGGATGTGCGGCTCTCCTCCGGGTCCATCCGCCTGCCGGACGGCACCGTGATCACCCGCCGCCGGCACCTGCCCGCCTCGCGGCGCGGCGTCGTCCTGCTCGGCCAGGATCCGCGGCTGTTCCCACACCTCTCCGTCCGGGACAACGTCGCGTTCGGGCTCGCCGTACGGGGCACGCGAAAGGACGTCGCGCGCCGGGCGGCGGACGAGTGGCTGTGGCGCGTCGGACTGTCGGGCTCGGGCGATCACCGCCCCCGTGAGCTCTCCGGCGGTCAGCAGCAGCGCGTGGCGCTGGCCCGCGCCCTGGCCGTGACGCCCCGCCTGCTGCTGCTCGACGAGCCCCTCACCTCGCTCGACGCAGAGACTGCGGCGGACATCCGCGCCGTGCTGCACGATCAGCTGTCCTCCACGCGGACGACCGCGCTCATCGTGACGCACGATGCGTTCGACGCCGCGGCGCTCGCGAGGCGGGTCGTCGTGATCGAGCGCGGCGCCGTCACGCAGGAGGGCGCCGTGCGGGACGTGCTCGAGGCTCCCGCGACGGGCTTCGTGGCGGCTGTCGCCGGGCTCAACCGCGTGCATGGTGTCGCGGACGGGGGCGCCTGGCGCGCCGACGGAGTCGACGGCGACGTGCGGCTCGCGGCGGCGTCGGCGGCCGAGGTCCCGGACGGCGCCGGCCTCGTGGCGGTGTTCCGCCCCGCGGACGTGCGCGTCGAGCGCGCCGCGGAGGACACCTGGACCGGCGCGCTCCGCCTCGCGCGCGAGGAGCCGCGCCCGGTGGGGCGCTGGCTGGCCCGCGTGGTGCGGCTGGAGCCGACGCCCGGCGGCGCGCGTGTGCACACCAGCCGTCCCGACGTGGTCGCGGAGGTCACGGCCGCCCAGCTCGCGGCGCTCGCTCTGGCGCCCGGCGATCCGGTGCGGCTCGCGCTCGAGCCCGAGGACGTCCGCCTGCTGCCCGCGGGCTGACGCCTCACGGCATGTGCGGGCGGCGGCGGCGCGCGCCCCCGCCGCCCGGGAGGACATGTCGCGGGTGGCGCCACGTGCGCCGACGGACCGTAGGCTGGATGGATGAGGCGAGGGTCATGACCGCGGTGCCGGTCGCGATCGGCCGCCGGGCGGAGCCCGTCGGCGACCTCGCCGCGTCCGGCCCTCTGGTCGACACCTTCGGGCGCGTGCACCGCGACCTGCGGATCTCGCTCACGGACCGGTGCTCGCTGCGCTGCACGTACTGCATGCCGGAGCAGGGCAACGAGTGGCTCGCGAAGACGAGCATCCTGACCCTGGACGAGATCGACCGCGTCGCGCGCATCGCGGCCGCGGCGGGGATCACGACGTTCCGCCTCACGGGCGGCGAGCCGCTGCTGCGCACGGACATCGTCGACGTGGTGCGCCGGCTCGCGCGGATCGAGGGGCCCGACGGGCCCGTGCAGATCGCGATGACGACCAACGGCATCCGGCTGCGGGAGTCCCTCCCGGGGCTGATCGACGCCGGGCTGTCGCGCCTGAACATCTCGATCGACACGCTGCGCCGCGACCGCTTCCGCGATCTCACGCGCCGCGACCGCCTCGACGACGTGCTCGACGGCATCGCCGCGGCGGCCGAGTCGGGGCTGAGCCCGCTCAAGCTCAACGCGGTCGCGATGCGCGACGTGAACGACGACGAGCTGGTCGACCTGGTGGAGTTCGCGGTCGGGCACGGCGCGCAGCTGCGCTTCATCGAGCAGATGCCGCTCGACGCCGGCCACACCTGGTCGCGCGAGCGGATGGTGACGCGCGAGGAGATCCTCGCCGCGCTGTCCGTCCGGTGGGAGCTGACGCCCGTGCCGGGGCGCGGCGGCGCGCCGGCCGAGACGTGGCTGCTCGACGGCGGCCCTGCGCGCGTCGGCGTGATCGCGTCGGTCACGGCGCCGTTCTGCGGCGCGTGCGACCGCCTCCGGCTCACCGCGGACGGCCAGCTGCGCAACTGCCTGTTCTCGACGACCGAGTTCGACCTGCTGCCCATCCTGCGCGGCGATTCCGACGATCTGGACCGCGACCTGGACGCCATGCTGCGCGGGTGCATCCTGCGCAAGCTCCCGGGCCACGCGATCGACGATCCGTCGTTCCTCCAGCCCGCGCGGGGAATGAACGCGATCGGCGGCTGACGGATCGGGCCGGCGTGGATCAGGCCAGTGCGGAGACGCCCTCGTGGTAGCGCTCGGCGATCACCTGGGCGACGCGGAGGTCGGGGGCGAGCGGAGCGGTGACGACGTCGGCGCCCGCGTCGGCCACGAGGTTGGCGAAGTAGCCCGGCGCGAGCACGTAGCTGGCGGCGACCACGCGCGGCGCGCCGGCCGCCCGGGCGGCGTCGACCGCCGCCGGGATCCGCGGATCGGCGCCGGCCGCGTAGCCGACCGTCACGGGCCGGTGGAGCAGCGCGGCGAGCAGGTCGCGCATCGCCTCGACGTCCGTCGCGGCCTCGGGGCGCGACGAACCGGCGGCGGCGAGCACGACGTGGTCGCCGTCCGCGAGCCCCGACTCCGCGAGCCGCTCGGACAGCACCTCGGCCAGGAGCGGATGGGGGCCCAGAGGAGCGGTCGCCGTCACGTCGGCGCGCGTCGCGGCCGCCCGCGCGATGTCGACGCCCGTGTGGAAGCCGGCCGACAGCAGCAGCGGCACGATCACCGCCGGGCCGTCCGTCGCGGCGACCACGTCGTCGATCGATGGGTCCTGCACATCCACGAACGCCTCGGCGACGGACACCCCGGGCAGGAGCCCGCGCACCTGCTCGATGAGCGCGTGGACGGCGTCGCGGCCCTCGGCGAAGCGGGTGCCGTGCGAGCAGGCGATGAGCGTCGGCGTCGCGGTCATTCGGGATCCTCCACATTCAGACGGTAGCCGCGCTTGACGACCGTCTTGACCACGTCGGGCGCGCCCAGGGCCTCGCGCAGCCGGGCGACGGCCATCTCGACCGCGTGCGCGCTGTCGCCGGAGCGGGGCAGCGCGCGCTGCAGATCCGTGCGCGACACGACCCCGCCGCCCGCGAGGAACAGCGTCGCCAGGACGTCGGCGCTGGTCGGGGAGAGCGGGATGAACCGCCCGTCGAGCACCGCGCCGGCGCTGCGCATCTCCAGCCGTCCGGCCGGCGTCAGGTGGGAGGGCGCGTGCCCGCCGCCGAAGTACGTGACGACGGCGCGCACGAGCGATCCCAGCCGCCCGCGCTCGGCGATCAGCGTCTCGATCCCGGCCGCGACGAGCGGCTCGGCGGTGATCGGCCCCACCGCGGTCATGAGCAGCCGCCGCTCGGTGGCGAGCATCCGGATGTCCTCCAGCGCGCCCGCGCGCTCGGCCTCCTTGAGCCACTCGGCCGCTCCCGGCGCCGAGGTGAACAGCACCGCGTCGAACTCGCCGCGCGCCGTGGCGAGCACGCTGTGGCGCACGACGGCGGGGTCCGGCGGCGGTCCCCAGCGGTACACCGTGAGGCTCACGACCTGGGCCCCGTGCGACTCGAACAGCTCGTCGAGCCCGTCGGCCCCTGAGCCGTGATGCTGCACGGCGATGCGCTTGCCCGACACGCCCTCGGCCACGAGGTATTCGCCGAGCTCGGCGGCGGTCTCGGACTCGGCGACCCAGTCGGCCGTGAGCCCGGCCTGCTGGATCGCGCCGCGCGCCTTGGGGCCGCGGGCGACCAGCTGCGCGCCGCGGAAGGCCGCGAGCAGCTCGTCGGCCAGTCCGGCCTCCTCGGCCGCCTCGATCCAGCCCCGGAAGCCGACGCCGGTGGTCGCGACCACGACGTCCGGCGGGTCGGCGATCAGCTCGCGCGTGCGGGAGATCAGGGTGGCGTCGTCGATGTGCGACTCGATCGTGAGCGCGGGCGCCTGCTGCACGGTCGCGCCGTGGCGCTCGAGGGCCGCCGTGAGCTCGCTCGAGCGGCGGTCGACCGCGATGAGGATCGCGCAGCCGGTGAGCGCGTTCGAGAGCAGGCGGGCCGCGGGGGAGGGTTCGGGTGCGGTGTCCGGCACGTGGTTCACGTCCTCAGTGTCGGGGGTGGAGATTTCGCGGATGTGACGCGACGGCCCGTCGGGTGCGGACCGGGTCGGGTCAGGCCGCGTCGCCCGCGATCGCCGCGGCCGGTGCCGGCAGCAGGAGGTCGAGGCGCGCGACCTCGCCGATCACGATCACCGCGGGATTGCGCACGCCCGCCGCGCGGGCGTCGGCCACCGCCCGGGCCAGCGTCGTTCGGGTCGTGCGCTGCTGCGGCGTGTGCCCGCTCTCGACGATCGCCACCGGCCGGGTGTCGGGCGCTCCGGCCTCCATCGCGCCCGCGACGATGCGCTCGAGCGCCGCGACGCCCATGAGCACCACGGTCGTGACGGCGTCGTCGGCGAGCGCCGCGAGCGTGGATGCGGTCAGCGGCGCCTGGCCGTTGACGACGTGCATGGCGCCCGAGACGCCGCGGTGCGTCACGGGGATGCCGGCGGCCTGGGGGACCGACACGGCCGACGTGGGCGCGGGGACGACCTCGACCGGCAGGCCCGCCTCGAGGCACGCGGTGACCTCCTCGCCGCCGCGTCCGAACACGAACGGATCGCCGCCCTTCAGGCGCACGACGCGGCGCCCGGCGCGGGCGTGCTCGACGATCAGGGCGTTGATCCGGTCCTGGGGCACGGGGTGGTGCCCGGGGCGCTTGCCCACGTCGACGACCTCGACCTCCGGGTCGAGCTCGCTCAGCACGTCGACGGGCCCCAGGCGGTCGGCGATCACGACGTCCGCCTCGGCCAGCAGCCGGCGCGCCCGCACGGTCATGAGGTCCACGGGGCCGGGGCCGCCGCCGACGAGGGCGACGCGGCCGCGGGCGGTCTCGCGCACGCGGCGCAGCGGCAGGGCGCCGCGGTCCGCGAGGGCCGCGATCGCGTTGCGGACGCGGGCCGCGCGGCGGGGGTCGACGCCGGCGTCCGACGCGACGCCGATCACGACGTCGCCGGAGCGCGTCTCGGCGGTCAGCCGCGCGGATCCGTGCGCGCCGTCCGACGCGTTCACGCAGAACGTGCGCCGCGTCTCGCACCACGCCGCGACGTCGGCGTCGAGGCGGGCGCTTCCGGTCGCGGTGTGCACGAGCCACGCGCCGTCGACGTCCTCCTCGCGCACGGGGCGCGGTGCCCAGGCGATGCCGTGCCGGTCGACGAGCTCGCGCGCCTCGTCGGACAGCTCGGGGGCCACGATCCGGATGACGGCGCCCTCGTCGAGCAGGCGGGGGAGGCGGCGGGCGGCGACCGAGCCGCCGCCCACGAACAGCACGTCTCGACCGGCGAGCGACACCCCGAGCATGGTCGTCACGATCTCGCTCCGTCCCACTTGATGTACACGTCCCCGTCCGAGACCGCGACGGGGAAGACGGGGATGTCGCGCGCATCCTTGCCCTGGGTCTCCACGACCATCCCGGTGCGGAGGTCCCACGCCTGCTTGTGGAGGGGCGAGGCGATGGTGGGCACGTCCTCGCGCGCCCCGTCGTCGTCCGAGTATCCCGGAGGCGTGTTTCCCGACGACGTCGGCGTGTTTCCGAGGGATTTCGTCCCGACGATGCCGCGCGAGAGGACGTTCGCGCCGCCGTACGGGTCGTAGTTGGAGACCGCGCGGACCGTGCCGTCGGTCAGCAGGAACAGCGCGACCTGGGTCGTCGCGCCGAGCAGGGCCGCGCGGCCGCGCTCGACCTCCAGGTCGCTCAGGGCGCACACGCGCACCCAGCCGGACGCGGAGCCGGCGGCGGGCGCCGCGGTCTCCGGGCGGTCGGTCTCGGGACGGGCGACCAGCGTCATCGACGCACCTCCAGCGTGGTTCCGGCGATCAGGACGGGGCCGTCCTCGCGCTCCGCGGCCTCGCGCTCCTCGGGCGAGGCGGGGCGCACCTGGCCGCGCTCGGGCACGTACGCGAGCGAGGGGTCCGGCGTGTCGGGCGCGTTCACGAACGACGCGAAGCGCTTCAGCTTCTCGGGGTCGCGCAGGGTCGCTGCCCACTCGTCCTCGTAGTTGTCGACGTGGCGCGCCATCTGCGCGTCCAGGTCGGCGCAGATCCCCAGGCTGTCCTCGAAGATCACGCGGCGCAGCTCCTCGATGCCGCCCTCGAGCTCCTCGAACCACGGGGCCGTGCGCTGCAGGCGGTCGGCCGTGCGGATGTAGTACATGAAGAACCGGTCGATCGCCGTGATCAGCGCGTCGTCGTCCAGGCCCTCGGCCAGCAGCTGCGCGTGGCGGGGCGTGAAGCCGCCGTTACCGCCGACGTACATGTTCCAGCCGTGCTCGGTCGCGATGACGCCGACGTCCTTGCCGCGGGCCTCGGCGCACTCGCGCGCGCAGCCCGAGACGCCGAGCTTGAACTTGTGCGGGGCGCGCAGGCCGCGGTAGCGCAGCTCGAGCTTGACGGCCATCCCGACCGAGTCGAGCACGCCGTACCGGCACCACGTCGAGCCGACGCACGACTTCACGGTGCGCAGCGACTTGCCGTACGCGTGGCCCGACTCGAAGCCGGCGTCCACCAGGCGCTGCCAGATCAGCGGCAGCTGCTCGAGGCGCGCGCCGAACATGTCGACGCGCTGGCCGCCCGTGATCTTCGTGTAGAGGCCGAAGTCCTTCGCGATCTGGCCGACCGCGATCAGTCCCTCGGGCGTGACCTCGCCGCCGGGCATGCGCGGCACGACCGAGTACGAGCCGTCCTTCTGCAGGTTGGCCATCACGTGGTCGTTGGTGTCCTGCAGCGTCGCGTTCTCGCCCTCGAGCACGTGCGCGCCCACCAGGCCCGACAGGATGCTCGCGATCGTCGGCTTGCAGATGTCGCAGCCGCGGCCGTGTCCGAAGCGCTCGATGATCGCGCTGAACGTCGTGAGCTCCGACACCCGGATGGCGTCGAACAGCTGCCGGCGCGACATGTCGAAGTGCTCGCACATCGCGTTGCTGACGGTCTGGCCGAGCTTGGTCAGCTCCTGGCCGACGATCTTCTTGACCGCCACGAAGCAGGATCCGCAGGTGGCGCCGGCCTTGGTGCACGTCTTGACAGCGGTGGCGTCCATGCAGCCGTCCTCGTGCACGGCGCCGCGGATCCGGCCCGCGGTGACGCTCGAGCACGAGCAGACGATCGCCTCGTCGGGCAGGTCGCCGGTCGGGGCCTCGACGCCGTCGGCCGGCATCAGGTACGCGGCGGGGTCCCCGCCCAGGGCACTGCCCACGAGCGGGCGCAGCGAGCCGTACGCCGACGCGTCGCCGACCAGGATGCCGCCGAGCAGGGTCTTGGCGTCGTCCGAGAGCACGAGCTTCTTGTAGACGCCCGCGACCGGGTCGGTGTAGACGACGTCCAGCGCGCCGGGCGTGGTGCCGAACGCGTCGCCGAAGCTCGCGACGTCGACCCCCGACAGCTTCAGCTTGGTGGAGTCGTCGTATCCGGGGAACGCCGCGGCGCCGCCGAGCAGGCGGTCGGCCGCGACCTCGGCCATGGCGTAGCCGGGGGCCACCAGGCCCACGCAGCGGTCCTCGAAGCTCGCGACCTCGCCGATCGCCAGGATGGCCGGGTCGCTCGTGAGGCAGCCCTCGTCGATCACGACGCCGCCGTGCGCGCCGATCTCGAGGCCCGCCTCGCGGCCCAGCTCGTCGCGCGGGCGCACGCCGACCGTGAAGATCACGACGTCCGTGCGGGCGTACGAGCCGTCGCGGAACTCGAGGCCCGTGACGTGACCCGAGCGATCCGGGTCGAGGCGCGTGGTGCGGCTCTCGGTGCGCACCGCGATGCCCTTGGCCTCGATCAGGCGGCGCAGCGTCGAGCCGCCCGCGAGGTCCAGCTGCGCCGACATGAGCCGGTCCGACGACTGCACGACCGTGCACTCCACGCCGAGGCCCTGCAGCGCGCCCGCGGCTTCGAGGCCGAGCAGGCCGCCGCCGATCACGGTGCCCGCGAGCGGCCGGCCGAGCTCGGCGGAGCGGGACTCCACGAACGCGCGGATGCCCGCGACGTCGTCGAGCGTGCGGTACACGAACGTGCCGGGCAGGTCGGCGCCGTCCGCTCCGGGACGGGCCGCGTAGGAGCCGGTCGCGAGCACCAGGCGGTCGTAGGCGATCTCGGCGCGCGAGCGCGTCGTGACGGTGCGCGCCGAGCGGTCGATCCGGATGACGGGGTCGCCGGGCGTGAACGAGAGGCGCTCGTCGTCGAGCACGCCCCGGTCGAGCGTGAGGTCGTCGGCGCCCGCGCCCGAGAAGAAGCCCGTGAGGCCGACGCGGTCGTACGGGTGGCGGCCCTCGTCGCCGATCAGCGTGACGCGCACGTCGGCGTCGGTGCGGCTCAGCAGGCTCTCGACGAAGCGGTGCGCCACCATGCCGGCGCCGACGACGACGATGCGACGGGGTGTTTCGGTCGAGGCGGTCATCTCGCTCCTGCCGGTGGGGGACGGTGTGGATCCCACGGTAGGAACGGCGTGTTTCGCCGCGGCGCGGCGTTCGATTACCCCGAGCGAACGATTCCCTCACGTCGGGGCGGCGCCGCGTGTGAGTTCCGCGCGGCGCGAGACGTCATCCCCGGCACGAGACCGCATCCCCGGCCCGAGACCGCATCGGTCCGCTGCGGTCTCGGGGCGGCGTTGCGGTCTCGGCGGGGCCGCGGTTCAGAGGCCGGTGCGGTCGGTGAGGACGATCGGGCCGTCCTCGGTGATCGCGATGGTGTGCTCCGAGTGCGCGCCGCGCGAGCCGTCCGCGCTGCGCAGCGTCCAGCCGTCCGGGTCGGTGATGAGCTCGTCGGTGGTCTGCAGGAACCACGGCTCGATCGCGATCACGAGGCCAGGCTTGAGGGGGAAGCCCCGGCCCGGGCGGCCGTCGTTGGGGACGTGCGGGTCGCCGTGCATGATGCGGCCGACGCCGTGTCCGCCGAAGTCCGTGTTGATGCTGAGGCCCTCGCCGCGGGCGACGGCGGCGATCGCGGCCGAGATGTCGCCGATCCGGTTGCCGACCGTGGCCGCGGCGATCGCGGCGTCGAGGGCGCGCTCGGTCGTGTCGATCAGCGCGAGGTCCTCGTCGCGCGGGGTGCCGACCACGAACGACACGGCCGAGTCGGCGACCCATCCGTCGACGGACGCCGCGAAGTCGAGCGTGACGAGGTCGCCGTCGCGCAGCGCGTAGTCGAAGGGGAGGCCGTGGAGCACGGCGTCGTTGATCGACGTGCAGATCACCTTGCCGAACGGGCTCGCGCCGAACGAGGGGTGGTAGTCGATGTAGCAGGACTCCGCGCCGGCCCTGCGGATCATGTCGTGCGCGCGCCGGTCGAGCGCGAGCAGGTTGGTGCCGACCTTGGTCTCCCCGCGCAGGGTCGCGAGCACCTCCGCGACGAACCGGCCCGCGGGCCGCATCTGCTCGATCTCGGCCGGGGTGCGCAGTTCGATCATCAGAGTCCTCTCACTCGCGTCCATTCTCCCTGATCCCGTCTGGACGGCCGGTGGCATCCTGTGTCTTCCTCATGGATCGGGATCCGACCCGCCCGTCGGCGGGGGAGCGCGCCTAGCATCGGGACATGGCCCTCCGTCGTCTGCTCTCCCGCTGGCTGTGGCCCGCGGCCGTCGTGCTGCCCGTCTGGCTGCTGATCGGCTGGGGCGTGTCGGGGGCGAACGGATGGGCCTTCCTGTGGGTGCTCTTCATCGCCGTGCCGTCGGTCCTGATCGGCCAGGTCGTGCTGATCCTGCTGAACCGCGCCCGCCCGTCCGTGCGGCGGACGGGTGCCGTGTCGTGGCTCGACGTGGCGGGCTTCGGGGTCTGGCACGCCCTGACGATCGCGGTCGGTCTGTTCGTGGAGGCCTGGTTCGGCCTCACGCTGGCGCTCGCGATCCTCGCCGCCGTCGGCCTCCTGTGGCTGCAGCTCTGGCAGCTGTGGCGCGAGGCGTCGCCGTCGCGGCTGCTCCGCACCCCCTCCACGTCGAACGTCATCGTCATCGACGAGCGCTGACGCGCCCGGGCCCGGCCGGCGGCGTGCGATCGGTTCTGATAAGATCGCTGTTTGTGCCGTGGCCGGTGCAGCTGTCGCTGTGCCCGCTTCGCCGCTCTGCCTCAGGGGAGCCGAGGGTCGTCCGACCTCACAGCACACGCAGACAACCACCATCTCAGACGCGGCCGACCTGTGGCGGCCGCAGGAAGTGATCCGATATGCACATCCTCGACACCGTCGACGCCGCCTCGCTGCGCACCGACATCCCCGAGTTCGGCCCCGGCGACACCGTCAAGGTCCACGTCAACATCGTCGAGGGCTCGCGCTCGCGCATCCAGGTCTTCCAGGGTGTCGTGATCGGCCGCCAGGGCGACGGCGTCCGCGAGACCTTCACGGTCCGCAAGATCAGCTTCCAGGTCGGCGTGGAGCGCACCTTCCCGGTGCACTCGCCGGTCATCGACCACATCGAGGTCGT
The DNA here is from genome assembly GCF_004514465.2 of Microbacterium sp. MEC084. Lineage (NCBI taxonomy): Bacteria > Bacillati > Actinomycetota > Actinomycetes > Micrococcales > Microbacteriaceae > Microbacterium > Microbacterium sp. MEC084. The sequence goes on along the minus strand of NZ_MYFP02000010.1, from coordinate 24,567 downwards.
GACCCGCGGTGACGTGCGCCGCGCCAAGCTGTACTACCTGCGCAACCTGCGCGGCAAGAAGGCGAAGATCAAGGAGAAGCGCGACAACGGCTGAGCCCGCGTCCCACTCCCATGGAACCCCGCGACCGATCGGTCGCGGGGTTCCGTGCATCCGGGGAGGGGCGGCGACGCGACGCGCGCGACGTGCGCGGATCGTCGGCGGGCCGACGGTCGCACGGGTCCGGATGTGCGAACCTGGAAGGAGCGCTCCGGACCGGGCGCGGCAGTCGAAGGAACCCATGAGCAGCGAGCCCCCCGCCTCCGCAGCGCCCCTGCACCGTCGCGACGCGCGGGAGGCCGCGGCGCACGCCCCGCGGCGGGGCCGCGGCTGGCTCGCCTTCCTGCGCGACGTGCTCGTGATCGTCCTGATCGCGGTGGTCGTGTCGTTCCTCGTGAAGACCTTCGTGGTGCGCTCGTTCTTCATCCCGTCAGCGTCGATGGAGGACACGCTCGTCATCAACGACCGGATCCTGGTCGACGAGCTGACGCCCGACTGGTCCGGATACGACCGGGGCGACGTCGTCGTGTTCGCCGACCCGGGCGGCTGGCTCGACCCGACGCCCGAGCCGCCGCGGTCGCCGTTCGAGACCGGCGTGGACTGGCTGCTCAGTCTCGTGGGCCTGTCCGCCTCCGACTCCGACGACCACCTGGTCAAGCGGATCATCGGTCTCCCCGGAGACCACGTCGTCTGCTGCAACGCGTTCGGCCAGATCACGGTCAACGACGTGCCGATCGACGAGATGGGCTACATCAAGCTGCCCGCCGGCGACACCGAGGCGTCCGAGGTCGAGTTCGACGTGACGGTGCCCGACGGATCGCTGTGGGTGCTGGGCGACAACCGCGACCGGTCGAAGGACTCGCGCTACAACACGGACCAGCCCGGCGAGGGATTCGTGCCGCTCGACAACGTGGTGGGCCGGGTGTTCCTGCGGACATGGCCGCTCGAGCGGTTCGGACCCATCGACGGACACCACGAGGTGTTCGCCGGCGTGCCAGGGGCCGCCGACGCGATCGAGGAGGCGTCGCGCTGATGGCCGTCGCCGTGCCCACCCTGTCGCTGGAGCGGCGCCTGCTGCGCGAGACGCCGCTGGTCTTCGCGTGCGACGAGGTGGGGCGCGGCGCGCTGGCGGGTCCGGTCGCGGTGGGCGCCTCGGTGATCGACGCCGCGTCCGCGCGGCGTCGCGTGCCCGAGGGGCTGCGCGACTCGAAGCTCGTGCCCGAGCCGAAGCGGGCCGCCGTGGCCGAGCGCGCCGCCGGATGGGTGCGCGCCAGCGCCGTCGGGTGGGCCGAGGCCGACGAGATCGACGAGGTCGGCATCATCCGCGCTCTCGGGCTCGCGGCCGTGCGGGCGCTGGCGGCGCTCGAGGAGCTGGGCTTCGCCCCGGCGACCGGCATCGTGCTGCTGGACGGCAACCACGACTACATCACCCCCGTGTCGCGCCCGGCCGGCGGGGCGGGGCTCACGGTGCGGCCCGTCATCAAGGCCGACCGCGACTGCGCATCGGCCTCGGCCGCGTCGGTCATCGCGAAGGTCGCCAGGGATGCCCGCATGGTGGCCCTGCACGACGAGCACCCGCACTACGACTGGTGCAGCAACAAGGGCTACGCCAGCCCCACGCACCGCGCCGCGATCCGCGAGCTCGGCCTGAGCGCGCACCACCGGCGCTCGTGGGCGATCGCGGACGCCCCGACGCTGTTCTGACCGGGCCCGGGCCCGCCTCGGCGGCGTGCGCTCCGGGCCGGTCCGGCGCGCTCCCGCGCGGCCATAGGATGGAGTCACCATGGATGACGAGGTCTTCGACGACTACGACCGCGAACTCGAGCTGGCGCTCTACCGCGAGTACCGCGACGTCGTCTCGCAGTTCCAGTACGTGATCGAGACGGAACGGCGCTTCTACCTCGCCAACGACGTCAGCGTCGTGCGTCACGACACCGAGCACGACTTCTACTTCGAGCTGACGATGACCGACGTCTGGGTGTGGGACATCTACCGCGCCGACCGCTTCGTGAAGTCGGTGCGCGTCCTGACGTTCAAGGACGTCAACATCGAGGAGCTCTCGCGGCGCGACTTCCAGCTGCCCGAGGAGCTCTCGCTCGACGGCAAGTAGCCGGCCCTCGTCCACAGGCCGCGTCCACGGCCGGATCTCCGCCTGAGCGGCCGCCGGCCGCTCGCGCCGCCGCGATCCCCGGCACGCTCGGGGCATGGCACGCAAGGACGAGCTGGGCCGGGCGGGCGAGGACCGCGCCGCCGCGTATCTGACGGAGCGCGGGTACGAGATCCTCGACCGCAACTGGCGCTGCCCCGCGGGCGAGATCGACATCGTCGCGGCCCGGCCCGGGCGCCTGGCGGTGGTCGAGGTGAAGACGCGCAGCGGGATCGCGTACGGGCATCCGTTCGCGGCGATCGACGATCGCAAGCTCGGCCGGCTCTGGCGGCTGGCGCTGGCGTGGGCCGCCGCCCATCCCGGACACGCGCGCCGCCGCCGGATCCGGGTGGACGGCATCGCGATCATCGGGCGCGACCCGCGCACGGCGACGCTCGAGCACCTCGAGGGGCTGCGGTGAGGGTCGCGCGCACGTGGGCCGTTGCCCTGACGGGTCTGCGCGGCGAGCTCGTGGAGGTCGAGGCCGACCTCACGGCGCAGACGCCCGAGTTCAAGCTCATCGGGCTGGCGGACAAGGCGCTCGGCGAGGCCGTCCGGCGCGTCACGAACGCGTGCGAGAACAGCGACATGCGGCTTCCCGACCGGCGCCTCACGGTGAACCTCTCGCCGGCCGGGCTGCCGAAGCAGGGAACGGGCTTCGACGTCGCGATCGCAGTCGCGGCGCTCGCGACGGACGGTCTCATGCCGCCCGAGTCCCTGGCGCGCACGGTGCACATCGGCGAGCTCGGCCTGGACGGGCGGCTGCGGCCGGTCCCCGGCGTGCTGCCGGCCGTGCACGCGGCCGCGCGGCGGGGCTTCGACCGGTTCGTCGTCCCGCACGCCAACCTCGCCGAGGCCGAGCTCGTGCCCGGCGTCGAGGTGCTGGGGGCCGTCAGCCTGGCGCAGGTGGCGCGCTGGCACGGCGCCGACGTCGAGGTGCCCGACGTCGAGCCCGTGCCGGGGGAGGCGCGGCGCCCGCGCGCCACCGAGCGCCTGGACCTGGCGGAGATCGTGGGGCAGCCCGCCGCGGTCGAGGCGCTGATCGTGGCCGCGGCGGGCGGGCATCACCTGCTCATGTCGGGGCCTCCCGGAGCGGGGAAGACCATGCTCGCGCGGCGCCTGCCGGGCATCCTGCCGCCGCTCGACGACGACGCCGCGCTCGAGGTCGCCTCGCTCCGGTCGCTGGCCGGAGAGCCCGTTTCGAAGCTGGACCGCACGCCGCCTTTCGAGGCGCCGCACCACTCCGCGTCGATCGCCGCGCTGATCGGCGGCGGCTCGCGCACGGCGCGACCCGGGGCGATCGCGCGCGCGAGCCGCGGCGTCCTGTTCGTCGACGAGGCCGCGGAGGCGCCCGGCGGGGTGCTCGACGCGCTGCGGCAGCCGCTCGAGCAGGGCCGGATCGAGATCCACCGCGCCGGATTCCGGGCGGAGTTTCCCGCGCGGTTCCAGCTCGTGCTGGCGACCAACCCCTGCCCGTGCGGCGAGTACGGCGTGCGGGGAGGCGCGTGCGCCTGCGCGCCCAGCGTGATCCGGCGCTACCTGTCCCGGCTGTCGGGGCCCCTGCTGGACCGGATGGACATCGACCTGCGGCTGCAGCGCGTCGCCTCGTCGCACCACGACGGCACCGCGCCGGTGAGCACCGCCGAGGCGCACGAGCGGGTCGCGGCGGCCCGGGAGCGCGCCGCGGCGCGGCTGCACGGCACGCCGTGGCGGGTCAACGCCGACGTGCCCGGCGCGTGGCTGCGGCAGGGGCCGCGTGCCATCGCCCCGGACGCGCGGCGCACGCTCGAGACGGCCCTGCAGCGCGGCGCCATCACGCTGCGCGGCTATGACCGCATCCTGCGCGTGGCATGGACCATCGCCGACCTCGCCGGGCGCGACCAGCCGTCGACGGCCGACGTCGGTCAGGCGCTGTTCCTGAAGAAGGGGGTGACCGGATGAGCGAGCCCGGCGTGCTGCGGGACGGCGGCCTGCGCGAGGCCGTCGGCCTGGTCCTGTCGACCGTGACGGATCCGGACGTGCGCGCGGCCCGCCTGGTGTGGAGCGCTCTGGCCGAGCCTGGGGACTCCGTGGCCGGGTCCCTCGTGGCCGCGCTGGGCGCGGTGGACGCGCTGCGGGCGGTCGAGCGCGCGGCGGCCGGCGGCCTCATGCCCGGCGTGCCGGGCGTCGAGCCGCGCGAGCTCGCCGTGCAGCTCGAGCGCTGGCGACCCCGCCTCGGCGCCCGGCTGCTCGCGGCGGTGGCGCACGATGCGGTCCGGGCGGGCCTGACGCTGCTCGCGCCGGAGGGCGCGGTCTGGCCCGAGCGGCTCGCGGACCTCGGCGCGCACGCCCCGGTGGCGCTGTGGGTGCGCGGCGACGCCGCGGCGCTCGGCGCGCTCGACCGCTCGGTGGCGCTCGTCGGGGCCCGCGCGTCCACGGCCTACGGCGAGCACGTCGCCGGGATGCTCGCGGGCGACCTGGCGGGGGAGGGGGTCGCCGTCGTCTCCGGCGGCGCGTACGGCATCGACGGCGTCGCGCACCGCGCGGCGCTGGGCGCCGGCGGCCTCACGGTCGCCTTCGTCGCGGGCGGCGCGGATCGGGTCTACCCGGCCGGGCACGCGCACCTGTTCGCGCGCATCGCCGAGCGGGGCGCGATCGTGGGGGAGGTCGCACCCGGCGGCACCCCGACCAAGTGGAGGTTCCTCCAGCGCAACAGGCTGATCGCCGCCGTGAGCGCCGCGACCGTCGTGGTCGAGGCGGGCCGGCGCAGCGGCTCGCTCAACACCGCCGGGCACGCCGCGGCGCTCGGGCGTCCGCTCGGCGCGGTGCCCGGCGCCGTCACGAGCGCGACGTCCGACGGCTGCCATCGGCTGCTGCGCGAGTTCGACGCCACCTGCGTCACGTGCGCGGCGGACGTGCGCGAGCTCCTCGGCGAATGGGGCCCCGGCGGGGCGGCGCCCGCCGACGACCGCCCGCGCCCCGAGGCCATCCGCGTCCTGGACGCGCTGGCCGCCCGCGCCTGGCGCGACCTGGCCGACGTCGCGCGTCGATCGGGAATGTCCTTCGCCGAGGTGCAGGCCGAGCTCGGCCTGCTGGAGCTCGACGGCCGGGTCGAGTCGTCGGCCGACGGATGGCGACTGTCGCGGTGACGTTTCGATCGATTCGCGGAGCAGCCCTTGACTAACCAGCTAAACCGGTCAAGTGAAGTCCGTGCGGGCAACGACGCCGGCCCGGAACAGGAGGAGCACCCGTGGGACGAGAAACTCTCGCGACGCGACATGATGCGGATCGCCGGCTCGGTCGCGGCAGGATCCGTCCTCGGAGCGGCGTCGATCGGCGCCGGATCCGCCGCGTTCGCCGCGCCGGGCGGCAACAAGCCCCGCCCCGTGAAGCTGGGCCCCGGCATGGTCTGCTACGTCGAGGTGAACAATCAGAGCATGCTCAACGTCGGGCGCTACAAGCTCGCCAAGAGCGGCGCGAACGCGTTCGACATCGGCATCGTCTTCGCCTCGAACATCAACAACGACGGCACCGGCAGGGCCGTGCTGCACCACAACGAGAACGTGACCCGCGTGCTGCAGAACGTCGACACCGAGGTCCGTCCGCTGTAGAAGCAGGGCATCAAGGTTCTGCTGTCGATCCTCGGCAACCACGGCGGCGTCGGCTTCGCGAACTTCCAGACCTACGAGGAGGCCGACGCCTTCGCGGCGCAGCTCGCCGACGCCGTGTACACGTACGAGCTGGATGGTATCGACTTCGACGACGAGTGGGCGCGATACGACCTCGGCCACCCGGTCAACGCGTGGTCGTTCCCGTACCTGGTCAAGGCGCTCCGCACGCGGATGCCCGACAAGATCATCTCGCTGTACTGGTACGGCCCGATCACCGAGACGCTCGAGTACGAGGACATCCGGGTGGGCGAGCTCATCGACTACAGCTGGAACGCGCTCTACGGCACGTGGATCGTGCCGGAGGTCCCCGGGCTCGGGAAGGACGCGCTCGCTCCGGCCGCCGTGAACCTGACGGCGACCGATCCCGGCACGGCGACGCTGCTCGCGACCCGCACGGTGGCCGAGGAGTACGGGCTTTACAACACCTACAACCTGACGTCCGCGGACGCGTCGGCGTACCTGACGCCGATCACGATCGCGATGAACGGCGAGCGCACGGTCTACACCGGCTGATCGTCCCCCTGACCGGCCGCCCGTCCCCATCCCGTCGGGGGCGGGCGGCCTCTTCATGCCGCGTCATCAGGGGGATGCGACCGATATATGTGACGCCGTCTTATGCTCCGCGTCGTCCGGTTACCGCGCGTCCGGCGGCGCCGCCCGCCCGCCCCTCATGTCATCCGCATGATCGAGCTGGACCACCTGACGAAGGACTACCCGGGACGCACCGGGCCGGTGCGCGTGCTCGACGACATCGACCTTGTCGTGCAGCCCGGCGAGATCCTCGCGGTCGTCGGTCCGAGCGGCGCGGGCAAGAGCACGCTCGCGCAGTGCGTGAACCTCCTGGAGCGCCCGACGTCGGGCAGCGTCCGCGTGAACGGCCGGGACCTGTCGCGCCTGAGCGAGCGCGAGCTGCGCGTCGCGCGCCGCGGCATCGGCACGATCTTCCAGTCGGATGGCCTGCAGTCGCGCCGCACCGCCGCCGAGAACGTCGGGCTGCCGCTGCGCTACCTCGGCGTGACCGACCGCGCCCGCAAGGCCCGCGTCGCCGAGCTGCTCGACCGCGTCGGGCTCGCCGACAGGGCCGACTACTACCCGCACCAGCTCTCGGGCGGGCAGCGCCAGCGCGTGGGCATCGCGCGCGCCCTCGCGCTGCGGCCCTCGGTGCTGCTCTCCGACGAGGCGACGTCGGGCCTCGACCCCGAGACGACGCGTTCCATCACGCGCCTGCTCAAGGAGCTCCGCGACGATCTGAACCTCTCCGTGCTCTTCATCACGCACGAGATGGACACCGTCGTCGACGTGGCCGACACGGTCGCGCGCATCGAGCGCGGCCGGATCGCCGAATACGGTCGGCTCGAGGACCTGCTCACCTCGCCGGAGTCCGAGGTCGGCGAGGCGCTGATCTCGATCGACCCCGACATCTCGACGCTGTTCGCCGACTCGGCCCACGGCGTCTGGCAGGTCTCGTACGGCGCCGCGGACGTGCGCCCCGACTGGCTCGCGCATGTGAGCGCCGAGTTCGGCGCCCACATCGGCATACTGCAGGCCGACGTGCGCGTGGTGCACGGCGCCCCCGTGGGCTGGGTGGTCATCCAGGCGGACGCCGACCGGGCGTGCGCGCTGGAGACGGCGCTGCGGCGGGAGGGCCTCGCGCCCAAGCGGCTCAACGCGGGAGCCTCGGATGCGGCCGCCGCGCGCGTCGAGCTCGAGGCGGTGGCGTCGTGAACGACACCTCGGAGTTCGAGCGCATCATCGCGCTGCTGCTGCCCGCGCTGGGTGAGACGCTCGCGATGGTCGCGATCGTCATGTTCCTCGTGGTCCTGCTCGGCACCCCGCTCGGCGTGCTCGTGTTCAACCTGTCGGAGGGCGGGCTGTTCCCGAACCGCCTGCTGCACGGCGTGCTGAGCTGGCTCATCAGCATCATGCGATCGCTGCCCTTCCTCGTGCTCATGGCGGCGCTGATCCCGTTCACGCGGCTGGTCGTCGGCACGAGCATCGGCATCCCGGCCGCCGTGGTGCCCATGACCCTCGCGGGAACGGCGTTCTTCAGCCGGATCGTCGAGAATGCGATCCGCGCCCAGCCGGTCATGCTCGCGACGATCATCGCGCTCGTGCTGTTCGTCGGAGCGATCCAGCTGGTCGGCGACCGGCTCGTCCGTCGCGCGACGCCGGAGCTGGCCCGCTCGGCCGGCCGGCCCCGCCTGCTGCAGCGCGCCCGCTGATCCCGCACCCCACCCCACCCGAATACCCCACCCGAAATCGGAGCATCCCCATGACCGACACCCCCACGCTCGTCAAGCCGAGCGCCGGCGCCCCAGACGGGCCCGATCTCGAGCTCGAGCTCAAGCGCCGCTCGAAGTGGCCCTGGATCGTCGGCGGAGTCGTCGCGGCCGCCGCGATCGCGGCCGTCCTGATCGTCCCGCGCCTCGGCGGCACGGCCACGGCGAACGAGACGCCCGCCGCCACGCTCTACATCACGACCGTCGAGGGTCAGCCCACCGAGACCGCGCTCATCGAGTTCGTGGCAGAGGAGGTCGCGCCCAAGTACGGCATCGAGGTGGCCTTCCGCGGCCTCGCCGACAGCACGACCCTGAACCGCGCCGTGAGCGAGGGCGAGGTCGCCGGCACGATCTACCAGCACAAGCTCTGGCTGGGCCAGGTGCTCGAGGCCAACCCGGACTTCCAGCTCGAGGCCGCGACCCCCGTGTTCCGCTGGGGCTTCGGCCTGTGGTCGGACAGGTGGGAGAGCGTCGACGAGCTCCCGCAGGGCGCGACCGTCTCGCTGTACTCCGACCCGGCCAACGAGGCGCAGGGGCTCTGGGTGCTGCAGGAGGCCGGCCTGATCGAGATCGACCCCGCGGTCGAGTACTACGAGGCCACGGTCGACGACATCGTGTCGAACCCGAAGGACCTGCAGTTCCGCCTGCTCGACTTCGCCGCCCAGTCGCGTGCGCTGCCCGACCTCGACGCCGCCGTCGGCTACACCGAGTACTACCTCTCGGCGCAGATCCCGATCGAGAAGCAGATCTTCGCGCCGACCCCGCCCGACGAGTGCGCTGGCCAGCTGACGATCGGCTCGAAGTGGAAGGACACCGAGAACATCCAGAAGCTCGTCGCCGCCTTCCAGGACCCGGCCGTCCAGGAGTGGCTCGCCACGAACGAGACGCCGCGCAACATCCTGCTGCCTCTCGCCGGCTACTGAGCCGGCGCATCGACCGCGGCCCGGGGGACATCCGTCTCCCGGGCCGCGGCGCGTCCGCCGGGTCGTGGGTCCACCCGCGCGCGAAGCTGGGAGCGTGCTGCTGACCCGGGCGATCGAGGCGTTCGCGGCGCACCTGTCGACAGTGCGCCGGCTCTCGCCCGCGACGGTGAGGGCGTATCGCAACGACCTGCGCGATCTGCAGGCGACGATCGGGGATCTCGAGCTGCGCGACGTCGACCTCGAGCACCTGCGCGAGTGGCTGTGGCAGGCGACCAAGCGCGGCGACGAGCGCTCCACCCTCGCCCGCCGGACCTCGTCGGCACGCGCGTTCTTCCGGTGGGCGCACGAGGAGGAGCTCGTGCCCGCGGACCCCAGCCTCCGGCTCGTCGCACCGAAACGGGGACGGACGCTGCCGCACGTCGCCGCGGCCGAGGCGCTGGGCGGCGTGCTCGACCGGCTGGGGCGGGCCGCCGCCGAGGGCGACCCGGTCGCGCTGCGCGACCACGCGCTCCTGGAGCTGCTCTACGGCGCGGGCATCCGCGTCTCGGAGCTGTGCGGGCTCGACGTCGACGACCTGGATCTCGACCGCGCCACGGCGCGCGTGCTCGGCAAAGGATCGAGGGAGCGCGTCGTGCCGTTCGGCGCGCCCGCCCAGCGGGCGCTCGACGCCTACCTGATCCGGGGGCGCCCCGCCCTGGCGGCCCGGGGCGCGGGAGCCGGTCCCGCCGTGTTCCTCGGCGTGCGCGGAGGCCGGATGGGGCCCCGCGCGGTGTACGACCTCGTCACGCGCGAGGTCGGGCCCGTCGTCGGCTCGAGCGCGGTCGGCCCGCACACGCTGCGCCACTCGGCCGCCACCCACCTGCTCGACGGCGGCGCCGACCTGCGCGCCGTGCAGGAGCTGCTCGGCCACGCCAGCCTCGGCACGACCCAGATCTACACGCACGTCTCGTCCGAGCGCCTCGCCGCCGCGTATCGACTGGCTCACCCACGTGCCTGAAGCTCGGGCCTGACACGTCAGCAGCAGGGCAGCAGCACGGCGCGGGGGACGCCGCCGAGCAGCAGCAGCGGATTGACGTACTCGCCGTGCAGGCGCACGCCGAGGTGCAGGGAGCCGGGTGCCGCGTGGCCGCCCGTGGCGACGCGACCCACGACCTGCCCGCGTGCCACCGCGTCGCCGGGGGAGAGGTCGGTCTCGACCGGCTCCAGCGTCGACACCAGCCCGCCGCCGTGATCGATCGTGAGCAGCGGGCGGTCGACCACCGTCCCCGAGAACGCCACGACGCCGGCCGCCGGCGCCAGCGCATCCGCTCCCACGGCCGACGCGACGTCGACGCCCCGGTGGCCGGGGCCGTACGCATGCGCGGGCGTGACGAACGGGGCGACGATCCGCACGCCGCCCGAGACCGGCCAGCGCCACGGCTCCGGCGTCTCGATGCGCGCCTCGGGACCCACGCCGCGCGAAGCGCCTCCCGCGGCCTCCGCCGCGCCGCCCACCAGGGCCAGCGCGAGCGCGAGCCCCGCGAGCAGACGCACCATCGGACGACGCATGATCCCAGCCTGTCGCCGACGGATGCGCGGCGGCGTCGAGGCCCGGCACCGCGCGGACAGCCGGGCCATCCGGAGCCCTGGGGACGAGCCTCGGCACGGCCGGTGAGCACGGGGCGCCGGCGCGCGGCGCGCGGGGGCGCGCCTGATACACTGAAGGTCGCATCCCGTGTGTCGGGATGACTCCGCGTGCCCAGAGCGGCGCCCGGTCTCCGGATCGGGCGACGCGGCATCCACCCCCATCGGTCCCTCTCACGAGGGCGGGAGTGCGCCGGGCACCAGGCTCGCCGGTCGACGCCGGCAGATCAACCGCAATGGCATGCGCCGGCTCGCCCGGACGTGCCCAGATACAAGGAGACAGACCATGGCTGTGGTCACCATCCGCCAGCTGCTCGACAGCGGCGTGCACTTCGGACACCAGACCCGTCGGTGGAACCCGAAGGTCAAGCGCTTCATCCTCACGGAGCGCAGCGGCATCCACATCATCGACCTCCAGCAGTCGCTGACGTACATCGACAAGGCGTACGACTTCGTCAAGGAGACCGTCGCCCGCGGCGGCACCGTGCTGTTCGTCGGCACGAAGAAGCAGGCCCAGGAGGTGCTCGCCGAGCAGGCGACCCGCGTCGGCCAGCCCTACGTCAACGAGCGCTGGCTCGGCGGTCTGCTGACCAACTTCCAGACCGTGTCGAAGCGCCTCGCGCGCATGAAGGAGCTCGAGGAGCTCGACTTCAACGACCCGGCCGGCACCGGCTTCACCAAGAAGGAGCTGCTGCTCAAGAAGCGCGAGCTGGACAAGCTCCACAAGTCGCTGGGCGGCATCCGCAACCTCACCAAGACCCCGTCGGCCCTGTGGGTCGTCGACGCCAAGCGCGAGCACCTCGCGATCGACGAGGCCAAGAAGCTGGGCATCCCGGTGATCGGCATCCTCGACACCAACGTCGACCCCGACGACCTGCAGTACCCGATCCCGGGCAACGACGACGCCATCCGCTCGGTCTCGCTGCTGACGCGCATCATCGCCGACGCCGCCGCCGAGGGCCTGCAGCAGAAGCACAACCCCGAGGGCGACGCCGAGCCGCTCGCCGAGTGGGAGCGCGAGCTGCTCGAGCAGCCGACCGAGGCGCCCGCCGAGGCCGCTGTCGAGGCGCCCGCCGAGGCCGAGACCCCGGCCGCCGAGTCCACCGAGAAGTAAGTCGTCCGGATCCGAACCGGATCCACCGAACCTGAGGAGCCAGAACCCATGGCCAACTTCACCATCGCCGACATCAAGGCGCTGCGCGAGCAGCTCGGCACGGGCATGGTCGACACCAAGAAGGCGCTCGAGGAGGCCGACGGCGACGTCGAGAAGGCCGTCGAGATCCTCCGTCTCAAGGGCGCGAAGGGCAACGCGAAGCGTGCCGACCGCTCGACGAGCGAGGGCCTGGTCGTCGCGCGTGAGCTGAACGGCAAGGTCACCCTGCTCGAGCTCGCGTGCGAGACCGACTTCGTGGCGAAGAACGAGCGCTTCATCGCGCTCGCCGACAAGGTCGTGGACGCCGCGGCCGCCGCCGGCGCCGACTCGGCCGAGGCCGCGCTGGCCGCCCCCGCGGGCGACCAGACGGTCGAGCAGCTGATCTCGGACGAGGCCGCCATCATCGGCGAGAAGGTCGAGCTGCGCCGCGTGCGCACGCTGTCCGGCGACGCCTTCCAGGTGTACCTGCACAAGACCAGCAAGGACCTGCCTCCGCAGGTCGGCGTGGTCGTGGCCTACACGGGCGGCGACGCCGAGACGGCTCGCGGCATCGCGCAGCACATCTCGTTCGCCAACCCGTCGTACCTGACGCGTGACGAGGTCCCCGAGGCCGAGGTCGAGAAGGAGCGCCAGCTCGTCACCGAGCTCACGCGCCAGGAGGGCAAGCCGGAGGCCGCCCTTCCGAAGATCGTCGAGGGCCGCCTCAACGCCTACTTCAAGCAGGTCGCCCTGCTCGACCAGGCGTACGCGAAGGACGACAAGCAGACCGTCAAGCAGGTGGCCGACGCCGCCGGCATCACGGTCACGGGCTTCGCCCGCTTCAAGGTCGGCGCGTAAGCAGCCGAGAAGGGGCCCGGATCCACGGATCCGGGCCCCTTTCCGCGCCCCGACGCGGGAGAACCCGGGGTGCTGCCGCCGTTACCGGTAGCGTGAGAAGGCGACGAAAGGGACACACACGTGATCGATGAGAAGACCGGGCGCCGCCGCGTCCTGCTGAAGCTCTCCGGCGAGGCTTTCGGCGGAGGCCAGCTGGGTGTGAACCCGGATGTCGTCAGCCAGATCGCGCGCGAGATCGCCGAGGCGACCGACACGGTCGAGATCGCGATCGTCGTCGGCGGCGGCAACTTCTTCCGCGGCGCCGAGCTGAGCCAGCGCGGCATGGACCGCGGTCGCGCCGACTACATGGGCATGCTGGGCACCGTCATGAACGCCCTCGCCCTGCAGGACTTCCTCGAGCAGGCCGGCGCCGCCACGCGCGTGCAGTCGGCCATCGCGATGACGCAGGTCGCGGAGCCGTACATCCCGCGCCGGGCGGCGCGCCACATGGAGAAGGGCCGCGTCGTGATCTTCGGCGCCGGCGCCGGCCTGCCGTACTTCTCGACCGACACGGTCGCGGCGCAGCGCGCGCTCGAGATCGGCGCCGACGAGGTGCTCGTCGCCAAGAACGGCGTGGACGGCGTCTACACCGCCGACCCTCGCACCGACCCGACCGCCACCAAGCTCGACACGGTCAGCTACTCGGACGCGCTCGTCCAGGGGCTCAAGGTCGTCGACTCGACCGCGTTCAGCCTCTGCATGGACAACCGGATGGACATGCGCGTGTTCGGCATGGAGCCCGCGGGCAACGTGACGCGCGCCCTGCGCGGCGAGAAGATCGGCACGCTCGTCACCGCCTGATGCCGCCCGGCGCGACCGCACCGCGCGGCCGCGCCGTCTCCGTCGGCGCCGCGCCGCGCCAACTAAAGTGGATGCAACACCTGATGAATGGAGTCACCGTGATCGCGGACGTCCTGGCAGAAGCCACCTCCCGCATGGACCGCGCCGTCGAGGCGGCGAAGGAGGACTTCGCGACGGTCCGCACGGGACGCGCGAACCCGCAGCTGTTCCAGAAGCTCCTCGTGGACTACTACGGCACGCCGACGCCGCTGCAGCAGCTGGCCGCGCTCGCCAACCCCGAGGCCCGCACCCTGATCGTCACGCCGTACGACAAGTCGGCGCTGAAGGCGATCGAGGAGGCCATCCGGAACATGCCGAACCTCGGGGCCAACCCGACCAACGACGGCAGCATCGTCCGCATCACGATGCCCGAGCTCACCTCGGAGCGCCGCAAGGAGTTCGTCAAGCTCGTGCGCAGCAAGGGCGAGGACGCCAAGGTGCGCATCCGCGGAATCCGCCGTCAGATCAAGGACGACCTCGACTCGCTGAAGGACGAGATCGGCGAGGACGACATCGCGCGCGGCGAGAAGGAGCTGGACGCCATCACGAAGGCGCACGTCGACAAGATCGACGAGGCCCTCAAGCACAAAGAGGCCGAGCTTCTCGAGGTCTGATCGATGACCGACGTTCCCGAAGGCAAGGGCGGCGCGCCGGATCCGGCGCACCCCCGGCCGTCGACCCCGCGCCCCGAGCACGGCACCGACTTCCACGCCAGCATCCGCGCCGCGCGCACGGAGTTCGAGCAGCACGTGGCGCAGGCCAAGCACGAGTTCGACGAGCGCAACGCGCGCATCAAGCAGCGCACGGGGCGCGACCTCATCCGCGCGACCGCGATCGGCGTCGGCATCGGCGTGATCACGGTGTCCTCGCTGATCTTCGTGAAGTGGACGTTCGTGCTGTTCGCGCTGGCCGCCGCGGTGCTGGGCGTGTTCGAGCTGACGCGCGCTCTGCAGGCGGGCGGACGAAGGATCGATCTCGTGCCGCAGCTCGCCGCGGCCGTGCTGCTCGTCGTGTCGGGCTTCCTCGGCGATCCGTGGCTGCACTGGTCGATGCTGTTCATCGCGATCGCGCTGGTCGTCGTGTGGCGCCTCCTGGCCCAGATGGCGGCCCAGGACGGCCGCGAGTACGTCGACGTGCTGCGGGACGCCGTGGCGAGCGGGTTCGTGACGGTCTACGTGCCGTTCCTCGCCAGCATGGCCGTCGTGCTGCTGCGCGAGGAGGGCGGCGAGTGGTGGGTGCTGGCGTTCATCATCATCGTGGTGATCGCCGACACGGGGGCCTACGCCGCGGGACTCGCGTTCGGGAAGCACCCGATGGCGCCGCGCATCAGCCCGAAGAAGACGTGGGAGGGCTTCGTGGGCGCCGTGGTCGCGTCGCTCGCCGCCGGCGCGCTGCTCGCGCAGTTCATGCTGGGCATCCCGTGGTGGGCGGGCCTGATCGCGGGCGCCGTTCTGGTCGCGACCGCGACGGTCGGCGACCTCGGCGAGTCCATGCTCAAGCGCGACCTCGGGATCAAGGACATGAGCTCGTGGCTCCCGGGACACGGGGGAGTGCTCGACCGCCTCGACAGCATCCTGCCGTCCGCCACGGCGGCGCTCGCGCTGCACCACCTCCTCGCCCCGCTGGCCGCCGCATGACCGGCGCGCCGCCGTTCCCCGCGGCCCGCGGACGTGAGAAGGGCTACGACCGCGCGGCGGTCGACGCGTTCCTCGCGGAGGCGCGCGCCGCCTTCGAAGCGGGCTCCGAGTCGGCGCTCGACGCACGCACCGTGCGTGAGACGGCGTTCCCCCTCCGGCGCGGCGGGTACGACGTGGGTGCCGTGGATGCGGCGCTGGCCCGCATCGAGGACGCGTTCGCGGCCCGCGAGCGGGAGCGGGCGATCGCCGAGAGCGGCCCGGAGGCATGGGTCGAGCGGGCTCGCGCCGAGGCCCAGGTCATCCTCGACCGGCTGACCCGGCCGCGCGGCGAGCGCTTCGACCGGGTGGGGCGCCTGGCCTACGGCTACGCCCCCGACGAGGTCGACGCGGTCGCCGAGCGGCTCACGCGGTTCTTCGAGTCGGGTGACCCGGTCACGGTGGAGCAGGTCCGCGCCGCGGCGTTCCGGCCCGTGCGCGGCGGCTACCGGGAGGAGCAGGTCGACGCCGTGCTCGACGCGGTCGTCGACGTGATGCTCGCGGTCCGCTGAGGCCGCATCCGGCCCCGCGGCCGGCATGGGCAGTTGCGCCCGTGACATCCCCGTGACATTCACAGCCCCCGCTGGGTTAGACTCGGGGAACTGTGACTTCTGCCCAGAACCGCCCCACGACGACGCTTTCCCGACGCGACGCCCGTGCGCTGGCCACCCGGAGGCCCGCGCCCGCACGCGTCTCGTCGCCCGCGCCCGCACGGCTGAGCCGTCGCCGCGGCGTCCTGAACGTGTTCGCGGGGGTCGCCGCCTTCGGCTTCCTCGCCGCGTATCTCGTCCCCACGACGGCGGCGCTGGCGGAGGGTGCGCCGGTCTCGGCCTACGAGACCGCGACCGCAGATGCCCAGGCCTACGTGGCGTCGGCCGACTTCGCTCCCGCGGGCAGCCTGCAGTACGGCACGTACGCCGTGGAGCTGGCCGCGGACGAGAGCGGCAAGCCGCACCCCAAGGCCACCCTCGAGGTGTGGCAGGAGTACGCCGCCTCGATCGGCGTGGACGTCCCCGAGGGGGCCACGCGCGACGAGATCCGCGAGCTGGTCGCCGAGAAGGAGGCCGCCGACGCGGCGGCAGAGGCGGAGGCCGAGGAGGCAGCCGCGTCCCAGGCGCAGCCCGCCGCCGCGAGCGCCGGCACGACCTGGCAGACGCCCTTCTACACGGGCGGCGGCGCGCCGGCGGACTGGATGGCCGCCGCGGGCATCGCCCAGAGCGACTGGGGCTACGTCGACTACATCGTGTCGCGCGAGAGCGGCTGGAACCCCAACGCCACGAACCCGTACTCGGGCGCCTGCGGCCTCGTCCAGGCCCTGCCGTGCAGCAAGGTGCCCGGCGGCGGCTACGACCCGGTCGCGAACCTGACGTGGGCGAACGGCTACGCCGTGGGCCGCTACGGCAGCTGGGCCAACGCGTACGCGTTCTGGACCGCCAACCACTGGTGGTAGGTCCTGCGCCATGCCCCGCTCGAACCGCCGTCGCCGGGATGACCGCGACGACGACTCGCTCGATCGCCTGATCGCCGGCTGGCGCCGCACGGAGACCCGCCGCGGTCGCGAGTACTCGGTGCAGCCCGTGAGCGGGGCGCGATCCGAGAAGACCTACACGTGCCCGGGATGCGGCGGGGAGATCGGCCTCGGCGTCGCACACCTCGTGGTGTGGCGCGAGGACGGCGTGCTCGGGCCGCAGGCCGACCTGGCCGCGCGCCGGCACTGGCACACGCACTGCTGGAAGACGGCCTGAGGCCGCGGAAGGACGAACATGGAGATCCGTGGAGCCGTGACGCTTCCCGCACGCCGCGAGGACATCGAACTGCGCACGAGCGACGGGCTGACGCTCGTGGGCGAGCTCTCGCTGCCCGCCGATCGCGATCCCGTCGCGACGCTGGTGACGCTGCACCCCCTGCCGACCCACGGCGGATTCATGGACTCGCACATCATCCGCAAGGCCGCGGCGCGGCTGCCCGCGCTGGCCGACCTGGCGGTGCTGCGCTTCAACACGCGCGGCACGACGTCGCCGCGCGGCACGAGCGAGGGGTCCTTCGGCGACGGCGTCGCGGAGGAGACCGACGTGGCCGCAGCCATGGCGTTCGTCGCGGAGCGCGGCCTGCCGGACCCGTGGCTCCTGGGCTGGTCCTTCGGCACCGAGCTCGCCCTCAAGTACGGACGCCGCCACGACGTCCGGGGCGCCATCCTGCTCTCGCCGCCGCTGCACCGCGCGACGGACGACGACCTGCGCGCGTGGCGGGACGACCCGCGTCGCCTGGTCGCGCTCATCCCCGAGTTCGACGACTACCTGCGCCCCGCCGAGGCGGCCGAGCGCTTCTCCCTCATCCCGCATCTCGAGCTGATCCCCGTCGAGGAGGGCAAGCACCTCTGGGTCGGGGAGAAGCAGACGTTCCGCGTGCTGAGCGAGATCGTCCGGGTCGTCAACCCCGCCGCGCTCCCCCTGCCGAGTGAGTGGCCCTGATCACCGCTCGTTCATGCGCGGGATGACCACCTGGCGGTAGATGATCAGGACGCTCGCCGCGACCGGGATCGCGATCAGGGCGCCCAGGAGGCCGAGCAGCGCGCCGCCCGCCAGGGCCGCGACGACGACCACGCCACCGGGCACCGAGACCGCGCGGCTCATGATGCGCGGCGACAGCACGTACGCCTCGATCTGCATGTAGATCAGGTAGTAGATGCCGGCGATCAGCGCCGTCGTGGGGGAGCCCAGGCCCGGCAGAAGGCAGGCCAGCGTGATGATCGTCGAGCCGGTGAGCGTGCCCACCAGCGGGATCATCGACCCGAGGAAGGCCACGACCGCGAGCACGGCCGGGAACGGCGCCTGGATGATGTTGAGGAACACGATGCTGAGCACGCCGTTGATCAGCGCGAGGCTGACCTGGCCCATGACGTAGTAGCCGACGGAGTCGGTGATCTGGTCGCCGAGGGAGATGAACGTCGGGCGCTTCGAGGCGGGGGCGAGCTGGTAGATCGCGCGCTTGAGCGACGGCGTCGAGGCTGTGAAGTAGATCGTGAGGATCAGCACGATGAACGCGCCGAACAGGCCGTTCACGACGCCGAACGTGAGGCCCACGACGCTCTCGCTGATCGTGTCGATGTTGCCGAGCAGCCAGTCGTTGACGTTCTGGAAGATGTCGTCGATCTGCAGGGACGGGAACAGGCCGAGCAGCCAGACGCGGAGATCCTCGAGCAGCGTGCCTCGGTTCACGATCTGGGTGATCTGCTGAACGAGCTGTCCCCCCTGCGCGACCAGCACGGGGAGGATGATCAGCGCGATCCCCGTGAACAGGCCCAGCACCGCCACGAGCGTGATCAGCACGGCCGCCCAGCGCGGCAGGCGCCTGCGCTCGAGCCACGACACGACCGGGTCCAGGCCGAGCGCGATGAACAGCGCCGTGCCGACGTACAGCAGGATCGTCGACAGCGACTGCACGCTCTGGAGGAGCAGGATTCCCAGTCCCACGCCGAGCGTGGCGACCAGGGCGACCCGGAACGGGTTGTGGATCTTCAAGCGTCCTCCTCGGGGCGTGTCCGTGAGGTCAGGATAGGGGGATGAGGGGACGTCGCCGTGCCGCGACCTGCTCCTGGGCGACACTCAGGACGGTTTCGCTAGTCTGATCTGATGTCCCGCCCGTACGGCAGGACACGAGCTCTGTCGCGTCGGGCGATCAGCCCGGTGCCGCGGACTCGTCGAGTGCCGAGACCCGCCGGCCCGAGCAGCGGGTCGTGTGAGGAGTCGGATTCGTGCGTTTCGTCTGGGCGGTCGTCGCCTTCGTGCTCGCAGCCGCGCTGATCGGCGCGGGGATCGCGCAGCGCACCGTGTTCCTGGGGCCCGACACCGCCACGGTGCGGATCGACACCCCGGAGGAGCAGCCGTACACCCTCATCGACGCCGAGGTGTTCCGCACCCATTCGGGCACGCAGACGCTCGAGGTCGCCGGGACGGAGCGGATCTACGCCGCGTACGGGCGCACGGCCGACATGGAGGCGTGGCTCTCCGACGCGCCGTACAACCACGTGACGCTGGATGACCAGGGCTCGGCCGTCACCGAGGTCGTCCAGCCCGACGGCGACGCGGAGTTCGAGGGCCGCAACCCCGAGGGCTCGGACCTGTGGCTCGAGGAGTACGTCGCGGAGGGCGAGCTCTCCACCCGCCTGCAGCTGCCCGACGGCGTGAGCGTGCTGATCGCGTCGGACGGCGCCGCTCCGGCCCCGGCGGACATCTCGATCGTGTGGCCGATCTCGAACGCGACGCCCTGGGCCGGACCGCTCATCGTCGCCGGCGGCCTGCTGCTGCTGCTCGGCGTGCTCCTGTGGATCCTGGGCATCCGTCACGTCCGGCGCTCGCGCGGCCCGCGCCGCAAGGGCCCCGTGCTCCCGCCGACCGAGCCCATCGCGGTCGGGGTGGGGCGTCGTCGCGCGGCCGTGGCACCCGCGGAGCCGCGCAAGGAGCTCACCGAGGGCGGCGACGACACCGCGCCCGATGCCGACGCCGCAGGCGACGGCGACTCCGGGCCCCGTGACGACAAGGGCGCGGAGGGCCGCGCGAACCGCCGCGCGCTCCTGTCGCTGCCGGTGCTCGGCCTCACGGCCGCGCTCGTGACCGGCTGCTCGCCCGACGTGTGGCCGCAGGTCACGCCGACCCCGACGCCGTCGCCCAGCGCCACGGTCGTGACGCCCGAGAACCAGCAGGCTCCCGCGCTCACGGACGTGCAGGCCGCGCGCATCGTCGAGGACATCGCGGCCACGGTCGCCGAGGCGGACGAGAACCGCGACCTCGACCTCGCCGGCACCCGCCTGGACGGCGTCGCGCTCGCGATGCGCGAGGTGAACTACCGCATCCGCGAGGACGTCGAGGACCACCCCGCTCCGGCGGCGATCGCGGGCGAGAAGGTCAGCATCATGCTGCCGCAGGCTTTCGACGAGTGGCCCCGCACGGCCATGCTGATCGTCGAGGGGGAGGACCCCGCGACCCCGCCGAACATCATGATGATCGCGCAGGCCGACCCGTGGTCGAACTACAAGGTCACGACGATCGCGAGCATGGAGGCCTCCGCGGAGGTCCCCGAGCTGCCGCCGTCGTGGCTCGGGTCGCCCGTCGTGCCGCCGGACTCGTCGTTCCTGTCGATCGCGCCGCAGGATCTCGCGGCGGCGTATGCCGACGTGCTGGGCCGCGGCGAGGAGAGCGAGTTCGCCTCGCTGTTCGACCTCGAGGCGGACACGTTCCGCGTCGCGGTCGAGGAGAAGCGCGCCCAGACGCTCGAGAGCTTCAACGAGACGGGCGCCGAGACGGGGTCGATCGAGTTCGGCCAGGAGCCCGGTGACAGCGATCCGGTCGCGCTGGCCACGCTCGGCAGCGGGGCGATCGTGGCCGTGACGGTCGACGAGATCGAGACGGTCAAGCCGACCGAGGACGACGCCGTCATCAAGCTCGAGGGCGACCGCGCCATCTCGACGCTGACGGGTGAGACGACCACGGGCACGGGCGTGCGCACGACGTACACCGACCAGCTCTTCTTCGCGGTTCCCGCACCGGGCTCGACCGAGAGGATTCGGCTGCTGGGCTACGCGTCGGGCCTGCGCGGTGCCGAGATCCTGGAGGAGGACGAGTGATCGCTCGTGCTCAGAGCAACCCTCGAGAGGTGACCGATGAGTGACGCCGCCGCATCGCCGCTGAGCGCCGCCGCCCTGCGCGGCGCCGTCGACCTGTCCGCACTGAAGAACCGGCCGGCCCCGGGCGCGCCCGGCGCCGGACAGCCGCCCGTGGGCGCCGCGGCCGGCGCGCCGTCGGTCGTCTTCGACGCCACCGAGCAGTCGTTCCAGGAAGTGCTCGAGCTCTCGCGCCGCGTCCCCGTGGTCGTGGCGCTGTGGTCGCCGCGCAGCGGCCCCGTCGACGCGGGGCTCGAGAACGCGGTGCGCGCGCAGGGCGGCCGTCTCGTGCTGGCCCGCGTGGACGTCGACGCCAATCCGCAGCTCCTTCAGGCGTTCCGCCCGCAGTCCATCCCGATGGCCGTGGCGATCGTCGCCGGCCAGCCCGTCCCGCTGTTCGCCGGCCCGGTGCCGGAGGATCAGCTCGCGCAGGTCTTCGCGCAGCTGCTCCAGCTCGCGGCGCAGAACGGCGTGACCGGCACGGTGCCGGTGGACGGCGCGGACGAGGCTCCGGCCGAGCCGCCCCTGCCGCCGCTGCACGCCGAGGCGTACGCCGCGATCGAGGTGGGCGACTACGACCGCGCGATCGCCGCGTACGAGAAGGCGCTCAAGGAGAATCCGCGCGACGAGGAGGCCCAGGCGGGCCTCGGCCAGGTGCGGCTGCTGTCGCGCGTGAAGGGCCTGGACCTGCAGGCCGCGCGCCAGGCCGCCGCGGCGGCGCCGACCGACGTGGAGGCCCAGCTGCGGGTCGCCGACCTCGACATCGCCGGTGGGCACGTGGACGACGCCTTCGACCGCCTGCTCGAGCTGTTCGCGGCGCTGCCGGCCGACGAGCGCGCTCCTGTGCGCGAGAGGCTCGTGGAGCTCTTCGGCGTGGTCGGCGCCGCCGACCCGCGCGTGGTCCGCGCGCGCGGACGGCTGACCTCGCTGCTGTTCTGACCCCGTCCGGATGACCGTCTACCTCGACCACGCCGCGACCACCCCGCTGCGCCCGGAGGCGCGCGACGCCTGGCTCGCGGCGGCCGAGACGGTCGGGAACGCCTCGTCCATCCACGGCGCGGGGCAGACCGCCCGCAGGCTGCTCGAGGACGCGCGCGACCGCCTGGCGGCCGCGCTGGACTGCCAGCCCATCGAGGTCGTGTTCACGTCGGGCGGCACCGAGTCGATCAACCTCGCGCTCAAGGGCCTGTGGTGGGCCCGCCCGGCGGGTCGGGACGCGATCGCGCTGCCCGACGGCGAGCACCACGCAACGCTCGACGCCGTCGCATGGCTGAGCGAGCACGAGGACGCCCGCGTGGTCCCCGTGCCGCTCGACGGCGCGGCGCGCATCCTGCCCGAGCGTTTCGCGGCGGCGCTCGACGACCGCACGGCGCTGGCCACCGCGCTCGTGGCCAGCAACGAGGCCGGCACGGTGAACGACGCCGCGGCCCTCGCGGAACGGGCCGCCGAGCGCGGCGTGCCGCTGCATCTCGACGCCGTCGCCGCCTTCGGGCATGTGCCGGTGACGTTCCGCGGCTGGCGCGGCGACGCGCGGGGCGCCGCGGGGCTCGTGGCCCTCAGCGTCTCGGGCCACAAGGTCGGCGCTCCGGTGGGGACAGGCGCCCTGGTCGTCTCCCGGGAGGCCTCCCTCACCGCCCTGCAGCACGGCGGCGGGCAGCAGCGTGCGCTGCGCGCGGGGACGCAGGACGTCGCGGGCGCCACGGCACTCGCGGTCGCGGCCGAGCTCGCCGGGCGCGAGCGCGAGGCCGAGGCCGCCCGGCTCGGCGCCCTGCGCGATGAGCTCATCGCGCGCGTGCGCCGCGACATCCCCGAGGCCGTGCTGCTCGGCGATCCGGTCGACCGGCTGCCGGGCAGCGTCCACCTGCACCTGCCTGGCGCGCCGGGGGAGTCGCTGCTCTACCTGCTCGACCGCGAGGGCATCGCCGTGTCGACGGGCTCGGCCTGCCAGGCCGGGGTGCCGGAGCCGTCGCACGTGGTGCTCGCGATGGGGCGCGACGAGCGCGCCGCCCGCGAGGTCCTCCGCATCACGCTCGGCCGGACGACCACCTCGGCCGACGTCGACGCGATCGCCGCGGCCCTGCCGGAGGCCTACCGGCGCGCCGCGCGCCGCTGAGCGGCCGCGTCGCGGTTCCGGATCCCGGATGGGCGGTGCCTGCCGTGCTGGTGGGGTCCCATCCGCCCCATCCGTCGCATCGGTCCGGCTTTCGGCACCGGGCGGCCGCTGACAGGCTGGGCTGGCCGTTTGCAGGCTCAGGAGCCTCACGGGGCGACGTGCGTCACATCCAGCCTGTGAGGGACCGCGTCCGGTGGTCGTAACGGAGCCCGGCCCCCGCCCAGCGACCGGTTCGTAGACTTGACGGATGCGGATCCTGGCGGCGATGAGCGGCGGCGTGGACTCCGCCGTCGCGGCCGCGCGGGCCGTCGAGGCGGGGCACGACGTGGTCGGCGTGCACCTCGCGCTGTCGCGCGCGGGCGGCACGCTGCGCACCGGCAGCCGCGGCTGCTGCACGATCGAGGACGCCATGGACGCCCGCCGCGTCGCCGACCGCCTGGGCATCCCGTTCTACGTGTGGGACTTCTCCGAGCGCTTCCGCGACGACGTGATCGACGACTTCGTGGCCGAGTACCAGGCCGGTCGCACGCCGAACCCCTGCATGCGCTGCAACGAGCGGATCAAGTTCGCCGCGCTGCTGGAGCGCGCGCTCGAGCTCGGCTTCGACGCCGTCTGCACGGGCCATTACGCGATCCTGCGCGAGGGCGAGCGCGGCCTCGAGCTGCACCGCTCGAGCGAGGAGGCCAAGGACCAGTCGTACGTGCTCGGCGTGCTCACGGCGGAGCAGCTCGCGCACACGTACTTCCCGCTCGGCGACACGCCCTCGAAGGCGCTCGTCCGCGCGGAGGCCGAGGCGCGCGGGCTCGCGGTCGCCGCCAAGCCCGACAGCTACGACATCTGCTTCATCCCCGACGGGGACACGCGCGGCTGGCTCGCCGAGAAGGTGGGCACGGCCCCGGGCGAGATCGTGGACCGCAGCGGCGCGGTCGTGGGGAGCCACGACGGCGCGCACGCCTTCACGGTCGGCCAGCGCAAGGGCCTGCGCCTGGGCGTTCCGGCGCCGGACGGCAAGCCGCGCTTCGTGCTCGAGGTCCGCCCCGTCTCCAACACCGTCGTGGTCGGCCCCAAGGAGGCGCTCGCGATCGGCGAGCTCGCCGGCAGCCGCTACACGTGGGCCGGGGCCGCCCCGGAGGACGCCGCGACGGCGTTCCCATGCGACGTGCAGGTCCGCGCCCACGCCGACCCGGTGCCCGCGACGGCCGTGGTGCGCGACGACGAGCTCGTCGTCACGCCGCAGGACCCGCTGCACGGCGTCGCCCCGGGCCAGACCGCGGTGCTCTACGACGGCACGCGCGTGATCGGCCAGTGCACGATCGACCGCACGGTGTCGGCCGCGCCCGTCCCGGCCTAGCTGTACTGCCCAGCCAGGTTGTTTGAGATCCGGCTGATGGGCGGGAGCTTCCCGATCGCGGTGTGGGGCCTGTGGTGATTGTAGAAGTGCAGCCAGGCCGGCAGGGCTGCTCGGCGGGCTGATTCGCTGTTGTAGTGCTTCACGTAGGCCCAACCGTCGGCCATGGTGCGATGGAATCGCTCGATCTTCCCGTTCGTCTGGGGGCGGTAAGGACGGGTCCGCTTGGGCGTGATGCCGAGCTCGG
>NZ_MYFP02000009.1:0-86665 GCF_004514465.2 Microbacterium sp. MEC084 | reverse complement strand
AGGCCGTGATCCCCGAACCGTCCGACCAGCAAGGACACCGTAAGCGGCGCGGATCACGCGGCGGCCGCCCCGTCGGACTGGACGCCGCCGACTACCGCAACCGCAATGTCATCGAGCGCCGCTACTGCCACATCAAGCAATGGCGCGGCCTCGCCACCCGCTACGACAAGCTCGCCGTCGTCTACCGCGCCGCCGTGATCCTCAACGCCGTCATCGCCTGGACCCGACAATTGTCAGACACGCCCTAGCCGCGGCAGGGAGCGGGAGGGCTTGATCCGGATGCGGCGGCCGGGCATCGTGGGCGCCGGGGGAGTTCGCCGACACCCGGGGGTGGCAGATGATGGGGATCATCACGGTGGAGCAGATCGTGTCGGTCGACGGGTTCGCCGCGGAGCCGGACGGCGGGCTGTCGTTCTTCGAGGCGGCGCCGTTCGAGGACGACGACCGCACGGACTCGGCCCAGATGCGCTGGCTGGAGACCGTCGACGCCATCCTGCTCGGCCGCCGCACGTACGAGATGTTCGCCGCGTACTGGCCCGAGGCGGATCCGGCGACCGAGGCCGTCGCCGTCCCGATCGCGCGACTGCCCAAGCACGTCGTGTCGCGCACGCTCGACCGCGCGCCGTGGGGCGACGGCGAGATCGACGTGGTCCCGGGGCTCGACGAGGCCGCCGCTCTGCGCGAGCGGTTCTCGTCGATCGCAGTGTGGGGCAGCCTCGAGCTCACGCGCGGCCTGTTCGACGCCGGTCTCGTCGACGTGCTGCGCCTGCGCGTGGTGCCCGTGCTGATCGGCTCGGGATGGGGTTTCGCCCCGCCCGACCTGCCGCAGACTGCGCTGAGGCTCGAGCACACCGAGACCGCGCCGACGGGGCACGTGCTGCTGCAGTACCGCGTCGCCCGCTGACCGAGGGGGCGCGCCGCGCGCGACTACCCTGGAACGCATGCTCAACATGGCCGCCGGTGTCGCGCGCCTCGGCGACCTCGCGGCCTCGCCGGTGGTCGCGACGCTCGCCCGCGCGTTCGCCGACGCCGGACACGACCTCGCGATCGTCGGCGGTCCGGTGCGCGACGCGCTGCTCGGCCGCACCACGCACGACCTCGACTTCACGACCGACGCGCGGCCCGACGACATCCTGCGGATCGTCACGCCCATCTCCACGGCCCAGTGGGACATCGGCCGGGCGTTCGGCACGATCGGCGCCCGCGTCCAGGGAGAGCAGGTCGAGATCACGACCTATCGCGCCGACAGCTACGACGGCGTGACCCGCAAGCCCACCGTGGAGTTCGGGGACACGCTCGAGGCCGACCTCGTGCGCCGCGACTTCACGGTCAACGCCATGGCGCTGCGGGTCACGGAGGTCAAGCTCGTGGACCCGACCGGCGGGGTCGAGGATCTGCTCGCCGGCGTCCTGCGCACGCCGATCGATCCGCGCATCAGCTTCGGCGACGACCCGCTCCGGATGCTGCGCGCCGCCCGGTTCTCCTCCCAGCTCGGGTTCGGGGTCGAGGACGGCACGCTCGCCGCCATCCGGGACCTGCGCGAGACGCTCTCGATCGTGAGCCCCGAGCGGATCCAGGGCGAGCTCAGCCGCCTGCTCGCGACCGAGGACCCCGTCCGCGGCATCCGCGTGCTGGTCGAGACGGGCCTGATCGACGAGTTCCTGCCCGAGGTGTCGGCGCTCAAACTCGAGGTCGACGAGCATCACCACCACAAGGACGTCTACGAGCACTCGCTGACCGTGCTCGCGCAGGCGATCGAGCACGAGCAGGCGCGCTTCCCGGATCAGGAGCCGGATGTCGCCCTGCGCCTGGCCGCGCTGCTGCACGACATCGGCAAGCCCCGCACGCGCAAGCTCGAGCCGGGCGGAGCCGTGTCGTTCCACCACCACGACCTGGTCGGCGCGC
Source organism: Microbacterium sp. MEC084 (assembly GCF_004514465.2). Lineage (NCBI taxonomy): Bacteria > Bacillati > Actinomycetota > Actinomycetes > Micrococcales > Microbacteriaceae > Microbacterium > Microbacterium sp. MEC084. Next base: position 84,760 of record NZ_MYFP02000009.1, on the reverse strand, counting down.
GGATGGCCCGCAAGCGCCTGCAGGCCCTGCGCTACGACGGCGACACGATCGACGCGGTCTCGAAGCTGATCGAGCTGCACCTGCGGTTCTTCGGCTACGCCGAGGGCGCGTGGACGGACTCGGCCGTGCGCCGCTACGTGCGCGACGCGGGCGACCAGCTGGAGCGCCTGCACATCCTGACCCGCGCCGACGTCACCACGCGCAACAAGCGCAAGGCCACGCGCCTCGCGCGCGCCTACGACGACATCGAGGCGCGCATCGCGTCGCTGCGCGAGCAGGAGGAGATCGACGCGATCCGCCCCGAGCTCGACGGCAACCGCATCCAGGAGGTGCTCGGCATCTCCCCCGGCCCCGCCGTCGGCAAGGCCTACCGGTTCCTGCTCGACCTGCGCCTCGACGAGGGCGTGCTGGGCGAGGAGGAGGCCGAGCGCCGGCTCACCGAGTGGTGGGCCGCGCAGGCCTGACCGCGGGCGGCGCCATCGCCGCACGGCGGCACGGCGCCCGGGTTCGCGCGGAGGCGTCGGATAGGCTCGGACCTCGTATTCCCTCGCCGTCACGGACCCGGTCCGTGGCGCACCGGCTCCGCCGCGTGAGACCCAGCCGCCCCTGACAGAAGCACGAGGCCGCACGTGACAACCTCCCCCTCCGGCGACACCGCCCGCCGGCCGCTGCGAATCCTGATCGGATGCGACACGTTCGCCCCCGACATCAACGGTGCGGCACGGTTCGCGGAGCGCCTGGCAGCGGGTCTCGTGCAGCGCGGCCACGACGTCCACGTCGTGGCGCCCAACACCGTGTACAGGCTCGAGGACCCTCGCACCGAGACGATCGAGGGCGAGCAGATGACGCTGCACCGCCTGCCGTCGACCAAGCTCTGGTGGCACGAGTGGCTGCGCTTCGTGTGGCCGTGGCGCTCGAAGCACCACGCGCGGCGCGTGCTCGACGCGGTCAAGCCCGACGTCGTGCACATCCAGTCGCACATCGTGATCGGACGCGGCCTCGCGCGCGAGGCGCGCAAGCGGGGCATCCCGATCATCGCGACCAACCATGTGATGCCGGAGAACATCCTGGATCACACGCGCCTTCCCGAGTGGGCCAACCGGCTGTTCTTGAAGCTGGCGTGGGATGACGCGAAGCGCACGTTCGCGCTGACCGAGGCGGTCACGACGCCGACGCGCCGCGCCGCGGACTTCCTCGAGGCGCAGATCGACATCAGCGGCGTGATCCCGATCAGCTGCGGCATCGACCGCACGCAGTACACGGCCGACCTCGCGCCGCGCACGGAGAACCGCATCGTCTTCGTCGGCCGCATGACGGCCGAGAAACAGGTCGACGTCATCCTGCGCGCGCTCGCGAAGCTGGATCCGGCGCTCGATGCGAGGCTCGACCTCGTGGGCGGCGGCGACCAGGAGCACGCGCTGCAGGCGCTCGCCGCGGAGCTCGGGATCGAGGACCGCGTGGTGTTCCACGGGCGGGTGCCGGACGAGGAGCTGCGCGCCGCCCTCACGCGCGCGAGCGTGTTCGCGATCGCGTCGATCGCCGAGCTGCAGTCCATCGCGACCATGGAGGCCATGGCCTCGGGCCTCCCCGTGGTCGCGGCCGACGCCGTCGCGCTGCCGCACCTCGTGCACGACGGCGAGAACGGCTACCTGTTCCGCCCGGGCGACGCGGACGACCTGGCGGCCAAGCTCACGACCGTGCTCACGGCGGACGCCGACGAGCGCCGCCGCATGCAGCAGGCCTCGCTCGACGGCGTGGTGGTGCACGACATCAACCGCACGCTGGACACGTTCGAGGCGCTGTACCGCGGCGAGAACATTCCCGTCTGACGGCCGGAACGGATCCACGCCGTGCACATCGTGATGTTCGCGGACCAGCACGTCGAGACGCTCGGCGGCGCCCAGGTCTCGATGCGGCTGCAGCGACGCTTCCTGGAGCGCGCCGGTCACACCGTGACCGTCGTCGCGCCGCGCCGGCACGGGGCGCGCGCCGCGATCAACCCGGATGACCCCGGCTACCTGGACGTGCCGTCCATCCCCGTCACGGCCGACCGCGAGTACGGCTTCTCGTGGCCGGGCCGCCGGGCCGACGCTCTGATCGATCGCGGGATGCAGGCGCGCCCCGCGGTCGACCTCGTGCACGTGCAGGCGGACTTCTGGGCCGGATTCCTCGGCTACCGCTTCGCGGCCCGGCATGGGCTCCCGGCTGTACACACGATGCACAACCACGTCGACGCCGGGCTGGCCGCCAACACCCCGACGCCCGGTGCGGTGCTGTGGGCGCTCAACGCGTGGCGACGCGTGGCCCTGCGGGGTCTGCCGGGCGGAGCCGTCCGCGGCTGGGACGCGTGGGCGCACCTGCGGGGGCTCGCGATCGGGGCCGCGGCCGTGACCGCGCCCTCGTCGCACTTCGCGCGCCGCCTCGAGCGGCATGGTGTGTTCGACCCGGTCGACGTGGTCTGGAACGGCATCGACGACGAGCTGCTCGACGCGGTGCTGGCCGACGTCCCGGCCGAGCGCCGCCCCGGCCCGCCGCGGTTCGTGTGGCTGGGCCGGATGAGCCCCGAGAAGCGGCTGCTGCCGTTCCTGGAGGCCGTGGCCGAGGCGGGCGTGACGTGCGAGGTCGAGGTGATCGGCGGCGGCGCGCAGCTCGCGCCCGCGCGCCGGCTGGTCGCCCGCCGCGGGCTCGAGCGCACCGTGCGCTTCGCCGGCCGGATGCCCTACGAGCAGGTGCTGCACCGTCTCGCGGACGCCGACGCGCTCGTGCAGACGTCGATCGGCTTCGAGACGCAGGGCATGACGCCGTTCGAGGCGGCGTCGCTGGGCACGCCGTCCGTCGTGAGCGACCCGGACATCGCCGCCGAGCTCGGCGCCGGCGTGTGGCGCGCGGACTCCCCCGCGGACGAGCCGGGACGCGTGCGCGGCCTCGCGGCCGCGCTGCGACGGGCCGCGGCCGACATCGAGGCCGGCACCGCTCCTCTGCCGGACCCGGGCATCGGCGCGGAGTTCCGGCAGTCGTCGCGCACGGCGGCGATGCTCGCGATCTACGACCGCGTGGTCTCCCCCGCTCGTTGAGCGGAGCTCCGCTCGACGGCCGGCGTCAGGGAAGGCGGGAGGGGTCGGTGCGGACCCGGCCGTAGCCGTCGACGCGCACCTCGTGCACGGTGGCGGCGATGCCGAGCAGCCCGAGAGCTGTGACGAGGATCAGGATCATCATGGCAGTCATCCTGCGCTTGCAAAGATCCTGCCAACAGTGGCAGGATCGACACAACTCGCAGTAATACTGCCAACAAGGAGGCCGGTGTGAGGACCGTCGCATGCATCGTGCAGGAGGGCTTCGCGCCCTTCGAGTTCGGCGTCGCGTGCGAGGCCTTCGGCCTCGACCGCTCGGACGACGGGATCGAGTCGTTCGACTTCCGCATCGTGACGCCCGATCCGGGGCCCGTCACCTCGAACCTCGGCTTCTCGATCAACGTCGCCGACGACCTGAGCTTCGCCGAGACCGCCGACATCGTGGTCGTCTCCACCCAGCCGCGATCGGCGTGGGGCCGGATCGACACGCGCGTGGCCGCGGTCATCCGGTCGGCGGTCGAGCGCGACGCGTGGCTGCTCAGCGTCTGCAGCGGCGCGTTCGTGCTGGCCGCGGCCGGCGTGCTCGACGGGCGACGAGCGACCACGCACTGGATGTACTCCGACGCCATGGCACGCATGTATCCGCGGATCGACGTCGATCCCGACGTCCTCTACGTGCAGGACGGCCACATCATCACGAGCGCCGGGACGGCGGCGGGGCTCGACGCGTGCCTGCACCTGCTGCGCCAGGAGCTGGGCGCCGAGGCGACCAATCGCATCGCGCGCCGGATGGTCGTCGCGCCGCAGCGCGACGGCGGCCAGGCGCAGTTCATCGACCGGCCCCTTCCGGAGTCCGCGGGCCTCTCGCTCGCGCCGGTGGCCGACTGGGCGCTCGAGAACCTGGACCGCGAGCTGACGGTGGAGCTGCTCGCCGCGCGGGCGCACATGTCGCCGCGCACGTTCGCTCGTCGCTTCAAGGCCGACTACGGCACGACCCCGGCGGCGTGGCTCGCGCGGCAGCGGATCATCCAGGCCCAGCGCCTGCTGGAGCGCACAGAGTGGGGCCTCGATCGGATCGCCGACGAGTGCGGCTTCGGATCGGCGGCCGTGCTGCGGCAGAACTTCGCGCGCGTCCTGGGCATCACGCCGACCGCGTACCGCGCGCGCTTCGCGTGCTCGACCGCGCCGATGGCCGACACCGCCGCCTGAGGCCGGCCGTCACAGCAGCAGGATGCCGAGCGTGGCGCCGCCCACCAGGCCGGTGAGCAGCGCGACGAGCGAGGCGCGCCGCGCCGTGGGGAAGCACGCGCCGATCGCGCCGAGCACCGCGGCGGCCGCGCCCGCCGGCACGCCGATCCCGAGGCTGAACGCGGGCGGCTCGGCGGCGCGACCGGACATCATGACGCCTACGGTGACTGCGAGGACGATCACGGCGACGGCGGCGCCCGCGAGCGCGAGCGCGGCGATCGTCCGGTGCGCCGCCGCGGCGGCCCGGGTCGGGGTCGCGGCACGGTGGGACGGGGCCTGGCCGGAGGACATCCCTCCCAGCCTGCCGGGGCGGGGCGCCCGCGTCTGTCGCCCATTCGGGTGACAAGCGGGGTGGGGTCCCGCGCACCTCGGGCTACCCGGCGCGGGTCGGGCGCTGGTAAACTAGAGCGCAGACGACTCAACTTTGTCGACGAGTTTCGGGAGGCGACATGGCAGACCAGCCGCAGGAGGACCAGCGCAGCGCGCTCGAGCAGTTCGGCATCGACCTGACCGAGCGCGCCCGGCAGGGCAAGCTCGACCCCGTGATCGGGCGGGACAGCGAGATCCGGCGCGTGAGCCAGGTGCTCACGCGCCGCACCAAGAACAACCCGGTGCTGATCGGCGAGCCCGGCGTCGGCAAGACCGCCGTCGTCGAGGGCCTCGCGCAGCGCATCGTGGCGGGCGACGTCGCCGAGAGCCTCAAGGACAAGCGCCTGGTCAGCCTCGACATGTCGGCGCTCGTGGCCGGTGCCATGTACCGCGGCCAGTTCGAGGAGCGCCTCAAGAACGTCCTGAAGGAGATCACCGAGTCCGAGGGCCGGATCATCACCTTCATCGACGAGCTGCACGTGCTGATGGGCGCGGGCGGCGGCGAGGGCTCGGTCGCGGCGTCGAACATGCTGAAGCCCATGCTGGCCCGCGGCGAGCTGCGCCTGATCGGCGCGACCACGCTCAACGAGTACCGCGAGTTCATCGAGAAGGACGCCGCGCTGGAGCGCCGCTTCCAGCAGGTGTACGTGGGCGAGCCGAGCGTCGAGGACACCGTCGCGATCCTGCGCGGACTGAAGGGCCGCTACGAGGCGCACCACGGCGTCACCATCAGCGACAGCGCGCTCGTGGCCGCCGCCGCGCTGAGCAACCGGTACATCCCGAGCCGGCAGCTGCCCGACAAGGCGATCGACCTGATCGACGAGGCCATGAGCCGCCTCAAGATGGAGATCGACTCCTCCCCCGTCGAGATCGACCAGCTCAAGCGCCAGGTCGACCGCATGCGCCTCGAGGAGCTGGCGCTGAAGAAGGAGAAGGACGCCGCCTCGAAGGAGCGCCTCGGCAGGCTGCGCGAGCAGATGGCCGAGGCCGAGGCGGAGCTGGCCGAGCTGGAGGCGCGCTGGGCGCGCGAGCGCGGCGGCCTGAACCTCGTCGGCGACCTCAAGAAGCGCCTCGACGAGGCCGTCACCGAGCGCGACCGCGCGCTGCGCGAGGCGGACTACGCCAAGGCGTCGAAGCTGCAGTACGAGACCATCAAGCAGCTGGAGGCGCAGCTCGCCGAGGCCGAGCAGCAGGCCGAGGCGGCCAAGGACGAGCCCCGGATGGTGAACGAGCAGGTCACGGAGGACGACATCGCGGCCGTGATCTCGGCCTGGACGGGCATCCCGGTCGGGCGCCTGCTGCAGGGCGAGACCGAGAAGCTGCTGCACCTCGAGTCGGAGCTCGGCCGCCGCCTGATCGGGCAGAAGGAGGCCGTGAAGGCCGTGTCGGATGCCGTCCGCCGCTCGCGCGCCGGCATCAGCGACCCCAACCGGCCGACCGGATCGTTCCTGTTCCTGGGCCCGACCGGCGTCGGCAAGACCGAGCTCGCGAAGGCGCTCGCGGAGTTCCTGTTCGACGACGAGCACGCCATGGTGCGCATCGACATGTCGGAGTATGGCGAGAAGCACACCGTCAGCCGCCTGGTCGGCGCCCCTCCGGGCTACATCGGATACGAGCAGGGCGGTCAGCTGACCGAGGCGGTGCGCCGGCGTCCGTACAGCGTCGTGCTGCTCGACGAGGTCGAGAAGGCGCACCCGGAGGTGTTCGACGTCCTGCTGCAGGTGATGGACGACGGTCGCCTGACCGACGGGCAGGGCCGCACGGTCGACTTCAAGAACGTCATCCTGATCCTGACGTCGAACCTGGGCTCGCCCATCCTGATCGACCCGACGATCTCCGCCGAGGGCAAGCGCGACCAGGTGCTGCAGCTGGTGCGTCAGGCGTTCAAGCCGGAGTTCGTGAACCGCCTCGACGACATCGTGATGTTCCAGGCGCTCACGCAGGACGACCTGGCGCAGATCGTCGAGCTGCAGGTCGACCTGCTGCAGCGGCGCCTGTCGGACCGCCGGCTCACGCTGGCCGTCACCCCGGATGCGCGGGCGTGGCTGGCCGAGCGCGGGTACGACCCGATCTACGGCGCCCGTCCCCTGCGACGGCTCATCCAGACCGAGATCCAGGATCGGCTCGCCATGGCGATCCTGTCGGGCGGCGTGCGCGACGGCGACACGGTGCGCGTCGACGTGGCGGCCGACGGCTCGCAGCTGGTGGTGCTCAGCGCCGGTTCGTCGCCCGAGCCGGAGCCGGACGAGGACGTGATCGACGCCGAGATCGTCGAGGACTGACGCCGCATGCCGCGAACGGCATGCGCCGACGCAAAAGGGCCGACGGGATCATCCCGTCGGCCCTTTTCGCCCTTCTGATCAGGCGTTGACGATCAGCGACTCCGCGATCGGGCGACGCGTGCGCGGGGCGAGCTCGCGCTCGCGCAACGGCTCGGGCAGGGCGTCCAGGTCGCCGAACTCGCCCAGGGCGATCACCGAGAACGGGCGCTCGTTCTCGGGCAGTTCGAACGTCGCGGCGACGGCGGCCGGGTCGAAGCCGGTCATCTGGTGCACGACGAGGCCGTCGTGGTGCGCCTGCACCGAGAGGTGCGCGGCGGCCTGGCCGAGGTCGTAGATCGCGGTCGGGATCTCGTTGCCCTCCGCGTCGCGGACGATCGCCACCGTGACGATCAGCACGGCGGCGGCGGGCGCCCAGGCCTGGTTGAAGCCCATGAGGGTCTCGGCGATCGCGGCGTGCTCGGCCGTGCCGCGGCGCGCGACGATGAACTTCCACGGCTGCAGGTTCATGGCCGACGGCGTCCAACGCGCGGCCTCGAGGGCGCTCGACAGCTTGCGCTCGTCGATCGGCGTCACCGGGTCGTAGGCCCGGGGGCTCCAGCGCTCGGCGAGGACGTCGAGGACGGGGTGGTCGGTGTTCGCGGTGCGGTCGAGCGTGGCAGCGCCCATGAGGGTCTCCTCGGATTCGGTGACGGTGGTCCGGGGCGCCGTTGCCCTCCGCGGGGGTGAAACCCCGCCCGGGCGATCTTATTCCCGTGAATCGATCCGGGGGGGATTCCGGGTCAGCCGGCCAGGGCCTCGCGGAGCCTCACGCGGCCGCCGGTGCGCAGCAGCGAGTTCTCGTAGATGCGCGCCCCGAGCGCGATCACGGCCGCGCACGTGGCGAGCATGATGCCCAGCGACAGCAGCGGCTCCCACCACTGCGCCTCGCCGAAGAACAGGCGCACCGGCATCCCGACCGGCGCGGAGAACGGCACGTACGACATCACCGTCATGACGACCGGGTTGTCGTTGAAGAAGACCACGATCAGGTACGGGGCCATGACCAGATACGTGACCGGGCCCGTGGTCGAGCCGATGTCCTCCTGCCGCGACACCATCGCTCCCGTCGCCGCGAACAGGGCCGCGGTGAGGATGAACCCGAAGAGGAAGAACACCGCGAACCACACCACCGGCGCCCCGAGCCCGGCCAGCAGCTCGGTCTGCCCCGTGATCACGAGGCCGAGCACCGCCACGGTGACGAGCGACAGGATCTGGCCCATGGCCAGCGCCGTGTTGCCGAGCACCTTGCCCGCCAGGAGGACGCGGGTCGGGATGGCCGAGATCAGGATCTCCACCACGCGCGTCTGCTTCTCCTCCACCACGCTCGCCGCGATCGTGGCGCCGAAGGTCATGGCGGCCAGGAAGAACACGATCCCGAAGCCGAACGCCACGAAGTACCGGATAAGGGGGTTCATGGCATCCGGGTCCAGCAGCTCCACCTCGGGCTGCACCGCGAGCGCCTGCTGCAGGCCCGCGGGCACCTCGCTGTCGGCCACGATCGTGAGGCCCACGGGCGAGCCCGGGTCCACGACGACGGCCGCCTCGACCTCGCCGTCGCGCACGAGCCGCTCCGCCGCGGCGCGGTCGGCGACGTCGACCACCTCGACACCCGGCACCTCCTGCAGCTGTGCGGCGGCGTCGGCCGGCGCGGCGACCTCGGTCGCTTCTTCGCGACCGGCGGAGAACCCGCCCCAGAGCACGGCGGCCAGGGCGATCAGCACCAGCAGAATCGACGACACGACGAACGTGCGGCTGCGCAGCTTCGAGCCGATCTCGCGCTCGGCGACGAGCCAGGTGGCCTGCGTGGGGGACACCTCGACGGAGCGGCGGCGGGGCGCGGTGGCGCTCACTGGATGACCTCCTTGAAGATCTGGGCGAGCGACGGATGCTGCGGCGCGAAGCTCGCGACGTCCCCCTGATCGACCGCGCGTCGCAGCACGCGCTGCGCGGCCTCCTCGCTCTCGGCGTCGAACACGGCGTATCCGCCGTCGAAGCGGACGACCTCGATCCCGGGCAGCTCGCGCACCCAGCCGGCGTCGCCCGCCGAGACGAGCTCGTACCGACGGCTCGCATGCGCGGCTCGCAGGGCATCGCGCGATCCGTTCGCCCGGATGGTCCCGCCCGCGATGATCACGAGGTCGTCGCACAGCCGCTCGACGACGTCGAGCTGGTGCGAGGAGAACAGCACCGCCGCACCCTGCGCCGCCCGCTCCTGCAGCACGCCGGAGACGACGTCCACGGCGAGGGGATCGAGGCCCGAGAACGGCTCGTCGAGGATCAGCACCTCGGGGTCGTGCACGAGAGCGGCCGCGATCTGGGCGCGCTGCTGGTTGCCCAGGGAGAGCGCCTCGACGTTGTCCCGGAGCCGCTCCCCCAGCCCCAGCCGCCCCAGCAGCGCCGTCGCCCGGGCGGTGGCCTCGTCCCGCGGGAACCCGTGGAGGCGGGCGAGGTAGACGATGTGCTCGAGGACCTTCATCTTCGGATACAGCCCGCGCTCCTCCGGCATGTACCCGAAGTCGCGGCGGTCCGCGGCGGTCAGCGCCCGGCCGTCGAGCGACACCTCCCCGGCGTCGGGCGTGAGCAGGCCCAGCACGATGCGCATGGTCGTGGTCTTGCCGGCGCCGTTGCCGCCCACGAAGCCGGTCAGGCGCCCGGGCGCGACGTCGAAGGACACGTCGTCGAGCGCGCGCCTGTCGCCGTAGGTCTTGACGATCCCTCGCAGCCTGAGCATCGCGATCCCCTCTCTCGGTGGATCACACATTACGGACGCGCGCCGCCCGGCGGATCCCCCGCCGGACGGATCCGCCCTCTCCCCCGCGCCGCCGACATCACACGCCTCCCGCGAGATCACACCCGTCCGGATGTGACGTCGCGTGTGACGTCGCGGACCGGATGTGACCTCGGCGGGGGAGGTGATCTCGGCGCCGGAGCCCGGCGCTCAGAGACCTCGGGGCCAGGCCTCGGCCTCCCGCCGACTGCCGAGCTGGTCGGGGAGCGATGGGCCCTGCTCATCGTCCGCGACCTGCTCGTCGGCCCGCGCCGCTACACCGACCTGAAGCAGGGGCTCCCGAGGATCCCCACCAACATCCTCAGCACCCGGCTCAAGGAGCTGCAGGAGGGCGGCGTGATCCGGCGCGTGCCGATCCCGCGGTGCGGCCTCGTGTACGAGCTGACCGACTACGGGCGCGGCCTCGAGCCCATCGTGCTCGCGCTCGGGCGCTGGGGGTTCCAGCGCATGGGGGAGCCCGGCGCGGACGACGTCGTGACGCCGGACTCGCTCACGATGGCGCTGCGCACGGCGTTCGACGCCCGCGCCCGTCGCTGACATGCCGCCCACGACATACGAGGTCGCGATCGGGTCTGTAGTGCTCGGCGCGCGGGTCGCCGTCGGGGAGCTCGCGGTGTGGCAGATCGCCCCTCCGGCCCCGCCGGTGGGTGGCGCGCTCCCCGCTTTCGAACCGGACCTGCGCATCGCCGCGGGGCCGGGGATCCGTCGGCTGATAGCCGGAGATATCACATCTGATCAGGCGATTTCAGGCGGCGTCGTGCACGTGGTCGAGGGGGACGGCGCACTGCTCGAGCGGTTCGCCCTGACCTTCCATATCGATCCGGGCATGGACCTCGTCGCCTGACGCGGTCAGCCGAAGATCATCGGCACGTCGTCCTCGTCGGCCGGCTCGAGGTCGAGGTCGACGACCACCGGGACGTGATCGCTGGGCGCGTCGCCCTTGCGCTCGTCGCGATGGATGGCCGCGCCGGTCACGGCGTCCGCGAGAGCGCGCGAACCGAGGATGAAGTCGATCCGGAGGCCCTGGTTGCGCGGGAAGCGCAGCTGCTTGTAGTCCCAGTACGTGTACCCGGTGGGAACGAGCGGGCGCACCACGTCGGTCACGCCCGCCGCCTCGATCGCCGCGAACGCCTCGCGCTCAGCGGGGGAGACGTGGGTCGTGACGCCCTCGATCACGGCGGGATCGCCGTTGTCCACGTCGGTCGGCGCGATGTTGAAGTCCCCCACGAGCGCGAGCGGCAGGTCCGGATGGGCCGCAAGGGTCGCACGCGTGTGCTCCTCGAGCGCCCGCAGCCAGTGGAGCTTGTACTGGTAGTGCGGGTCCTGCAGCGTCCGGCCGTTGGGCACGTACAGGCTCCAGATGCGGACGCCGCTCACCGTGGCGCCCATCGCGCGCGCCTCGAGCGGCAGATCCGGGCCGTCGTGGTCCTTGAGGAACCCTGGCATGCCCGGGAAGGAATACTCCACGTCCTCGATGGGCTCGCGGCTGGCGATCGCCACGCCGTTCCACTGGTTCAGCCCGTGGGCCTCCACGTGGTAGCCGGCGGCCTCGAACTCGGCGTACGGGAACTGCTCGGGCTTGCACTTGATCTCCTGCATCGCCAGCACGTCGATGTGCTCGCGCTCGGCGAAGGCGACGATGCGCCCCACGCGGGCGCGGATCGAGTTGACGTTCCAGGTGGCGAGCCGCATGGGATCCAGCCTAGGACGGGGCGCGGACGCTCCTAGACTTGCCGTCATGGCCGCATCCACGCCCGAGCTCGAGAACGACCGCCAGGCGCTCATCCGCCTCGTCCAGGACGAGGCGGTGTTCCACGGCGACTTCACGCTCTCCAGCGGCAAGAAGGCCACGTACTACGTGGACATGCGCAAGCTCACGCTGGACCACCGCGCGGCCCCCGCGATCGGGCGCATCATGCTCGACCTGATCTCGGACATCCCCGACGTGGTGGCGGTCGGCGGCCTGACGCTGGGCGCCGACCCGATCGCGAACGCGATCATGCACGAGTCGGCCCGCACGGACCGCCCGCTCGACGCGTTCGTGGTGCGCAAGGAGCCCAAGGACCACGGCCGCGGCCGCCAGATCGAGGGCGCCGACGTCGAGGGCAGGCGGGTCGTGGTCGTCGAGGACACCTCCACGACCGGCCAGTCCGCGCTGAAGGCGGTCGAGGCGCTGCGCAAGGCGGGCGCCGAGGTCGTCGCCGTCGCCGTGATCGTCGACCGCTCCACCGGCGCGCAGGCGGCGATCGAGGCCGAGGGCCTCGAGTGGCGCGCCGCCATCGGCCTGGCCGATCTCGGCCTCGACCCCCAGTGACGGGACCGGCGCGATGACCGATCGGATCGCGCTCGCCCTCGACCTGGGCGGCACCAAGCTCGAGGCGGCCCTCGTCGACGCGTCCGGAACGGTGCTCGCCGCGAGCCGCAGCCGTCGCCCCACGGGCCGCGCCGCGACCCCCGCCGATCTGGACGCGGCCATCGCGGAGACGACCGCGCACGCGCTCGCGCACCTGCCCGCGGAGGCGGAGTTCGCCGGCGTGGGCATCGGCAGCGCGGGCCCGATCGACCGCGAGACCGGCCGGATCCGGCCCGTCAACATGCCGAACCTGCACGGCTACGACCTGATCTCCGTCGCCTCGCGCGAGGCGTCCGCCGTGCTCGGACGCGACGACTTCCCGACCCGCCGGGGGCACGACGGAGGCTGCCTGGCGCTCGCGGAGTCGTGGATCGGCGCCGCGGCGGGATCGCGCGCGTCTCTCTCGATCGTGGTGTCCACGGGTGTGGGCGGCGGGATCGTGATCGACGGGCGGCTGATCGGCGGTGCGTCCGGCAACGCGGGCCACCTGGGCCAGACCGTGATCGGCGACCTGACGCTCGAGGAGATCGCGTCGGGGCCGGCCAGCGCCGCGTGGGCGCGCCGGCAGGGCTGGAGCGGCGAGACGGGGGAGGACCTGGCGCGCGACGCGGCCGCCGGCGACGCCACGGCCCGGGCCGCGATCGTCCGCTCGGCCGAGACCGTCGGCCTGGGCCTCGCGAACGCCGCGACGCTGCTCGACCTCGACGTCATCGCCATCAGCGGCGGGTTCTCGCGGGTCTCGGACGACTACGTGGACCTGGTCGCCGCGGCCCTGCGCGACACGGCCGTGCTGTCGTACGCGCAGGAGACCGCGGTCGTGCGCAGCGCGCTCGGCGACGGCGGCCCGCTCGCGGGCGCCGCCGCGCTCGTCCTGCGCTGACGTCGCGAACCGGCCCCTAGACTCGGGCCGTCGTGGAACACCTCACGCAGCGCGGCGGCCCCGAGGTCGCGCCCGCTTCCCGCGCGGGCATCGGCTCCACCTCTCCCGACGCCTGGGTCGTCGAGGCGTCCTCCGGCGGCGTCCTGCGGGCGGTCGTGCCCGGCGTCGCGACGGGCCTCGTGCGGCCGGGGGACGAGTTCGTGTACGACTGGTTCCCCGTCGCGGGGGACGGCGACGACCGCTGCGCCGCGACGGCGTTCGCGCTCGAGCTCGTCTTCGACGACGGATCGACGTCTGCCCGGGGAGCGGTCGACCAGCACGACGCGGGGTGGGTCGCTCGCTGGAGCGCTCCGGGGCCTGTCGACTCCATGACGGGCACGACGAGCGACACGGTGTTCGCCGAGCTCGCCGAGGCCCGCGTCGACTTCCGTCTCGGCGAGGCGTACCGCTCGGCGCTGTGACACGCGACGGTGCCCGCCGCGGACGGGCGGGTCGGCCGCAAGGGGCTGCGTCCGGGCATCTTCCGCGGCTGGATAGACACGGCCACGCACGAGGGCATGTCCTGGACGCTCGACAACGCGATCAACGACGCGTCGGCCGCCCGGATGGCGCGCATCCTGGCGCAGCGCGAGACGGATCCGGCGGTGCGCGAGCGCCTCGAGACCGAGGCCGAGTACCTCGCCCGGCGCGGGCTCGGGTACCGCGCGGTCTTCCATCCCGAGCTGGGGTTCTTCCTCGGCCGCGGTGCCGACGGCGCGTGGCGCGTGCCCGCGGCGGAGTTCGATCCGGCCGAGTGGGGGCACGACTACACCGAGACCAACGCGTGGGGCACGGCGTTCACGGCGCCGCACGACGGGGCGGGGCTCGCGGCCCTGCACGGCGGCGAGGCCGCGCTGGCGGCGAAGCTCGACGCGTTCTTCGCGACGCCCGAGACGGCGGATCCGTCGCTCGTCGGGTCGTACGGCTTCGTGATCCACGAGATGGACGAGGCCCGCGCCGTGCGCATGGGCATGCTGGGCCTGTCGAACCAGCCCGCCCATCACATCCCCCTGATGTACTGCTTCGCCGGCCGGCACGACGACGCGCACCGCATCGTGACCGAGGCGCGCGACCGCCTGTTCGTGGGCTCCGAGCTCGGGCAGGGGTATCCGGGCGACGAGGACAACGGCGACGCGGCGTGCCAGACGCGCCCGTTCCGCGTCGCGCCGTCGCGGGCCGCGCTCGCCGCGGTGCGGCTCACGGCCGTGGCCCCGCTCGAGCTCGCGCAGCTCGAGGCCTTCGCGTGACGGCTCAGGCGTGCGGGGGCTTGGTGCTCGAGCGCAGCGACAGCACCGGGGCGGCCGCGGCGACCGAGGCGACTGGGGCGTCCGAGGCCAGCTGGGCCATGAGGGTGCGCGCCGCCAGCTCCCCGAGCGCGAAGGTGTCGCGCGTGAGCGCCGTGATCGATGGCCGCACCAGGCGGGCCATGACCGAGTCGTCGAAGCTGGCGATGGACACGTCCTTCGGCACGCGCACGCCGAGCTCCTGCGCGGCGCCGAGACCCGCGACCGCCATGACGTCGTTGTCGTAGACGATCGCGGTCGGGGGGATGGGGGATCCGAGCAGCTCGCGCGTGGCCTCCTCCGCGCGCTCGGCGGAGTAGTCGGTCGGGATGGACCGGATGGGCTCCGCTCCAAGCCGCTCGGCGCACTCCCGCAGCGCCGAGATGCGCAGCATGGTGTGCTCGAACTCCTCGGGCCCCGCGACGTGCGCGATGCGGCGGTGCCCCAGCTCGTGCAGCGCCGTGAACAGCGTCCGGCTCACCTCCGCGTCGTCGATCCAGACGCTGGGGATCGAGCCGTCAGGGGACGGGTGGCTGCCGATCTGCACCGCGGGCATCCCGAGCTCGAGCAGCAGGCGGATGCGCGGGTCGTCGTCGCGCGGATCGATCAGGATCACGCCGTCGACGCGATGCGCGCCCTGCCACGCGGCATACGCGTCGAGCTCCTCCTCGAGCGACGACACGATCTGCATCTGCAGTCCGGTGTGCGTGGGGGAGAGGCCGGCCTGGATGCCCGAGATGAGGTCGGCGAAGAAGGCCTCGGTGCCGAGCGCCCGCGCGGGCCGGTTCAGCGCCAGCCCGATGACGTCCACGCGCGAGCGGCCCAGTGCCAGCGCGGCGGAGTGCGGCCGGTACTGGAGCTCGGCGGCGATGGCCAGGATGCGCTCGCGCAGCGCCTCGCTCACGCCGGGCCGGCCGTTGAGGGCGAACGACACGGCGGACTTGGACACCCCGGCCGTCCGTGCGATGTCGGCGAGCGTGGCCCGCCGGGCGTGTGTGCGCATCCCGCTCCTTCACGAGTCCGCGTGCGGGCTTCGAATCGATCGTCCCGCGTGGGGCGAGCATAACTCAATCGGTTCAGTCGTTGACTAAACCGGTTCAGTGTCTCAGGATCGACTGCGGCACGCGGCGTCGGTCGCCGGCCTGTGGGGCATCACCTGGTGGTGCTCGCACGACGTGTCGCGCTCGCTCCTGGACTTCCCCGAGGTCGAGTACGACCTGGGCCTGTTCACGTCGGACCGCGAGCTCAAGCCCACGGGCCGCCGCTTCGGCGAGCTCGCTGCCGAACTGCGCGGCGCGCCGGCGCCCGAGCCGGTCGCCGAGGCGCTCGTGCTCGACGACGTCGACGCGACGGGTACCGTGCCGCACCGCGAGGCGTGCGGCCCCGGCGGCGCGTTCTTCGAGGCGTGGATGCGCCACGCCGAGCGCGTCGGCCGCGGTCCGCGGATCGTCCTGCGATCCTCGAGCCAGGATGCCGCGCTGCTCGCCGCGCGGGGCATCCGGCACGTGGTCGAGGTCGCCGCCGTCTGACGCACCGGCACCTGGTCCGTCTCCGTCCCTCCCTGCTGTCCCCGTCCCGTTCCGATCGAAGGCTCCTCCTCCATGCATGACGACATCCCGCTGACCGTCGGCCGCGCGACCCGCGTGCTGAGCGAGCGGATCCGCCCGGCCGTGCACGCGCACCGCGTGCCGCTCGCGGTCTCGTTCCACGAGCTGCCCGGCGAGCCGATCGCGCCCGCCGACGGCCTCGCGCTCGCCTACGAGCCTTTCGAGGTGGGATCCGTGTGGGGCGCGGCATGGGGCACGACGTGGTTCCGCGTGCGCGGCGAGGTGCCGGGGGAGTGGGCCGGACGCCGCGTGGAGGCGGTCGTGGACCTGGGCTTCGACATCAACATGCCGGGGTTCCAGTGCGAGGGACTGGTGTACCTGCCCGACGGCACGCCCGTGAAGTCGCTCAACCCCCGCAACCAGTGGGTGCGGATCGCGGACTCCGCCGCGGGCGGGGAGCAGGTCGAGTTCCTGGTGGAGGCCGCGTCGAACCCGGTGCTGCTCGACTACCACCCCTTCCTGCCGACGCAGGAGGGCGACATCCGCACGTCGTCGCCGCGCCGGCTCTACACGACGCGGCACTTCGACCTCGCGGTGTTCGAGCCCGAGGTGTTCGAGCTGTCGCTCGACATCGAGGTGCTGCTGGAGCTGCAGGCCGAGCTGCCCGAGTCGTCGCCGCGCCGGATGCGGGTGCTCCAGGCGCTGGACGACGCGCTCGACGTGCTCGACCTGCAGGACATCCCGGGCACGGCTGCGGCCTCCCGCGCGGCGCTCGCATCCGCGCTCGAGTCGCCCGCGGAGGCCAGCGCGCATGAGATCTCGGCGATCGGCCACGCGCACATCGACTCGGCCTGGCTGTGGCCCGTGCGCGAGACGATCCGCAAGGTCGCGCGCACGTCATCGTCGATGACCGACCTCATCGGCGAGACGGATGACTTCCTGTACGGCATGTCCAGCGCGCAGCAGTATGCGTGGATCAAGGATCACCGGCCCGAGGTCTACGAGAAGGTGCGCGCGGCCGTGGCGGACGGGCGGTTCCTGCCCCTCGGCGGCATGTGGGTCGAGTCCGACACCGTGATGCCGACGGGCGAGTCGATCGCGCGGCAGTTCCTGTACGGCCAGCGCTTCTTCGAGCAGGAGTTCGGCATTCGGTCGAAGGGCGTGTGGCTGCCGGACTCGTTCGGCTACTCGCCCGCCCTGCCGCAGCTGATCCGCCGCGCGGGCTTCGAGTGGTTCTTCACGCAGAAGATCTCGTGGAATCAGGTGAACCGGTTCCCGCATCACACGTTCGCGTGGGAGGGCATCGACGGGTCGCGCATCTTCAGCCACTTCCCGTCCATGGACACCTATAACTCGCAGCTGTCGGGATCCGAGGTGGCCCGGGCGACGCGGCAGTTCCGCGAGGCGCGCAAGGCGAACGGCTCGATCGCGCCCGTCGGCTGGGGCGACGGCGGCGGCGGCACGACCCGCGAGATGACCGGCAAGGCGCGGCGGCTCGCGGATCTCGAGGGGTCGGCGAAGGTGCGGTGGGAGCATCCGGACGCGTTCTTCGCGCGCGCCAAGGAGCAGCTGCCGCAGCCGCCCGTGTGGGTCGGCGAGCTCTACCTCGAGCTGCACCGCGCCACGCTCACCAGCCAGCACAAGACCAAGCAGGGCAACCGGCTGACCGAGCACCTGCTGATCGAGGCCGAGCTGTGGGCCGCCTCGGCGACGTTCTGGACCGGCGCCGAGTACCCGTACGACGAGCTCGACGCGCTGTGGCAGCAGGTGCTGCTGCAGCAGTTCCACGACATCCTGCCCGGCACGTCGATCGCGTGGGTGCACCGCGAGGCGGTGGAGCAGTACGCCCGCGTGGCCGCGGCCGCGACGGAGATCATCGAGCGGGCGCAGGCCGCGCTCGCCGGGGACGGCGATGCCGACGAGAGTGCGGGGACCGTCGTCTTCAACCCCGCCCCGATCCCGCAGGCGGGGGTCCCCGCGCTGGGGGCGGCGCCGGCGGCGGCCGTGACGTCCGCCGAGGTCACGGTGACCGAGGCGGACGGCGGCTGGGTGCTGGAGAACGACCTGGTGCGCGTCGTGATCACGGGCGAGGGGCTGATCGCCTCGGTCGTCGACCTCGCGACCGGTCGGGAGGCCATCCCCGCCGGCGCGGAGGCGAACCTGCTGCAGCTGCACCAGGACTTCCCCAACATGTGGGACGCGTGGGACGTCGACCGCTACTACCGCAACCGCGTGGACGACCTGCGCGACGCGGAGTCGATCTCGCTCTCGCAGCAGGACGGCGCCGCCACGGTGACGGTCTCGCGCCGGTTCTCGCAGTCGGCGCTGACCCAGACGCTCACGCTGCGTCCCGGATCGCGCACGCTCGAGATCGCGCAGACGACCGACTGGCACGAGACGGAGAAGTTCCTCAAGGTGGCGTTCCCCCTGGCGATCCAGGCGGAGCACACGGCCGCCGAGACGCAGTTCGGCTACGCCAAGCGCGTCACGCACACGAACACGAGCTGGGAGGCCGCGAAGTTCGAGACCTCGATGCACCGGTTCGTGCACGTGGAGGAGCCGGGCTTCGGCGTCGCGCTCGCGACCGACTCGACCTACGGGTACGACGTGACGCGCGACTCGACGCCCGAGCAGGGCGTGACCACGACCGTGCGGCTCTCGCTGCTGCGCGCGCCGCGGTTCCCCGACCCCGAGACGGACCAGGGCGAGCAGACGCACCGCTACGCGTTCGTGATCGGCGCCGGGGTGGAGGACGCGACCGCGGCCGGGCTGGCGCTGAACCTGCCGGTGCGCGCGGTGCGCGGCGGGGCGGTCGAGCCGGTCGTGACGGCGACGGCGGGCGTGCTGATCTCGGCCGTCATGCTGGCGGCCGACCGCTCGGGCGATCTGATCGTGCGCGTGTACGAGCCGTACGGCCGGCGCGCGAACGCGACGCTCCGGTTCGGGCGCGAGGTGTCGGCGGTGTCGACGGTCTCGCTCATCGAGGACGCGGACGCGTCGCTCGCGCCGGTGGAGCTGGTCGACGGGCGCGAGGTGGCGGTCACGCTCACGCCGTTCGAGGTGCGCACGCTGCGCGTCGCGCTGTAGCCCTCGCGGGGCGATCAGCGCAGGGCGGAGGTGCGGGGGCCGAGGCCGAGGCCCGCGGCGGCGCGGAGCTGATCCGCGGTGTCGACGTCGCGACGCAGCGTCGACGCCGCGGGCACGTGGAGCTCGGCGAAGCCGGCCACCCGGTGGCGCGCAGCGGAGCCGTCGCCGAACGCGGGTTCGAGCTTCACGCCCGGCCGGGCCGTGACGAGCGTGGTGCCCCTGCCCTCCACGTCGGGCACCATCGACAGGGGGCGCGACGCGGCGGCGTCGAGCGCCGCATCGAGATCCCGCGGATCGAGGGCCGGCAGGTCGCCGAGCAGCACCGCACGTGGACGGGTGGCGTCGGCCGCCGCGATCCCGGCGGCGATGGCGGCGTTCAGCCCCGCACCGGGATCCGGGATCACGCGCACCGAATCTGTGGTCGTCGAGCGAGCGAAGCCCGTCGAAACGTCATCGCGCCATCCCTCGACCTCTGCCGCCACGTGGGCATCCGAGGTCACCACCACGACCTCCGCGACGCGCTCCGCGCGGCTCGCCGCCTCGATCGTGTCGAGCGCGATCGCGGTCGCGAGCTCGGCGCGGTCCGGATGCTCCAGGCGCGACTTGCCGGTCGCCCCCTTCACGGGGACGACGACGATCCATTCCCTCAACGGAATCTCTCGCGCAGGCGGGGGAGCACCTGCTCGCCGTAGAGGCGCAGGAACGCCTCCTGGTCGTGGCCCGGGTCGTGGAAGACGAGGTGGCGGAAGCCGAGGTCGACGTAGGTCGCGATCGCCTCGATGTGCTGCTCGACGTCGTCCGACACGATGAAGCGGGAGGCCGCGCGTTCGATCGGGAGCTCCTCGGCGCGGCGCTGCATCTCGATCGGGTCGTGGATCCCGGTCTTCTCCTCGGGCTTCAGGGCGAGCGGCGCCCAGAAGCGCGTGTTCTCCTTCGCCTTCTCGAGGTCGGGCCGGAACGACACCTTCACCTCGATGAGCGTGTCGACGTCGGCGCCCTCGCGCCCGCCCTTCTGGATGCCCTCCTCGAACGCCGGCAGCAGGGTGTCGGTGTAGAGCGCCGGGTCCTTGCCGCTGGTGGTGATCCATCCGTCGGCCATGCGGCCTGCCAGGCGGGTCGCGGCCGGGCCGGACGCCCCGATGTAGATCGGCACCTGCGTCTCGGGACGGTCGTAGATCGTGGCGTTGCTGGTCGAGTAGTACGTTCCCTCGAACGTCACGCGCTCCTCGGTCCACAGCCGGCGGATGAGCGTGATCGCCTCCTTCATGCGCTGGAAGCGCTCGGGAGACTCGGGCCAGTCGAGGCCGAGCGTGACCTCGTTGAGCGCCTCGCCCGTGCCGACGCCCAGGATCATGCGGCCCGGGTGCATGGCGCCGAGCGTGCCGAACGCCTGCGCGACGACGCCCGGGTGGTAACGGAACGTCGGGGTCAGGACCGAGGTGCCGAGCAGCACGCGGCTCGTGCGCTCGCCCGCCGCGCCGAGCCACGGGAGCGCCGCGGGCGCGTGTCCGCCGTCGTGCATCCACGGCTGCAGGTGGTCGGAGAGGAACACCGAGTCGAAGCCCATCTCCTCGGCGAGAACCGCGTAGTCCAGGAGCTCGCGCGGACCGAACTGCTCGGACGAGGCCTTGTAGCCGAAGCGCATCGGGATGGTCATGAGACTCCTTCGTCAGGGGATCAGGGCGGGATCGTTCAGCTCCGCGCGCACGCGGTCGAGGCGGGCGCGGAAGTCGGCCACGGTGCCGGGCCACAGCAGGGTCAGGCGGCCCGATCGGGCGTCCGTATACCAATTGCGGCATCCACCGTCGAGCCACGGGGTCCCGGCGGCGCGGGCGGCGATCTCGGCGGTGTGTGCCGCCTCCGCCTCGGCGCTGACCCGCACCTCGCGCCCCGCGGCGATGAGCTCCGCGGCGAAGCGCGCCTGCTCCTCCATGATCAGCACGGCGGAGTTGTGGCCGAGCGACGCGTTGGGGCCGTTGAGCACGAACAGGTTCGGGAAGCCGGTCACCAGGGTCGAGCCCACCGCGGTCATCCCGCCCGACCAGTGCTGGTCGAGCGTCAGGCCGCTCTCGCCGGTGACGCGATGGGCGTACGGCTGCCGCGCCGCCTCGAAGCCCGTGGCGAGCACGAGCACGTCGGCCTCGTACCGGGCGCCGCTCGCCGCGACGAGCGTGCCGCGGTCGACGCGGGTCAGCGCCGACGGCTCGAGCGTCACGGACCCCGAGGCGAGCGCGGGGTAGAAGTCGTCGCTCAGCAGCACGCGCTTGCAGCCGAACGCGTAGTCCGGGGTGAGAGCGGCCCGCAGCGCGGGATCCGGCACCTGCGCCGCGAGGTGGGCGAGCGCCTGCTCACGCGCGGCCGCCGCCGCGGTCGCGTCTCCGGAGCGGGAGGCGAACCGCGCCTCGCCCTCGGCGTGGAGCTGTGCGCGCAGCGAGCTCAGCGCCGCCGGATCGCCGGCCCAGCGGTCGCGCTCGTCCTCCCCGTACGGGCGGTCGCCGCGGGGCACGATCCAGGCCGGGGTGCGCTGGAACAGCGTCACCCGCGCGCCGCGGCGCGCGAGCTGGGGAACCAGCTGGATCGCGCTCGCGCCGGTGCCCACCACGGCGACGCGCGCGCCCTCGATGGGCGCGGCATCGTCCCAACGCGCTGAGTGGAACGCCGGCCCGGGGAAGGACCCGAGCCCCGGCACGTCCGGCAGCGCGGGCTCGGTGAGCCGCCCGCACGCGAGGATCAGGTGCTCGCAGGAGAGCTGTTCGTTGAGCGAGGGAGCTTGCGACCGAGTCGAAACGGAGGAAACCGCCTGAGGCAGGTTGCTCCGTTTCGACTCGCTTCGCTCGCTCGACGAACGAGTGAGCGAGACCATCCACCCCGTTCCGTCCCAGTGGGCGGCCGTGAGCTCTGCGCCCAGGCGGAGGTGGCGGTCGAGGCCCTCCGCGCGGACCACGTGCTCGAGGTAGGCGCGGATCTCGCCGCCCGGTGCGAAGGTGCGCGACCAGTGCGGCCAGGGGTGGCTGCTCAGCCCGTACAGGTGCGCGGGCACGTCGCACGCGACGCCCGGGTACGTGTTGTCGCGCCATGTGCCGCCGACGGCATGCGCTCGCTCGAGGATGACGAAGTCGGTGACCCCGGCGGAGCGCAGCGCGAGCGCCGCGGCGATCCCGGCGAATCCGGCGCCGACGATGACGGTCCCGACGCGCTCCGTCACGGCCGCGCCCCCACGTCGCCGTAGGTCGTGGACCGCTGCCGGAACGGCCGGAACAGCCCGGCGGCGATGCGGCGCGCCTCGGCGAGCGGCAGCTCGAGACCGCGCTCCACGCCCGCCCCGGGCAGCACGCGCCCGTCGAGCAGCGTGCCGCCGAGGTCGTCGCCGCCCGAGCGCAGCAGCTCGATCGACGTCGGGACGCCGTGACGCGTCCACGGGATCTGGATGTGCGGGATCGCGCCCGACAGCAGCAGGCGCGAGACGGCCGCCATCGCGCGGTGCTCGTCCAGCGGGCGCCGACCCGGTACGAGCGCCACGCCGCCGCCCAGGGGCTCGGGGAGCGGGATCGGCACGAACTCGGTGAAGCCGCGCGTGCGCGACTGGATGTCCGCCAGCTCGCGCAGGTGGGCGATGCGCTCGGCTGCGGTCTCGACGTGCCCGTAGAACAGGACCGAGGTGGAGCGGAAGCCCGCCTCGTGCGCCGCCACGATGTTCTCGCGCCACCGGTCGATCTCCAGGTCCCCGGGCGCGACCAGCCGGCGGACCCGCTCGCTGAGCACCTTGACTCCCGTTCCGGGAACGGTGTCCACGCCGCTCTCGCGCATCGCCGCGAGGGCGCCGGCGAGGCCCCGTCCGGAGCGGTCCGCGAGGTCCGCGACGTCCTGCGGGCGGTACGCGTGCAGGTGCATGCCCGGAGCGGCATGCTTGATCGTCCGGGCGATGTCGAGATACGACTCGGCGTCCTCGCTCGGGGCGACGAGGCCCTGGACGCAGATCTCGGTCAGGCCCAGGTCCGCGGCGTCGCGCGCGATCTCGGCGAGGGCGTCCAGGTCGTACGTGTCGGGCTCGCCGGTCCGGCGCCGGCGGAAGCCCGTGGAGGCGACGTTGCGGTTCGCCACGATGGTCAGCGCCTCGCCGACCGTGTACCGCCGCACGTCATCGGCGGTCGCGGCGAGGGCGTCGGCGTCGGCCCCCTCGGCTCGGAGCAGCGCCTCCCATTCCGCGTCGTCCAGCGTGGACGGCTCGGAGGCGGCGCGGTTCAGCAGGGTCTCGAACGCGCGCGCGGCGCTTCGCGCCGGCGCGTCGACCATGGCCCGCGGCTCCGGACGGACCACGCCGCCGTCGGCGCCCACGCGCGCGAGGCCGTCCGGGCCCGCGAGCGCGTAGGTGGCGGGGCGGATGGCGGGGTCTAGCCACTCGTCCGCGACATACGGCGGGTGGGCCGTGAGGCGCTCGCGCAGCGTGAAGCCCGACTCCGCCGTGGCGGCCGCGAGGTCGTCGAGATGCGGCCAGGGGCGCTCCGGGTTGACGTGGTCGGCCGTGAGCGGCGAGACGCCGCCCCAGTCGTCGGCGCCCGCGCGCACCAGGAGGTCGAGCTCCTGCGGGTCGGAGAGGTTCGGCGGCACCTGGATGCGCATGCCGGGCCCCATCACCAGCCGGGCGACCGCCACGGCGGCCACGTACTCGCGCAGGTCGGCGTCGGGCGCACCCTGCATGGCCGTGCGGGGCTTCGCGCGGAAGTTCTGCACGATGATCTCCTGCAGATGGCCGTGGCGCGCGTGCGCGTCCCGCAGGGCCACGAGGGACTCCGCGCGGTCGCGCAGGGTCTCGCCGATGCCGACCAGGATCCCGCTCGTGAACGGGATGCGCGCCGCTCCGGCGTCGTCCAGCAGCCGCAGCCGCACGTCCGGGTCCTTGTCCGGCGACCCGTAGTGCACCTGCCCGGGCTCCTCGTAGAGCCGGCGGGAGGTCGTCTCGAGCATCACGCCCATGGACGGCGCGACGGGACGCAGCATCGCCAGCTCGCCCGGCGTCATGATGCCGGGGTTCAGGTGGGGGAGCAGGCCGGTCTCGGCGGTGATGGCCCGCGCCATGTCGGCGACGTACTCGAGCGTGGATCCGTAGCCGTGCCGGTCCAGCCACGCGCGCGCCTCGGGCCAGCGCTCCTCGGGGCGGTCGCCGAGCGTGAGCAGCGCCTCCTTGCAGCCGAGGGCCTGCCCCTGCCGGGCGACGGCGAGCACCTGCTCGCGCGACATGTACTCGGGCTTGCGCTGCCGCAGCAGCTGACCGGGGGTGTCGACGAACACGCAGTAGTGGCAGCGGTCGCGGCACAGGGTGGTGAGCGGGATGAAGACCTTGCGCGAGTACGTCATGACGCCCGGCCGCCCGATCCGCTCCAGGCCGGCGTCGCGCACGCGCGCCGCGGCGGCCAGCAGGCGGTCCAGAGCCTCGTCCGTCGCCCCGAGCAGCGCCTCGGCGTCGGCGGCGTCGATCCGCGCGCTGTGCTCGGCGCGACCGAGCGCGGCCGCGAGTGCGGAGGCGTCCGAGCCGGCGACGGGTGGGGGATCGAGCAGCGTCACCGCTTCAGTCTCGCACCGCGTGCGAGGGCCGGGGCTGGGATGCCGATCGTCATCATCCTGTGAGGCGCGGCGCCTGGAGGCGGGCGGCGCGCCTGGCAGGATGGAGCCATGGTGACCCTGCTGCTCGACCAGGCGCAGCTGGAGATCGTGCTCACGCGCACGGAGCGCGTGCTCGCCGCCCAGCGTGAAGACATCCGGATCGACCGCGCGTCGATCGCGAAGCTGCAGCTCACGGACGAGCCGACGACGTGGATCCGCGGCGTGCGCGCCCCCGGCACCCACCTGCCGCGGCTGCTGTCGATCGGCACGTGGCGCTCGGCGCAGGGCAGGGACTTCGTGGCGGTGCGCCACGGCCGTCCAGGCGTGGTCATCGACCTCGAGGGCGACGAGCGCTTCTCGCGCCTGATCCTCTCGACCCGTCACGGTCTCAAGCTCGCGCAGGCCCTTCAGCTGGACGACGACGCCGAGGCGTAGCCCCGGCGCGCCCCGACCGGGGCTCAGCCGTGGTGCTCGTGGTGCGGGTGCTCGTGGTCCTCGTGCGAGTGCTCGTGGTGCTCGCTCTCGCCCGGGTCCTCGCCGCCCTCCGAGGCGGCCGCCTCGGCCTCGGCCGCCTCGGCGCGGATCGCGGCGATGACGTCGTACGCCTGGGTGGGCGTGTCATAGGGCGCGGGGGAGTCCGACTCGGTCGCGGCGATCGACTCGAGCACGTCCTGCGTCTCGGCGCCGGCCGACGCGTCGTCCTGGTCGTCCGCGTCTTCCTCGCGGCGGAAGGCCGCGAGGAAGGAGTCGAACACGTCGCCGGGCACGTCCTCGCGCTCGGCGGGGGCGCCCGTGCCGTAGAGTTCGTCCTCGGCCGTCTGCGCCTCATCGCCGGGCGCCAGCAGGCTGTCGAAGTCCTGGTCGTCCGGCAGGTCGATGACCGTGTCGGCGGTCTCGATGGGGTCCGGGTCGTCCGCGTCCTCCGCGGCGGGGTGCGGGATCTCGTCCTCCGACGGCGTCGGGAGCCAGCCGGGCGTCGGCTGCTCGCCGGGCAGGGAGGCGGCGATCAGCTCGGCCTCGCCGGCCACGACGTCCTTCTCGACCTCGGGGAGCGGCAGGCGCAGGAACGCCAGCGGGTCGCCATGCAGGGCAGATGCGGCGGGAGCGGCGTCGGCGGGCGCGCCCTCGGCTTCGTTGTCCTCGTCCGTGAGCGGCTGCTCGTCGACCGCGACCTCCGAGTCGGCCGTGGCGGGGGCGAACAGCTCGTCCACGGGCTCGACCTGTGCGCCCGCCTCGTCGACGGCGGGCGGCTCGGCCGCGGGCGCCGGGGCGACCGGAGCCTCCGCGGCGTCCGTCGGCTCGCTTGCCGCAGGAGTCGTGGTCTCGGCGGGCGCGGTCCAGGTGCCGTCGATGATCCGGATGTACACGTCCTCGAGGGTGTGCTGCTTCAGCTGCAGCGTCGAGAGCGGGATGCCCGCCTCGGCCGCGATCCCGCCGATCTGCGCCGTGGTCGCGGCCGGCACGGTGAAGCCGGCGCGCTTCAGCTCGAAGTCGATGCCGCGCGAGCGCAGCGCCTCGCTCAGGCCGGCCCGGTCGGGCGAGTCCACCGTCACGGCGGCGTCGATGTCGGCCAGCTTCTCGATGCCGCCGCTGAACAGCAGGCGGCCCTGGGAGATGATCAGGATGTCGTCGGCGACCTGCTCGACCTCGCTGAGGACGTGCGACGACATCAGCACCGTGCGGCCCTCGTCGGCCAGGCGGCGCATCAGCAGGCGGATCCAGCGGATGCCCTCGGGGTCGAGTCCGTTGGCGGGCTCGTCGAAGATCAGCACGCCGGGGTCGCCCAGCAGCGCCTCGGCGACGCCCAGTCGCTGACGCATGCCGAACGAGAACCCGCCGATGCGCATGTCCGCGGCACCGGTGAGGCCGACGATGTCGAGGACCTCGGCGACACGGGTCGCGGGGATGCCCACCTGGCGGGCCGCGGCGTGGAGGTGCCGCGTCGCGGTGCGGCGCGGCCGGTACTGGACGTTCTCGAGCACCGCGCCGACCTCGCGGCGGGGCTGCGACAGGCGCGCGTACGGCACGCCGCCGATCAGGGCCGCGCCCTGCGTCGGGCGGATCTCGCCCAGCAGGATGCGCAGCGTCGTCGACTTGCCGGCGCCGTTCGGGCCGACGAAGCCGGTCACGGCTCCCGGCTCGACGCGCGCGGTGAAGTCCGATACGGCGGTGATGTCTCCGAAGAGCTTGGTGACCCCGCGGAACTCCAGGACCTTGCCTTCGGTCATCCGCTCCCCCTTGTGCGTGAACAGGTTCCCCCTATCTTGACGGAGATCGGGCCGATCCCCCGCATTCGGGAGAGGAGGATGCGCCGATCCGCCGCGGAATCCCCGCCATCCCGGGGGTCGTGACCCGGTCCCCGGGGCCTTGTGGGCGCACCGGTCCCGGGCGCGCCGACGGGCCGGGGGTAACGTGGGGCGCGTGAGCTTCGAGACCTCCGACCCCCGTGTCCTCGCCCACCGCGAGGGCGGGCTCGGCACCATCACGCTCAACCGCCCGGAGGCCATCAACGCCCTCGACCTCGGCATGATCCATGCCATCCACGGCGTCCTCGACGCGTGGCGGGACGACTCCGACGTGCAGGTCGTGCTGTTCGACGCGGCGGGGGACCGGGGCTTCTGCGCGGGCGGAGACGTGCGGCGCCTGCACTCGGCGATCGTGCAGGGGGATCTGGCGGAGGCCGAGCGCTTCTTCCGCGACGAGTACGCCATGAACGCGGCGATCGACGAGTACCCGAAGCCGGTCGTGGCCTTCGCGGACGGCGTCACGATGGGCGGCGGGATCGGGATCGCCGGGCACGCGGACATCCGGATCGTGACCGAGACCTCCAAGCTCGCCATGCCCGAGACCCGGATCGGATTCACGCCCGACGTCGGCGGATCCTGGCTGCTGGGCCGCGCGCCGGGTCGCCTCGGCGAGTTCCTAGCCCTGACCAGCACCGTCATGGGGCCCGCGGACGCGATCCACGCGGGTCTCGCGGACCACTTCGTGCCCGCCGAGAACCTGCCGTCGCTGCATGAGGCGCTGACGACCCGCGCCGATCCCTCGACGCCGACCGAGCTGGTGCTGCTGTTCGACGAGACCCTCGAGGCCGGGCCGATCGAGCGGGCGCGGGAGTGGATCGACGAGGCCTTCGCGGCCGACACCCTCCCCGAGATCGTCGAGCGCCTGCAGTCGCTGCGCGACCGGGGCGTCGGAGAGGGTGAGCCCGTCAGCCCCGCGCTCGCACTGGAGGCCCTCGCGGAGCGGTCGCCCGTCGCGCTCGTCGTGACGCTGGGCGCGGTGCGCTCCGCCCGCGCGCTCCGCGGGCTGCGCCCGGCGCTCGAGCAGGAGTTCGCGCTCGTCTCGTGGTTCATGGCGACGCAGCCGGACATGCCCGAGGGCATCCGGGCGCAGCTGGTCGACAAGGACCGCTCGCCGAAGTGGAACCCGGCGTCCATCGCGGAGGTGTCGCCCGAGGTCGTCGGCGCGGCGTTCACGTTCCACGTGCAGCGGCCCCTGTTCGACTGACCCATCGCCCTACCTAGATGTACCCGGTCGGCACGTTGGTGACACTCGGGTAGGGAGAAGGCCTCCACGATTGGTGGTGTCTAACGTCACCGAAGTGGAGGCCTTCTCTTGGTCCACCGTAATGCGCGGCTCACTGTCGCGGGCCGTCTGATTCTCGTGCGCCGGGTCCTCGCCGGCCGTCCTGTCGCGCACGTCGCGAAGGAGATGGGCATCTCGCGCCAGTGCGCTCACCGCTGGCTGGCCCGGTACCGCGCCGTGGGTGAGGCCGGGCTGTCCGACCGGTCCTCTCGCCCCGCTTCGTCGCCGAGGGCGACTCCCGCGGCGACAGCAGCCGCGGTTGTCGAGCTGCGCTCGCGCGAGCGGCTCGGCCGCGACGACGTTGCCCGCCGTTGCGGGGTCAGCCCGCGCACCGCCTCCCGGCTGATCGCGAGGGCGGGCCTTCCGGCGTTGCATGAGCTGGACCCGGTCACGGGGATCGCGTTGCGAGCGTCGCGGCGCACCCAGGTCCGTTACGAACGCGACGCCCCGGGAGATCTGATCCACATCGACGTGAAGAAGCTCGGCCGCATCCCCGAAGGCGGCGGCTGGCGCTCCCAGGGTCCCGACTTCATCGATCACAACCACGGCCGGGACCGCCGGGTGAAGCTCGGGTTCGACTACGTCCACGTCGCCGTCGACGACCACTCCCGGCTCGCGTTCGCGCAGATCCTCCCCGATGAGAAGGGCACCACCTGCGCGGCGTTCCTCGCCGCCGCGGCGGAGTTCTTCGCCCGCCACGGCATCCACATCCGCGAGGTCATGACCGACAACGCGAAGAACTACACCGTCTCCGCCGCGTTCCAAGGGCAACTGGCCGCGCTCGACGCGAAGCACATCACGACCAGGCCGCACTGTCCCTGGCAGAACGGCAAGGCCGAGCGTTTCAACCGCACCATGCAGGAGTACTGGGCCTACCGCGCCCCCTACGTCTCCAACCAGCACCGCGCCGAAGCGCTCGCGCCCTGGCTCGAGCACTACAACTACGCTCGACCACACACCGCCTGCGACGGCCGACCCCCGATCAGCCGGGTGTCACCAACCTCATGACCGAGTACACCTAGAAGGGCGGCGGGTCGGTGCCGAGATCGGCGCGGGCGATCTCGGCTGATGCTTTGAACCTCACGACCGGTGTGGGTTTGTGCTTGTAGGCCTTGCCGGTGGGGCTGATGACCTCGATGACGCCGCCTGGGCCGTGACGGAAGTCCCAGTTCGAGTTGTGTTTGAGGACGTGGTGGGCGCGGCAGAGGTTGGCGAGGTTGCGGACGGTGGTGGGGCCGCCGTGGGAGTACGGGATGGTGTGGTCGTCCTCGCAGCGGATGGCGGGCTGCCGGCAGCCGGGGAAGCGGCAGTGCTCGTCCCGGGCGATGAGGAAGCGCCGCTGCGCTTTCGTGGGCGTGTAGGTGTCGACGGTCTTCAGGCACCCGGTGTCCGGGTTCTGGAACAGGCGCGTCCACTTGGCGGCCTCCCCTGCGAGGCGTCGGGCGGCCTCCGCGGGGATGGGTCCGTAGCCGGCGAGGAACGCGGACTCGTCGCCGACACCTGTCAGTGACTGCCACGGGACGGTGACCTGAACCGTGGCCTTGATCTTCATCAGGGCGTCGCCGCCGTGCTGGTCGATCAGCTCCGCCGTCGGCAGCCCGGCGAGGGCGATCTCAGCGAACACGTCCGCCCGGATCTGATCCAACGTCCGCTCGTCGGTCTCATCCTTGGTGCGGTAGATCGTGCGCGCCATCTGAGTGACCCGGTCATGCATCGCGTACACCGTCACCGCCGGACCGATGTACGTGAGCTCGCCCATCCCGTCCGGAAGCGGTGCCGCTCTCACCCCACGCTCGGCCATGGCCTCCTCGTGCCGCTCCTCCAGCGGCAGCGGCTCGATGTCGTCCGCGAGCTTCCGCGCGACGGAGCCCAGCTGTCCGCCGGTGAGCTTCTCCGCCCGCGGCAGGATGATCCGCTCGAACTCCGCCCGGGAGTCGTCATCCTCGAGGCGACTGCCGGCGTCGACGATCGCGCGGACATGGGCCTCGCTGATCCGGCCCTCCTCGAACAGGGCGAACGTGGCCGGGAACCCGTCCACCAGGTCGACCGCCCACTCCATCCGGGCCCTGATCGTGCGGTCTGACATCCGCCCGGCGACCGCGAACTCCGCGGCCATGGACCTCAGCGGGTGCTCGAACTCCGAACCCGTCCCACCCCGGCGGGTCTGGGCCTCGGCGATCGCGCGGCCCTCGGCGAGGATCCGCGCCTGCCGGGCATGCGCCTGGGCGATGATGACCTGCTGCTCCAGGTAATCGTCGACGAGCTCCGACGTGCGGGCGCGTTCGGCCGGGGTGGGAGCCCACCGGGTCGAAGTCGCCTGTGCCGTCATGGCCCGATTCTCCTCCGGGCCACCGACATTCACCGGGCCGGAAAGCGCAGATCAGCGATTCAAACCGAATCTGTGGAGAAGTCCTCGCGGGGGCATCCTGTGGACGAGCGGTGGGTTGGTCGGCAGGGAGGGTTTGGACACGTTTCGACTCCGCTCGCTGGCGCTCGCACCGCTCAACGACCACAGGGTGGGTTCGCGCTGGCACACTGGCGGCATGGTGAGCACGGCGGGATTCGGGACGTACGGAGTCTGGCGCGGCGCGGCGGCGCTGGACGCGGACTTCGCGCGCGGGGTGGAGCGGCTCGGCTTCGGCACGCTCTGGGTCGGCGGCTCGCCGGGCGGCGACCTCGGGATCGTGGAGGAGCTCCTCGACGCGACGGAGCGGATCGTGGTCGCGACCGGCATCGTGAACATCTGGAAGGACGACGCGCGAAGCATCGCCCGGTCGGCCCGCCGGATCGAGGAGCGCCATCCGGGTCGCTTCGTGCTCGGCATCGGCTCGGGCCATCGCGAGGCGACACCCCACCGCGTCCGTCCGCTCGCCGCGCTCACGGCGTACCTCGACGTGCTGGACGCCGAGGGCGTCGGGCGCGACCGGCGTCTCCTGGCCGCGCTGGGCGACCGCACGCTCACGCTCGCCGCGGAGCGCTCGCTGGGCGCTCATCCGTATCTCACGGTCCCGGCGCACACGCGGCACGCGCGCGGCGTCCTCGACGCGGCTCGTCCCGGGGCGCTGCTCGCCCCGGAGCTCAAGGTCGTGATCTCCGACGACCGGGAGCAGGCGCGCGCGGTCGCGCGCCGCTACCTGCGCCGCTACTTCTCGCTCGAGAACTACGTCGGCGCGCTGCGGCGCTTCGGCGTCGGCGAGGCCGCGTTCGCCGACGGCGGCTCGGACGAGCTGATCGACCTGGTCGCCGCGAACCCTACGGCCGGTGCGGCCGTCGCCGGCCTGCGGGCCCATCTGGACGCCGGCGCGGATCACGTCGCCGCGCAGGCCCTCGGCGACGACCCGCTCGGCGCGCTCGAACAGCTCGCCGAGGCGCTCACCCTCACGCGCTGAGCGCATCCGCCCCCCCGCCCGTGGGATTCTGGACGCATGCGGATCGGCGTGTTCCATCTGCGGCGCGAGCGGCCGCAGGCCCCGGGCTATCAGGCCCTGCTCGACCACCTCGACAGCGGGCTGCGCGCCGCGATCGACGAGCTCGGCTGGGAGGCCGACGTCGTGTACTCGGCCGAGCATCCGGTCGAGGCGAGCCTGGACGCCGTCGAGCGCGCCGACGTCCTGTTGCTGATGGGCGGCGAGGACGTCGAGCCGTCGCGCTACGGCGGCGCCGCCGAGTACCCCGGCAGCGGCCACCACGTGCCCGCGGCCGACGAGGCGCACATCGCGGTCGTCCGCGAGGCCATCCGGATCCGCAAGCCCCTGCTGGGCATCTGCCGGGGCCTGCAGGTCATGAACGTCGCGCTCGGCGGCACCCTCATCCAGGACATGGCGGGCCACCGCCTGCCGGACGCGCCGGATCCGTACGTGCGCACGCGCCTGACGATCGCGAACGCCCTCGCGGGCGACGTGGATCCCGCCGCGCCGGGCCGCTGCACGCACCACCAGGCGGTGGGCGAGCTCGCGCCCGGCCTCGAGGTCGTCGCCCGCGCGCCCGACGGCGTGGTCGAGGCGGTCGTGCACGCCGCCGCGCCGGTCACTGGTGTGCAGTGGCATCCCGAGCACCCCGACACCGCGCGCGAGCAGCTCGTGCCGCTGCTGCGCCGGCTCGAGGCGCAGCTCCGGGCACAGGACGCGCCCGCCGCGTCCGAGCCCGCACCCGCCTGAGCGAACGATCACCCCGAGGGCGCGGCGCGCGCGACGAGTCCGGAGCCCTGGAGCCCTGGAGCCCGGCGACATCGTCTCGACGCCCCGGAGGCCCGTCCGAGGCCGGAGCGGCCCACGGACTGGGACGCCGAGACCGGTGAGCCGCTGCGCGGCGCGACCGAACAGGGCGCGTTCGACGAGTCGCGCTGGGCCCGCGGCGAGGCGCGGAGCGTGTACGGCTTCGCGATGAACCACGAGGCGAGTTCCCGCGCGGCATCGGCGCCGACGAGGGCTCGCTGTGGGGCGAATACTTCTCCCTCGAGGCGCTCACCCGTCGTGCGCTGCCCGAGTGGGAGCGCCACTGGCAAGTCCCCGCCACCAGCACGGGCCCCGGAGAGCCGATCGACTCGGATCTCCGGGGCCTTCTCTATCCCCTCGCGGTCGCGCGCGCATCCGTCGCGCGACGGATTTCCCGGATCGCCGGAAGTGCGGGATGGCCTGGGATTCCGCCGTCAGCGGACAGGGCCGTCCGCGACTGGAGGATGTCGGAGGTCGGTGGCAGTCTCTATGGGTCCCGTGCGCGCACGCGCGGGGAGTTCCCCGTGGAGGCCCCTGTGCTCGGCAAGCTCCTGTTCCGATATCTCCGGCGATACAGATGGCTGCTCGCCGGCGTGCTGGTGTTCCAGTTCGCCGCGGCCCTCGCCGCCCTGTACCTTCCGTCCCTCAACGCAGACATCATCGACGAGGGAGTCGCCGAGGGCGACACCGGCTTCATCATCCGCACCGGCCTGGTGATGCTCGCGGTCTCGCTCGGTCAGATCGTCGCGTCGATCATCGCGACGGCCTGCGCCGCGCGGTCCGCGATGGCGGCCGGCCGCGACATCCGCCGCGCCGTGTTCGAGCGGGTCAGCTCGTTCTCCGAGCGCGAGGTCTCGCAGTTCGGGTCCGGATCGCTCATCACGCGCAACACCAACGACGTGCAGCAGATCCAGATGCTCGCGATGATGGGCGCGACCATGCTCGTGCAGGCGCCGATGCTGGCGATCGGCGGCATCATCATGGCGGTCCGTCAGGACGTCGGCCTCAGCTGGATCATCGGCGTCGCCGTGCCGGTGCTGCTCGTGCTCATGGGCCTGATCATCTGGCGCATGGTGCCGCTGTTCCGCAGCTACCAGACCAAGCTCGACGGCGTGAACCGCGTCATGCGGGAGCAGCTCACGGGCGTGCGCGTCGTGCGCGCGTTCGTGCGCGAGCCGATCGAGGAGGAGCGCTTCGGCGCCGCGAACGACGAGATCATGATCGTCGGCCGCAAGGTCGGATCGCTGTTCGTGCTGATGTTCCCGCTCGTCATGCTGGTGCTCAACGTCACGGTGGTGTCGGTCGTGTGGTTCGGCGCGTTCGAGGTCGACGAGGGCAGCGTCGAGATCGGCACCCTGTTCGCGTTCATGCAGTACGTCGGCCAGATCCTCGGCGGCGTGATGATGGCCGCGTTCATGACCGTGATGATCCCGCGCGCCGCCGTGTCGGCCGACCGCGTGGGCGAGGTGCTCGCTGTCGACAGCTCGCTGCAGCGGCCGGCCGAGGCGGTGTCGCACCTGCCGCGGCGCGGCGAGGTCGTGCTCGAGGACGTCGCGTTCACGTACCCGGGCGCGGACGAGCCGGTCATCCAGGGCGTGAGCTTCCGCGCGGATCCGGGCGAGACCGTCGCGATCGTGGGGTCCACCGGGGTGGGCAAGACCACGCTGATCAACCTCATCCCGCGGCTCTACGACGTCACGGCCGGATCGGTGAAGGTCGCGGGCGTGGACGTGCGCGAGGCCGACCTGGACGCGCTGTGGGCCGGCATCGGCCTGGTGCCGCAGCGGCCCTTCCTGTTCAACGGCACGATCGCGTCCAACCTGCGGTTCGGCCGCGAGGACGCCACCGACGACGAGCTGTGGGCCGCCCTCGAGATCGCACAGGCGGCCGACTTCGTGCGCGAGAAGCCGCGCGGGCTCGACGAGCCGATCGCCCAGGGCGGCACCAACGTCTCGGGCGGTCAGCGCCAGCGGCTGGCGATCGCCCGCGCGATCGTGAGCCGGCCCGACATCCTGATCTTCGACGACTCGTTCTCGGCGCTCGACCTCACGACCGACGCGCGCCTGCGCCAGGCGCTGTGGCGGGAGCTGCCCGGCGTGACGAAGATCGTGGTCGCGCAGCGCGTGTCGACCATCACTGACGCCGACCGCATCGTGGTGCTGGACGGCGGCCGCGTGGCCGGCGTGGGCACGCACGACGAGCTGCTCGAGAGCAGCGACACGTACCGCGAGATCGTGGACTCGCAGCTGGGGGTCGAGGCATGAGGCGCGTGGTGATGCCGAGGACGTCGGCGCAGTTCTCCGCCCGCATCCTCCGAGGGGAGTCGTTCCTGTGAGTGCCGTCGAGAACGAGACCGTGAACGAGGAGCAGGCCCGGATCGAGGCCGAGCTCGCCGAGAAGGCGCGCCAGCAGGGCGGCGGCTGGGACGCCCCGCCGCCGGGCAAGCCCAAGAGCTTCGGGCCCAGCTTCCTCCGCTTCATCGGGCTGCTCGGTCCGTACAAGTGGGTGTTCGCGCTGGTCATGGTGCTGGGTGCCGCCGGCGTGATCCTGTCGATCGCCGCGCCGAAGGTGCTCGGCGAGGCCACGAACATCGTGTTCGAGGGTTTCATGTCGTCGGTGCTCGGGG
Organism: Microbacterium sp. MEC084; assembly: GCF_004514465.2. Classification (NCBI taxonomy): domain Bacteria; kingdom Bacillati; phylum Actinomycetota; class Actinomycetes; order Micrococcales; family Microbacteriaceae; genus Microbacterium; species Microbacterium sp. MEC084. Next base: position 49,745 of record NZ_MYFP02000009.1, on the reverse strand, counting down.
CGCAGTTCCCGGCCGGGATGAGCCAGGAGCAGGTCGTCGAGGCGCTGCGCCAGGCGGGTCAGACCGACTTCGCGAACACGATCGCGGCCATGGAGCACTTCGAGCTCGGGCGCGGCATCGACTTCGCGGCGCTGGCCGTGGTGATCCGCTGGGTGCTCGCGCTCTACGTGGTCTCGGCGCTGCTGCAGTGGGTGCAGGGCTACGTGATCAACGTGATCATGGTCAAGACCATGTGGCGCGTGCGTCAGCGCGTCGAGGAGAAGATCAACCGCCTGCCCCTGGCGTACTTCGACAAGGTGCAGCGCGGCGAGCTCATCTCGCGCGTCACGAACGACATCGACAACATGACGCAGACGCTGCAGCAGTCGCTGTCCGGCGCCGTCACGTCGATCCTGACGGTGGTCGGCGTGCTGATCATGATGTTCTCGATCTCGTGGCAGCTGGCGCTGGTCGCGCTCGTGGCGCTGCCGCTGATGGCCGTGATCTTCGGCGTCATCGGCCCGCGCTCGCAGAAGGCGTTCCAGGCGCAGTGGGCCAAGGTGGGCCGCCTCAACGCCCGCGTCGAGGAGTCGTTCTCCGGCCACGCGCTGGTCAAGGTGTACGGCCGTGAGAAGTCGAACTCCGACGCGTTCGCGAAGGAGAACGACGACCTGTTCGAGTCGGCGTTCCGGGCCCAGTTCTTCTCGGGCCTCATGATGCCGAGCGTGCAGTTCATCGGCTCGCTCACCTACGCGGGCATCGCGGTGCTCGGCGGCGTCATGGTCGCGAGCGGGCAGCTCCGGATCGGTGACGTGCAGGCGTTCGTGCAGTACTCGCAGCAGTTCACCCAGCCGCTCATGGAGCTCGGCGGCATGACCAGCGCGGTCATGTCCGGCACGGCCTCGGCCGAGCGGGTCTTCGAGCTGCTCGACGAGCCCGAGCAGGAGCCCGACGCCGAGGACGCCCCCGCGGCGCCCGACGGGCGCGGCGTGATCGAGTTCCGCAACGTGTCGTTCTCGTACACGCCCGAGAGCCCGCTCATCCGGGACCTGTCCTTCCGGGTCGAGCCGGGTCAGACCGTGGCGATCGTGGGGCCGACCGGCGCCGGCAAGACCACGCTGGTGAACCTGATCATGCGGTTCTACGAGCTCGACGGCGGGGCCATCCTGCTCGACGGCCAGGACATCTCCGAGATGACCCGCCACGACGTGCGCGCGCGGGCGGGCATGGTGCTGCAGGACCCGTGGCTGTTCTCGGGGACGATCCGGGAGAACATCCGCTACGGCCGGCAGAGCGCCACGGACGACGAGGTGATCGCGGCCGCCAAGGCGACCTACGTCGACCGGTTCGTGCACACCCTGCCCGACGGGTACGACACGGTGCTCGAGGAGGACGCGGCCAACGTGTCGGCCGGCGAGCGTCAGCTGATCACGATCGCGCGCGCGTTCGTGTCGCAGCCGAGCGTGCTGATCCTGGATGAGGCCACCAGCTCGGTCGACACCCGCACCGAGCAGCTGCTGCAGCACGCCATGGCGGCGCTGCGGAAGGGCCGCACGTCGTTCGTGATCGCGCACCGCCTGTCGACCATCCGCGACGCCGACCTCATCCTCGTGATGGAGCACGGCGACATCGTGGAGCAGGGCACGCACGAGGAGCTGATCGCCCGCGAGGGCGCCTACTGGCGCCTGTACCGGTCGCAGTTCGAGCATGCCGCGGTCGACCTCGACGCGGTCGAGGCGCAGGAGGCGGCCACGGACACCGCGGCCGTCGAGGTGCCCGCGGCCGCGGGCGCGCCGGAGGAGCCCACGGCCTGACGCGACCTGAGCCGAAGAGAGATCCACCTCCGAGGGCGGAACCCGGCGCTCCGCTCCTCGCAGGTGGATTCCTCCTCGGCTGGAGGCGGTCACCACTCCGGCCGGCGTCGTCCACAGGCCCAGGGATGGCCCGGTTGCTCATCTTGGCGAGTCAGGCCGACCGCGGGACCGGGCCGGGTGGCCAGCATGGGCGCATGGATCCCGTCACCGCGCTCGCCCGCTTCGGAGGCATCGCGCGCACCCCCGCGCTCCACAGGCTCGGTGTCACGCGGCACGCGCTGCGCGGCGCGCTGCACAGCGGCGCGGTGCAGCGACCCCGCCACGGCTGGATGTGCCTGCCCTCCGTCGACCCGGCCTGGCGCTCGGCGGTCGAGGTCGGCGTGGTGCTCTCGTGCGTCACGGTCGCGCAGCGGCGCGGGCTCTGGACCGATACCGTGACGCAACCGCACGTCGCCATCCGCCCGAACGGACAGCTGCAGCGCGAGACGACCGCGCACGTGCACTGGGCGACCCCGGTCATCCCGCGCGACCCCGACGCTCTCGAGGATTCGCTGATCAACGCGCTGGTGATCCTCGCGACGTGCCAGCCCTACGAGGCCGGCCTTGCGGCGTGGGAGGCGGCCATCCGGAGGCACCTCGTCGACCTCGACGTGCTGCGCGGCCTGCCGCTGCCGCCCGACGCCCGACGGCTGCTCGCGGATGCGCGGCCGCTCGCGGATGAGGGCACCGAGTCGATCGTGTTCTCGCGCCTGCGCCTCCTCCGGCTGGGGCTGCCGATCCGGCGCCAGGTGGTCATCGCCGCGCGGCCCGTCGATCTCCTCATCGGCGACCGGCTGGTGATCCAGATCGACGGCGGTCATCACGTCGACGCTCAGCGCCTGCGCGACAACGAGCACGACGCTCGCCTGCGCCTGATGGGCTACCACGTCATCCGGATCGGCTATTGGCAGATCATGGACGACTGGGCCGCGGTGCAGGACCTCGTGGTGACCGCCATCGCGCAGGGGCTGCACCGCATCCGCCGTTGAACGCCGACCTCCGCGGAGGAGAAATCCACGCGCGAGGCCGATCTCATGGGCATTCGTCCTGGATCGGGGATTTCTCCTCGCGCCAGGGCGGGGTCGGGCGCGTGCGGCGGCGCGCTACTGCAGGCCGAGCAGGTCGAGCGGGTGCGAGAGCCGCCAGAGCAGGCTGGGGCCCTCGAGGTCGCCCTCGAGCACCAGGGGGACCGTGGCCGAGTCGAACGGCCCAGTCGCGGTGAGCGTGCCGACCTCCGCGCCCGACGCGGTGCCGACCTCGACCTCGTAGTCCGACTGGACCTCGGGGGTGCCGCGGTCCCACAGCACGACCTCGGCGTCGTCGCCCGTGACCACCTCGACCGGCTCGCCCCACTCGGTCGTGACGTTCGCGACGGTGGTGCCGGATGCGACGGTCGGGGCGGGCTGCAGGGACTGCTCCACCTGCTCGAGCAGCGTGCGGCTGACGCTCGCGCGGGTCTCCTCGTCGGGCTGGCCGAGCACCGAGGCGTACAGCCGCACGGTGGTCTGGCCGATCGTGACGTCCTTGGCCGTGAGCAGGTTCCACGACTCGATCCACCACTCGGACAGGGTGCCGGTCTTGATGCCGACGACGCCGGGGTCCCCGATCAGCGGATTGCTGTTCTCGACCACGCCGGCGCCCGGGAGTTCCGTCTCGGGCATCGCCACGATCTCCGCGATCACGGGGTTCGCCAGCGCCAGGCTCGCGAGGGTGACCAGCGACGCGGGGGTCGCCGTGTTGTCCGGGTCGATGCCGCTCGGGTCGACCATCGTGATGCCCGACAGGCCGTGCGCCTGGAGCCACTCCGGCACGGCGAGGGCGAACGCGTCCTTCGAGCCCCACAGCTCCGTCGTCAGGCGATCCACGTAGTTGTTGGCCGAGCCGATCAGGATGCCCTCGAGCAGCTGCCGCTGCGTGAGCGTGCCGTCCACGGGCACGTCGAGCGCCGACTCGTTCGCCACGCGGTACTGCCAGTACTCCTGGCTGTCGGCGTAGTCGAACGCGTAGGACGGCCCCTGCTCGCCCACCGCGAGCGGCGCCTTCTCGAGGATCATGAGCGCGGTCACGACCTTGGCGATGCTGGCCATGGGCGCGCGCGCGGCGCTGGAGGCCGGGACCGTGCCGAGGCCCTCGGCGCCGACGGCGGCGGAGCCGTCCGCGGGCCAGGTCACGGCGAGCGGATGACCGGGCGCCGGGTCGACCGTCGCGGCCGAGACCGCGGGGGCGACGTTCGCGAGCGGCCAGAAGGCGCAGCCGCCCACGTAGCCGAGTGCGAGGACGCCGGCTGTGATCAGCGGGGCCGCGACGGAGGGGCGCCTCTCGCGGCGGGTGGGGACCAGGTCGAACGCGGGCGACGGCGCGGGGGCCGCCTCGGGCTTGGGGGCGACGGTGGCCGGGTCGATCCAGGCCAGAGCGGCGGTGTCGGTGCGGGGCGCGTCCGCCACCGCTGCGTGCGGCGCCTCGACCGCGGCGCCGGCGGCCTCCTCGAGCGACGTCGGGGTCTCCGGTGCGGGCACGGCCAGCGCCTCGGCCCCGGTCGGAGCATCCGCCGGGGGCGCATCCGTCAGCGCGGCGCCCGCCAGGGCCGTGGCCGCCTCGGTCACGGGCGCATCGGCGGTGCGCTGGTCGAACAGCGAGCCGATGCCGCGACGGATCGCGGGCTGCTCGGGCACCACGGGCGTCTCGGGCAGGGGGTCGATGTCGTGCGCCGTCACCGCGCGGCGCGGGCGACGCGGCGCCTCGGCGACGGGGGTCGCTGCCACCGGCACCGTGGCGACGGACGCATCGTCGATCGAGCCGCGGAGATCCTCGCGGAGATCGTCGTGGGGGGAGTCGTCGATTGCCACCCGCCTACGGTACCCGCGGATGCCGGGAGCCAGCCGGAGATCGCGGGCCCCGGCGGCGAACCTCACCCGCCGGATCGCCCTAGAATGTCCCTCACACACCACGGGAGTCCGGCGAGCCGGGCTGAGAGGAAGCGACCCGCGCTTCGACCGTCGAACCTGATCCGGATCATGCCGGCGCAGGGAGGAGAGAGATGAACACGTCCGCACCCGCCACCCCGGGCACCCGCCGCTTCACCTGGCGCGTCGTCGACATCGTCGTCGCCAGCGTCATCGCCGTGGCCTGCGCCGTGGTGTTCCTCGTCTGGAACGTCGCCTACATCGGCCCGAGCGAGCTGCTCGCGCCGCTGCTGCCCGGTCTGGGCGGCCTGCTCACCGGCCCCTGGCTCATCGCCGGGGTGATCGGCGGCCTCGTCATCCGCAAGCCGGGCGCCGCGCTCTACACCGAGCTGCTCGCCGCGGTCATCTCCGCGCTCGTCGGCAACCAGTGGGGCGCGCTGACGATCGTGTCGGGCCTCGTGCAGGGCCTCGGCGCCGAGATCATCCTCGCGATCTTCCTGTACAGGTCGTTCCGCCTGCCGGTCGCGGTGCTGGCGGGCGCCGGCGCGGGCCTCGCGGCCGGCATCAACGACCGCGTCCTCTGGTACGCGGGCGCCGACGCGCTGTTCACGACCGTGTACATCGCCTCGACCACGGTGTCGGGCGCGGTCATCGCGGGGCTCGGCGGCTGGGCGATCGTCCGCGGCCTCGCGGCGACCGGCGCGCTGAACCGGTTCGCGGCCGGGCGCGCGGTCGCCAGGCGCGTCTGACGTGACGGCCTCTCCGGCGACCGGGGCCGTGTCCCCGGCCGCCGTCGAGGCGCGCGGCTGGGGATGGCGCTACGCCAGCCGCCGCGCGTGGGCCGCCTCCGGCATCGACCTGCGGATCGACGCGGGCGAACGCGTCCTGCTGCTCGGCGCGAGCGGCTCGGGGAAGTCCACGCTGCTGCACGCTCTCGCGGGCGTGCTGGGCGGCGACGACGAGGGCGAGCACGCCGGCACCCTGACGATCGACGGGCACCCGCCCGCGGCGGTCCGCGGTCGCGCCGGGCTGGTGCAGCAGGATCCCGACACCCAGGCCGTCCTGCACCGCGTCGGCGACGACGTCGCGTTCGGCTGCGAGAACCTCGGGGTGCCGCGGCACGACATCTGGCCGCGCGTCGGCGAGGCGCTGGACCTCGTGGGCCTCGACGTGCCGCTCGACCGGTCCACGACCGCGCTGTCCGGCGGACAGAAGCAGCGCCTCGCGCTCGCCGGGGCGCTCGCCATGCGCCCCGGGCTGCTGCTGCTCGACGAGCCCACCGCCAACCTCGATCCCGCGGGCGCGATCGCGGTGCGTGACGCCGTGGGCCGCGTACTGGACCGCACGGGCGCGACCCTCGTCGTGGTGGAGCATCGCGTGGACGTGTGGCTGCCGATCGTCGACCGGATCATCGTGCTGGGCGCGGGGGACGCGGGCGTGATCGCGGACGGCCCGGTCGCCGACGTGCTGCGCGACCGGGGCGCCGAGCTCGCCGCGCTCGGCGTCTGGGTGCCCGGGATCGCGCCGCGCCACCCGGCGCCGCCGGCCGCGGCGCCCGGCGAGGTCCTGCTGTCGGGACGCGCGCTCGAGGTCGCGCGCGTACGCGGCCGCCGCGTGGCGGGCCCGCTCGACGTGGACGTGCGCGCCGGCGAGGTCCTCGGCGTCGTGGGGCCGAACGGCGCGGGCAAGTCGACGCTCGGCCGCACGCTGGCCGGGCTGCTTCCGCCGGCGGGAGGCCGGGTCGTCGCCGGGCCGGCGCTCGCGGGCGGGATCGGCGAGGCGCCGATCCGCTGGTCGTCGCGGCAGCTGCTCACGCGCATCGGGACCGTGCTGCAGTCCCCGGATCACCAGCTGCTCTCCACCACCGTCCGCCGCGAGCTCGAGGTCGGTCCCCGCGCCCTGCGCCTGCCCGAGGGCGAGATCGCGGCGCGGGTCGACGAGCTGCTCGAGCGGCTCCGGCTCGCGCATCTCGCCGAGGCCAACCCCCACACGCTCTCCGGCGGCGAGAAGCGGAGGCTGACCGTCGCCGCGATGCTGGCGACGCGTCCGAGGGTGGTCGTGCTCGACGAGCCGACGTTCGGCCAGGATGCGCGCACGTGGGCCGAGCTGGTCGCGATCATCGCGTCGCTGCGCGACGGCCGCGACGGGGCGCCCGGGGCGGGCGTCGTCGCGATCACGCACGACGCCGATGTGCTCGAGGCGCTGCACGCGCGCCGCCTCAGCCTCACGGCCGCGGTCGGGACATGATCCTTCCGACCCCGCTGGTCCCCGCCGGCCCGCTCGCCCGCGTCAACCCGGTCGCGAAGCTGGGCGCCGCGCTCCTCATGGCCGCCCCGCTGGTGCTCACGATCGACTGGGTGTCGGCGGCCGTCGCGCTGCTCCTGTCCGTGCCGCTGCTGGCGATGTCGGGTCTCGGATGGCGTCGCTTCTGGGCGCGCACGGCGCCCGTGTGGATCGCGGCTCCGCTCACCGGGGTGACCATCGCGCTCTACGGCGAGACGTCGGGCACGGTGCACCTGGACTGGCTCTTCGTGCGCATCTCGGACGGCTCTCTCGCGCTCGCCGCGGCCACCGTCCTGCGCATCCTGGCGCTCGCGCTGCCGAGCGTCGTGCTGTTCGCGACGGTCGATCCGACGGATCTGGCCGACGGCCTGGCGCAGCGGGCGCGGCTGCCCGCGCGGTTCGTCCTCGGCGCGCTGGGCGGCCTGCGCCTGGTGGGGCTGCTGGTCGACGACTGGCGGGAGCTGGAGGTCGCGCGCCGCGCGCGCGGGGTCGCGGACACCGGACGGCTGCGCCGCGTGCTGGGAATGGCCTTCGCGCTGATCGTGCTCGCCATCCGGCGCGGCTCGGCGCTCGCGACGTCCATGGAGGCGCGCGGCTTCGGCGCTCACGCGGAGCGCACCTGGGCGCGGGTCTCGCCGTGGGGCGCGCGCGAGTGGCTGCTGCTCGCGGCCGGCGCCGGGATCGGCCTCACCGCGGTCGCCGTGGCGATCGCGACCGGCTCGTGGAACTTCATCGTCGGCCCGTCCTGAGGTCGGCTCAGGCCGCGCACCCGCGCCGGCCCGGGCGTCTCCTTCGCGGGGACAGGCATGCCCCGTCCATGCCCCGACGCACGCGGGCCCCCGACGGGAGGTCGGGGCCCGCGCGGCGAGGACGGCCGTCAGCCGCCGAACGCCTTGGTGATCGCCTGCACCGCCTGGTAGACGCCCAGGACGATGAACAGCAGCGCCGTGATGCCGAGCGCGACGTTCAGGTACCACTTGTTGCGGTACTCGCGCGGGACGCGATCCGTGTTCAGGATCGGCAGCAGCGTGATCGCGAGGAACGGCATGAACAGCGCGCCGAGGAACCCGTACAGCAGGACGAGGAAGATCGGCTGGTTCAGGAACAGCATGAGCATCGGCGGGAAGGTCAGCCACAGCAGGTAGACCTTGAACCACTTGCCGTTCAGGCGGGAGTCGGGGTGGTCCGATCCCTTGCCCGTGACGTTGCCCATGAAGTCGGCGAACATCAGCGAGACGCCGTTCCACACGCCGAGCACGGATGAGAAGCCGGCGGCCCAGAAGCCGATCAGGAACCAGACGCCGATGAAGTCGCCGTAGCGCTCCCGCAGCACGCCGTCGAGCTCGAGCAGGCCCTGGTCGCCGGCCGCGAGCGCGACGCCGGCGGCGCGGACGACCTCGGCGCCGACGATCAGCATCGAGATCACGAAGATGCCGGTCATGACGTACGCCATGGTGTTGTCGATGCGCATCACGCGCAGGAAGCGCGGCTTGTCCCAGCCCTTCTCGCGCAGCCAGTAGCCGTATGCCGCGAGCGTGATGGTGCCGCCGACGCCGCCCGCGAGCGCGAGCGTGTTGAACACGCCGCCCTCGGGGATCATCGGCACCAGGCCGCCGATCGTCTCGAGGAAGTTCGGTGCGGCGATGACCGCCAGGATGACGATCGTCACGAACATGAGGCCGACGAGGAACGCCGTGATGCGCTCGAAGAAGCGGTACCGGCCGAACCACACGAGCACGAAGCCCAGCAGGCCCATCGCGATGGCCCACGGCCACACCTGGGCGAAGAACGTCCCCTCGGGGAACAGCGCCGCGATCGGCAGGGCGGTCGAGCTCATGGCCGAGGCGGCGTACACGAAGCCCCAGATCACGATGTAGGGCGCGAAGTACCAGACCGGCCAGCGGCCGAGCGAGCGCCAGCCCTCGAAGATCGTGTTGCCGGTCGCGACCGTGTAGCGGCCGGCGCCCTCGACGAGCACGATCTTCAGGATCACGCCCAGGATCACCGCCCACAGCAGCATGTACCCGTAGTTGGAGCCGGCGACCAGCGTGGCCACCATGTCGGCCGAGCCGACGCCCGTGGCGGCGACGACGAGGCCGGGTCCGATGATCCTCCAGCGAGGCTTCTCGGTCTCCTGCGTGCTCATCCGTCCTCCTCGATCGGAACCTGGGATTCCGCTGTGAGCGGCCCGGGCCCGAGTCTAGGGGCGTGCCCGCGCGCCGGGGCGGAGGACGTGCGGGCGGTGCCCGGGTCGGCCCCGCGTAGGCTTTCGGGAGCCCCCGCGATGGCGCGCGGGCAGGAGGAGCACGGATGTCACACCCCGCGGACCGTCCCGTCGACGCGACCCGACCCCTGGAGGGGCGCACGATCCTGATGTCCGGCGGCAGCCGCGGCATCGGCCTGGCGATCGCGATCCGGGCGGCGCGCGACGGCGCCAACATCGCGCTGCTCGCGAAGACCGACACCCCGCATCCGAAGCTCGAGGGCACGATCCACACGGCCGCGGAGTGGATCCGCGAGGCCGGCGGCCGCGCGCTGCCGATCGTGGGCGACGTGCGCGACGACGACGCGATCGCACATGCGGTGCTCGCCACCGTGGGGGAGTTCGGCGGCATCGACGCGGTGGTGAACAACGCCAGCGTGATCGATCTGTCCGGCACCGAGGCGCTCTCGCCCAAGAAGTACGACCTGATGCAGGACGTCAACGTGCGCGGCACGTTCATGCTCAGCCGCGCGGCCATCCCGGTGCTGCGGGAGAGCCCGAACCCGCACATCCTGTCGCTCGCGCCGCCGCTCAACGTCACGCCGAGGTGGCTCGGCGCCCACCCCGGCTACTCGCTCGCCAAGTTCGGGATGACCATGGCCACGCTCGGGATCGCCGCCGAGCTCGCCGGGGACGGGATCGCCGCGAACACGCTCTGGCCGCGCACGCTGATCGCGACCGCGGCGGTGCAGAACGTGATCGGCGGCGACCGGCTGATGGCCCGCAGCCGCACGCCCGAGATCTACGCGGATGCGGCGCACCTCGTGCTGTCGCGGCCCGCCTCCGAGCGCAGCGGCCAGACCCTGATCGTCGAGGACGTGCTCGCCGAGGCCGGCGTGACCGACCTGTCGGGCTACGCGGCCGTGCCGGGAACGCCCGACGAGGAGCTGTACCCGGACGTGTTCCTCGACTGACCGATGGGGCGAGGCTTCGACTCGCTTCGCTCGCTCAGTCCGTTTCGACTCGCTTCGCTCGCTCAACGACCACGAGAGAACGACCGTCCCCACCTCCCTGAAGAAATAGACTCACCGCAGGCCACAAGCCCCCACCCCGGAAGGACCCCGATGACCGTCGTCCACGCCGTCCGCACCTATCGCAGCGACGAGAACCTCGCCCGCGAGGACCAGCTCGCCTGGAAGATCGCCCAGGTCGCGGCCGACCCGGTCGAGGTCGAGGCCGACGTCGCCGACATGGTGATCAACCGCGTGATCGACAACGCGGCGGTCGCGGCCGCCTCGCTCACGCGCGCCCCCGTCGTCTCGGCGCGCGCGCAGGCGCTCGACCACCCGGTCTCGCGCGGCGGATCCGGCGCCACGGTGTTCGGCTGCGCGCTCGACGCGCACACCAGCCCCGAGTGGGCCGCGTGGGCGAACGGCGTCGCGGTGCGCGAGCTGGACTACCACGACACGTTCCTCGCCGCGGAGTACTCCCACCCCGGCGACAACATCCCGGCGGTCACCGCCGTCGCGCAGCACGTCGGCGCCGACGGCCGCGCGCTGCTGCGCGGCATCGCGACCGGCTACGAGATCCAGATGGACCTCGTGCGCGCGATCAGCCTGCACCGCCACAAGATCGACCACGTGGCGCACCTCGGCCCGAGCGCCGCGGCCGGCATCGGCACGCTCCTCGGCCTGGAGCCCGAGGTGATCTATCAGGCGGTGTCGCAGGCGCTGCACACCACGACCGCGACGCGGCAGAGCCGCAAGGGCGAGATCTCGACGTGGAAGGCCCACGCCCCGGCGTTCGCCGGGAAGATGGCGGTCGAGGCGGTGGACCGCGCGATGCGCGGCCAGACCAGCCCGTCGCCGATCTACGAGGGCGAGGACGGCGTGATCGCCTGGCTGCTCGGCGGCCCCGAGGCCCGCTACGAGGTGCCGCTGCCCGCCGCCGGCGAGCCCAAGCGCGCCATCCTGGACTCGTACACGAAGGAGCACTCGGCCGAGTACCAGGCGCAGGCCTGGATCGACCTGGCCCGCCGCCTCGGCGCCGAGCGGCCCGAGCTGCGCGACCCCGCGAACGTCGAGAGCATCGTGCTGCACACGAGCCACCACACGCACTACGTGATCGGCTCCGGCGCGAACGACCCGCAGAAGTACGACCCGAACGCGTCGCGCGAGACGCTCGACCACTCGATCCCGTACATCTTCGCGGTCGCGTTGCAGGACGGCGCGTGGCACCACGTCGACTCGTACGCGCCCGAGCGCGCCGGCCGCACCGACACCGTGGCGCTCTGGCACAAGGTGACGACGGCCGAGGACCCGGAGTGGACGCGCCGCTACCACTCCGAGGACCCCGACGAGAAGGCGTTCGGCGGCCGCGCCGAGATCACCCTGACCGACGGGACCCGCACCGTCGAGGAGATCGCGGTGGCCGACGCCCACCCGCTGGGCGCGCACCCGTTCGCGCGCGAGGACTACGTGCGCAAGTTCCGCGTGCTGGCCGAGCCCGTGCTCGAGGCCGCGGAGATCGAGCGGTTCCTCGACCTCGCGCAGCGCCTGCCCGAGCTCACGGCCGAGGAGGTCGCGGCGCTCACGATCGTCGCGAAGCCCGGCCTGCTCGAGGCGATCCCGGCGCCGCGCGGCCTGTTCTGACCGAAAGGCGTCCCGATGCTCTACTCCCAGGTCCCGGCCCACGAGAAGCGCCGCCTGTTCCGCGAACGGCTCGACTCGGGCGACCTGCTCCGGTTCCCCGGAGCGTTCAACCCGCTCTCGGCGCGGCTGATCGCGCAGAAGGGCTTCGAGGGCGTCTACATCTCGGGCGCCGTGCTGTCGGCCGATCTCGGCCTTCCCGACATCGGCCTCACGACGCTCACCGAGGTCGCGGCGCGCGCCCAGCAGATCGCGCGGATGACCGACCTGCCCGCGATCGTCGACGCCGACACGGGCTTCGGAGAGCCCATGAACGTCGCCCGCACCGTCCAGACGCTCGAGGACGCGGGGCTGGCGGGCCTGCACATCGAGGACCAGGTCAACCCGAAGCGGTGCGGCCACCTGGACGGCAAGCAGGTGGTCGACGAGGGCACGGCGCTGCAGCGCATCCGGGCCGCGGCCGACGCGCGGCGCGACCCGAACCTGCTGATCATGGCGCGCACCGACATCCGCGCGGTCGAGGGTCTCGACGCGGCCGTCGATCGCGCCAAGGCGCTGGTCGACGCCGGCGCCGACGCGATCTTCCCCGAGGCCATGGCGGACCTCGCCGAGTTCGAGGCGGTCGCGAAGGCCGTGGACGTGCCGATCCTGGCCAACATGACCGAGTTCGGCAAGAGCGACCTGTTCACGGTCGACCAGCTGCGCGACGCGGGCGTGCGGATCGTGATCTGGCCCGTCTCGCTGCTGCGCCTCGCGATGGGGGCGGCCGAGCGCGGGCTCGACGAGCTGATCGGCGAGGGCCGCCTCACGGGCAAGCTGGGCGAGATGCAGCATCGCGCCGACCTCTACGACCTGATCGACTACTCCGGCTACAGCCGGTTCGACCAGGGCGTCTTCGACTTCACCATCGACCGCTGATCGGCGATCGGGCAGGATCGGCCACAAGCCGCACGTCGCGAAGGAGCACGCATGCCGGAGGAGATCCGCAAGGGACTGGCCGGGGTCGTGGTCGACACGACCGCGATCTCGAAGGTCAACCCCGAGACCAACAGCCTTCTGTACCGCGGCTACCCGGTGCAGGAGCTCGCCGCGACCCAGCCGTTCGAGGCGGTCGCGCACCTGCTCTGGCACGGGGAGCTGCCGGATGACGCGCAGCTCGCCGAGCTGCGCGAGACCGAGCGCGCGCACCGTGCCCTCGCCCCGGAGGTGAAGGCCGCGATCGACCTCATGCCGGTGGAGGCGCATCCGATGGACGAGGTGCGCACGGCCGTCAGCGTGATCGGCGCGATCGAGACCGCCGGCATCGACAACGTGCTCGACGCGGTCGGCACGCCCGAGCAGAACCTCGAGCGCAGCGTCCGCCTGTTCGCGCAGCTGCCGGCGATCGTCGCGTACGGCCAGCGCCGCCGCCGCGGCCAGGAGCCCGTCCCGCCGCGCGACGACCTCGACTACTCGGCCAACTTCCTCTGGATGACGTTCGGCGAGGAGGCGCATGAGGTCGTGGTCGACGCGTTCAATCGGTCGATGATCCTGTACGCCGAGCACTCGTTCAACGCCTCGACCTTCACGGCGCGCGTGATCACCTCGACCCTCAGCGACCTGTATTCGGCGGTCGTCGGCGCGATCGGGGCGCTCAAGGGGCCGCTGCACGGCGGCGCGAACGAGGCCGTCATGCACATCCTCGACGAGATCGGCGACGCCGCGCACGTCGTGCCGTGGCTCGACGCGGCCCTCGCCGAGAAGCGCAAGATCATGGGCTTCGGGCACCGTGTGTACAAGCGCGGCGACTCGCGCGTGCCCACCATGAAGGCCGCGCTCGACACGCTCGTCGAGCACTACGACCGCCCCGACCTCGCCGAGCTGTACGACACGCTCGAGCGCGAGTTCGTGGGCCGCAAGGGCATCTACCCGAACCTGGACTACCCGTCGGGCCCCGCGTACAGCCTGATCGGGTTCGACACGCTCACGTTCACGCCGCTGTTCGTGGCGTCGCGCGTGACCGGATGGACCGCGCACGTCATGGAGCAGCTCTCGTCGAACGCGCTCATCCGCCCGCTGTCGGCGTACGGTGGGCCCGACGAGCGGCACATCCCCGGCTACGTGCCCGACGCCGCGCACGACGAGACGATCGACCGGCCGGAGGAGGCCGCGGGCTGACATGCCGGTCCTCAGCGCGGGGATCCTGCTGCACCGGGCGTCGCCCGGTGGCGTCGAGGTGTTCATCGCGCACATGGGCGGGCCGTTCTGGGCGCGCCGCGTCGAGGGCGCCTGGTCGATCCCGAAGGGCGAGTGCGACCCGGCGACCGAGGAGCCGCTCGCGGCCGCGCGCCGCGAGTTCGTGGAGGAGCTGGGCGTCGACCCGCCTCGGGGAGACGTGGCGGATCTCGGCGAGTTCGCGTACGCGTCGGGCAAGCGCATCCGCGTGTTCGCGCTCGACGGCGCCGGGTGGGAGCCGGGCCCGCTGTCGTTCGGCACGTTCGCGCTCGAGTGGCCGCCGCGATCCGGGCGCATGCAGGAGTTCCCCGAGGTGGACGAGGCCCGCTGGGTCGCCGTCGGCGCGGCGCGCACGCTGCTCGTGAAGGGGCAGAGACCCGTCCTGGAGGCACTCTCGCGCCGTTGATACTCGATCCTATAGGATGTGGGAACCACGACCTCGAGGAGAAGGCGCAATGACGCGACTGTTCAATGAGCCCGCGCAGTTCGCGGACGAGATGATCGACGGCTTCGCCGCGGCGGCATCCCGCTGGGTCCAGCGCGTGCCCGGCGGCGTCGTGCGATCCACCGCGGCCGAGGAGACGACGGTCGCGCTGGTGATCGGCGGCGGCAGCGGCCACTACCCGGCGTTCGGCGGGCTGGTCGGCCCGGGCATCGCGCACGGCGCGGCGATGGGCAACCTCTTCGCGTCGCCCTCCGCCCACCAGGTGTACTCGGTCGCGAAGGCCGCCGATCAGGGCAAGGGCGTGCTGCTCAGCTACGGCAACTACGCGGGCGACGTGCTGCACTTCACCGAGGCGCAGGACCGCCTGAACGCCGAGGGTCACGACGTACGCACGGTCCTCGTCACCGACGACATCTGGAGCGCGCCGAAGGACCGCATCGAGCAGCGCCGCGGCATCGCGGGCGACCTCGCCGTGTTCAAGATCGCGGGCGCGGCGGCCGAGGCCGGCTACGACCTCGACGGCGTCGAGCGCGTGGCGCGCCTCGCGAACGCCCGCACGCGCTCGTTCGGCGTCGCCTTCTCGGGCTGCACGCTGCCCGGCGCCGACGCTCCTCTGTTCGACGTGCCGGAGGGCCGGATGGCCGTCGGCCTCGGCATCCACGGCGAGCCGGGCATCGACGAGGTCGACATCCCGACCGCGGACGAGCTCGCGGCGATGTTCGTCGATCGCCTCATCGACGAGCTGCCCGACGGCGTCGACCTCGAGGGCGCGCGCGTCGTGCCCATCCTGAACGGTCTCGGCAGCGTCAAGTACGAGGAGCTCTTCGTCGTCTACCGCGCCGTGCACCGCCTGCTCGGCGAGCGCGGGCTCGTGATCGTGGAGCCCGAGGTCGGCGAGCTCTGCACGAGCTTCGACATGGCCGGCTGCTCGCTGACCCTGCTGTGGCTCGACGAGGAGCTCGAGATGCTGTGGTCCGCGCCCGCGGACACCCCCGGCTACCGCAAGGGCTCCGTGGCCGCCCAGCGCCCCGTCGAGGTCGACGTCGACGCGCTCGAGGAGCGGGAGGCCCCGATCGGCCCCGCGAGCGACGACTCGCGCGCCGTGGGCCGCCTGGCCGCGGACGTGCTCGACGCGGTCGCGATCGCGCTCGACGACGCGGCCGACGAGCTGGGCCGGATGGACCGGATCGCCGGCGACGGCGACCACGGCATCGGCATGCAGCGCGGCTCGCACGCGGCCCAGGAGGCCGCGCGCCGCGCGGTCGACGGCGGCGCCGGCGCCCGCACGGTGCTCGAGCACGCCGCCGAGGCGTGGAGCGACCGCGCCGGCGGCACGTCGGGCGCGATCTGGGCGCAGATCCTGCGCACCGTGGGCGCGGCGCTGGGCGATGAGCAGCCCGCGGACGCGGAGGCAGTGGCCCGCGGCGTGACCGCGGCCAAGGACGCAGTGATGGCGTTCGGCAAGGCCAAGGTCGGCGACAAGACCATGGTCGACGCGATCGTGCCGTTCGCCGACGGCCTGGCCGAGCACGTCGCCGGAGGCCGCGCGCTCACCGAGGCCTGGGACCTCGCGACCACCGCGTCCGAGCAGGCCGCGCAGGCCACGGCGGCGCTCGTCGCGACGCTCGGCCGCGCCCGCTCGCACGGCGAGAAGTCCATCGGCACGCCGGACCCGGGCGCGGTGTCGTTCGCCCTCGTGTGCCGCACGGTCCACCGCATCCTCTCGGAGCGCGTCGCGCCCGAGGACCACGATCAGAACCGCGTCAGCGCGGAGTAGGAGGAGAACGTCATGGCCCTGCGCCTCATCGTCGGCAGCGACGACGCCGGCTACCAGTACAAGGAGATCATCAAGGCCGATCTCGAGCAGCACGACCTCGTGGAGAGCGTGTTCGACGTCGGTGTCGACGCCGACGGCCACACGTCGTACCCCAAGGTCGCGATCGAGGCCGCCGAGCGGGTCGCGCGCGGCGAGGCCGACCGCGCGATCCTGATCTGCGGAACCGGGCTCGGCGTGGCGATCGCCGCGAACAAGGTCACGGGAATCCGTGCCGTGACGGCCCATGACTCGTTCTCGGTGGAGCGCTCGATCCTGTCGAACAACGCGCAGATCCTCTGCATGGGCCAGCGCGTGGTGGGCGTCGAGCTCGCGCGCCGCCTGGCGAAGGAGTGGCTGACGTACACGTTCGACGAGACGAGCGCGTCGAACGACAAGGTGCAGGACATCTGCGCGTACGAGGGCGTCTGATCGCATGGCGCGGTTCGTCATCGGCGCGAGCCTGAAGCTCTATTTCGGGCGCGAGCGCACGATGGCCTGGTCACGGGCGATCGACGAGCTCTGCCGCGCGCACCCGGCCGTCACGTCGGGTCTCGTCGAGCCGTTCGCGATCCCGAGCTTCCTCTCGATCCCCGAGGTCGCCGAGCTGGCGGGCGACGGACCGCTGCTCGTGGGCGCCCAGGACGTGTTCTGGGACGAGGGCGCGTACACGGGCGAGGTCTCCGCCACGCAGCTGGCGGAGTTCGGGGTGCGGATGGCCGAGGTGGGTCACGCCGAGCGCCGGAGGATGTTCGGCGAGACCGACGACACCGTGGCGAAGAAGGTCGCGGCCCTGCTGCGAGCCGGACTCGTGCCGCTCGTGTGCGTCGGCGAGGAGGCGGAGGGACCTGCGGAGGCGGCGGCCGAGGCCTGCGTGCGGCAGCTGGAGGCGTCGATCGGGCCTGCGCTCGCGGCCGGGCTGACGGGGCGGGTCGTGATCGCCTACGAGCCCGTCTGGGCCATCGGCGCGGCGGACCCCGCGGGCGCCGACCACATCCGCGCGGTGTGTCGCGCGCTGCGCGCGGCGCTGCGTCGGCCGGGGGTGGCGGAGGACTCCGCGGTCATCTACGGCGGCAGCGCGGGGCCCGGGCTGCTGACCCGGATCGCGGACGCCGCCGACGGCCTGTTCCTGGGTCGGTTCGCGCATGATCCGGAGGCGTTCGGCCGTATCCTCGACGAAGCAGTGAGCTGCGAGAGGAGCGCGCCATGACCAGTCTTCCGCTCGGCCGCGTCGTCGAGATCGAGCGTCGCGGGCTCCGCGACCGCGTGTACGACCTCATCCTCGAGATGCTCCTCACGGGCGAGGTCGAGCCGGGCTCGCGGCTGTCGATCGACTCGATGGCGCGACTGCTCGACGTCTCGCCGACCCCCGTGCGCGAGGCGATGGTGCAGCTCGAGCGCACCGGGCTCGTCACGCGCGAGGCGCTGCGCGGCTATCGCGTCGCGCCGCCGCTCGGCCCCGAGGAGCTCGCGCAGCTGTTCGACGCGCGGCTCGTGATCGAGAGCGCCGCGGCGGGCGGCGCCGTGAAGGGCGGGCCACGGGCGGTCGAGGCGCTGCGCGCCGCCCACGCCGCGCACGAGGCGGCGGCGCAGCGGGTGATCGACGATCACACGGACGAGGGCGTTCCGCTCGGCGTCACCAAGAGCTATTTCGCGGCGGATGGCGAGTTCCACCGGCAGCTGTTCCTCGCCGCCGGCAACCACTATCTGCTGGACATGTACGACGGACTCGGCGCGCTGACGCACCGCATGCGCCAGGCCGTGCTCGCCGGCCCCGACGACGTGCGCGAGGCCGTCTCGGAGCACGAGGCGGTGCTGCACGCCGTGGAGCGCGGCGACGCCGACGCAGCGGTCGAGTGCATGCGCAGCCACATCGAGAAGGTTCGCGGCCGCTCGCTCAAGAGCGCCGCCCCGACCGACCGCAGCTGAGCCGCGGCACGCGCTCGCTCAGCGGGCCTCGGCCCGCGACGTCCACGCGGGGCGCCCCGTTCAGGTCGGCCGCTTGACTTCGCTAACCATGGATCCTATAGGATCGACGAAGCGCCACGACGGCGCATGACACGCAACGGAGCACACACCTATGGCGACTGCCTCGTACGAGTACACCCGGGACGGGTGGCCGATCGCGACCTGCCTTCACGGCTTCCCCGTGGTCGGCAAGGACGGCACGGCCCTGCACGACGCCGCGGCCGAGGTCTGGGACGACATGTTCGAGCAGATCGAGGACGTGGGCTTCACGCTGGCGGAGCTCGCCGACAGCCACGTCCGTCCGGCCGACCTGGAGCCGAGTCGCCGCGACGAGCTGCTGTCGATCGCCGCCTCGCACGGCGTGCGGCTGCCGAGCGTGCACCTGCAGCGTCGCAGCGTGATCTGGCCCGGTCGCGAGGAGGAGAACCTCGCGTACGCGCACCGCACGATCGACGCCGCAGCGGAGTGGGGCATGGAGGTCTTCTCGACCGGCCTGCACCAGCCGTTCACCGAGGCGCAGCGCAAGGCCCTCTGGTTCTGGACCGCACAGGGCCCCAAGGACCCCGACGACCCCGAGGTGTGGAACGCCGCCGTCACGCGCCTGCGCGAGCTCGGCCGCCATGCCGCCGAGGTCGGCCTGCAGATGTCCCTCGAGATGTACGAGGACACGTACGTCGGGACCGCCGACAGCGCCGTGCGCCTGATCGAGGACATCGGGCTCGACAACGTCGGCCTCAACCCCGACATCGGCAACCTGATCCGCCTGCACCGCGAGATCGAGGACTGGCGCGAGATGTTCGCCAAGACCCTGCCGTACGCGAACTACTGGCACGTCAAGAACTACACGCGCGACGAGGCAGGCGACGGATCGTGGGCGACCTCGGTGCCCACTTCCATGGAGCTCGGCCTCATCAACTACCGCCAGGTGGTGCGCGACGCGGTCGCGCTCGGCTTCCGCGGCATCTTCCTGATGGAGCAGTACGGCGGCGACTCGCTCGGCGTCTGCGCCACCAACCAGCGCTACCTGCGCACGCTGCTGCCCAAGACGGAGCAGCCGCTGCCGCAGCGCGCCCAGACCACGTCCGACCAGCTCGAGGGAGTGACCCTGTGACCACCATCGCCATCGTCGGCTCGGGATACATGGGCGGCGGCATCGCCCAGGTGCTCGCGCTTGCCGGCTACGACGTGCGGATCGCCGACGTCTCGGCCGAGATCGCCGCGAGCAGCCTGCAGCGCCTCATCGCCGAGGCCGGCCAGTTCGCGGCCGACGGGCTCTTCCCCGAGGACGCCGTGGAGCGCGTCACCCAGCGGATCACGGCCGCCGAGTCGATCGAGGCCGCCGTCGTGGACGCGGACTTCATCGAGGAGGCGGTGCCCGAGAAGATCGAGATCAAGCACGCGACGCTCGCCCGCATCTCGCAGGCCGCCCGTCCCGACGCGGTGATCGGATCCAACACCTCGACCATCCTGATCGCGTCGCTCGCGGAGGCCGTCGAGCGCCCCGAGCGCTTCCTGGGCGTGCACTTCTCGAACCCGGCCCCGTTCATCCCCGGCGTGGAGCTCATCCCGCACGAGGGCACCGACCTGTCGCTCGTCCCGTTCGTCGAGGAGATCGTCGCCGCGACGGGCAAGCAGACCGCGGTCGTGAAGGACGCGACCGGCTTCGTGCTCAACCGCCTGCAGTACGCGCTGTTCCACGAGGCCTCGCAGATCGTCGAGGAGGGCATCGCCTCCCCCGAGGACATCGACACGATCGTGCGCACCACGTTCGGCTTCCGCCTGCCGTTCTTCGGGCCGTTTGCGATCGCCGACATGGCGGGACTGGACGTGTACGCGTTCTGCTACGCGTCGCTCCAGACGCGCTGGCCCGAGCGGTTCGCGACGCCGGCCTCGCTGCAGGAGCTCGTGGACGCCGGCAAGTACGGCACCAAGTCGGGCGCCGGCTACCTCGATGTGCCCGCCGAGCGCACCCCCGAGCTCGTCGCGTACCGCAACAAGGCGTACGTGGCGATGCAGAAGCTGCTCGACGAGCTCGGCCCGGCACCCATCCACCCCGCCCCCGCACTCGAAGAGGAGACCGCCCGATGACCGCCTTCCCCGCACAGCGCACCGCGATCCTGACCGGCGCCGCCTCCCCGCGCGGCATCGGCCGCGCCACCGCGCACCACCTCGCCGAGCGCGGCTGGAACATCGGCATCATCGACCTCGACGCCGACGCCGCCCAGGGCGTCGCGGACGAGGTGGCCGCGCAGCACGGCGTGACCGCGGCCGGTGCCGGGGCGAACGTCGCCGACGAGGCTCAGGTGCGCGGGGCGTTCGACGCGCTCGAGCCGCAGCTGCCCCAGCTCGTCGCGCTGGTGAACCTGGCGGGCGTCTCGTCGGCCGACCCGTACCTCGAGGTCACGCCCGACGAGTGGAACCGGGTGATCGGCGTGAACCTCAACGGCGTGCACTACGCCACGCGCCGCGCCGTGGAGACCATGACGCGCAACGGCGTCGGCCGCGTCGTGAGCCTGTCGTCCATCTCGGCGCAGCGCGGCGGCGGCACGTTCTCGAAGACCGTGTACTCGGCTGCCAAGGCCGGGGTCATCGGCTTCACCCGGTCCGTGGCCCGCGAGCTGGGCCGCCACGGCGTGACCGTCAACGCGATCGCCCCCGGGCCGATCGACACGGACATCATGGGCGGCACGCTCACGGAGGAGCGCAAGGCGGTCATGGCCGCCGACGGCGTGCTCCCCCGCATCGGCACCCCGCGCGACGTGGCCGCGGGGATCGCCTACCTCATCAGCGAAGACGCCGGATATGTGACGGGCCACACCCTGAACATCGACGGCGGCACCTACATGCACTGAGAGGAGTCACTGATGAACATGCGCACCTGGTCCAAGAGCCGTCTGCTGTTCCTCGCCGTCGGGATCGTCCTGGTCGGCTTCGGGATCTGGCAGATCGCGCCCGCCCTCGTCGGCGGCTGAGCACGACCCACCCCCTGACCGCACACCCATCGATCCCCCGACTCAAAGGAGAGTTCCCGCCATGGCGGACACCACGACCCTGCGGACGGAGCCGCTCGCCGGCGCCATCCGAAAGGCGACTCGGCACCTCATGCCGATGCTCGTCATCCTGTACTTCGTCGCCTTCCTCGACCGCACCAACGTCGGCTTCGCGGAGGACGCGCTCGCGATGGAGCGCGGCATCTCGGCCGGCGCGTTCGCGCTCGGCGCGGGCATCTTCTTCATCGGCTACGCGATCTTCGAGATCCCGAGCAACCTGATGCTCAAGAGGTTCGGCGCGCGATGGTGGCTCGCGCGCATCGCGATCACCTGGGGCCTCGTGGCCTCGGCGTTCGCGTTCACGACCGACGAGACGATGTTCGTCATCCTGCGCTTCCTGCTCGGCGTGACCGAGGCGGGCCTGTTCCCGGGCGTGATCATGTTCCTGGCGGAGTGGTTCCCGAACAAGGTGCGCGTGCGGATGTTCGCCATCTTCTACCTCGCGCAGCCGTTCTCGCAGATGCTCGGCGCGCCGCTCTCGGGAGGGCTCATCAGCTTCGGCCAGCAGTACACGCCGTGGGCGGGCTGGCAGGTCATGTTCTTCGTCGAGGGCATGCTCGCCGTCGTCGCCGGCATCGCGGCGATCTTCCTCCTGACCGACAGCCCGCAGAAGGCGAAGTGGCTCGACGCGGACGAGAAGGCCGCGCTCACCGAGGTGATGGCACGCGAGGACGCGGTGCGCCAGGAGGACGGGCCCACCGGAGTCTGGCGCGCGATGGCGAACTGGAAGGTCTGGTACTTCACGGTCATCTACTTCTGCCTCCAGATCGCCGTATACGGCACGACCTTCTACCTGCCGCAGCAGGTGTCGAACCTGATCGGCCAGGACGTCGGCTGGCAGGTGGGCCTGGTGGCGGCCATCCCGTGGCTCGTCGGCCTGTTCGCCTGCTACTACTTCGGCAACAAGGCGAACACCATCAAGCGGCGTCGCAACTGGGGTGCGCTCTTCTACATCCTCACGGGTGTGTTCATCCTCGGATCGGCGTGGGCCGGTGCGGCGCAGCAGCCGGTGCTCGGCATCCTGTGCATCACGATCGCCGTCGCGAGCTTCCTCTCGGTCGGCCCGATCACGTGGTCGTTCCCGACCGCGTTCCTCACGGGCACGGCCGCCGCGGCCGGCATCGGCCTGATCAACTCGCTCGGCAACCTCGGCGGCTTCGTCGCGCCGCTGATGCGCACCGCCTTCAACGAGGCGATGCCGACGGACAGCGGAGTGTGGGGCGTCGTGTCCCTGGGCGTGTTCGCGTTCCTCGCGGCGGCCATGATGGCCGGGACGAAGTTCTTCCGCGCCAAGGCGGACGACCTGCTCGAGGAAGAGAAGCTGGAGGCGCCGGCGCCCGCGCACTGAGCGCCCGCGTCGGAGGTGCGCACCGTCGGGTTCGCCCGGCGGTGCGCACCGTCGCCTGACAAGGAGACCCCATGGAATACGGCACGCTCGGCTCGTCCGGCGCATCGGTCTCGGCGTTCGCGCTCGGGACGATGACCTTCGGCCGCGAGGCGACCGAGGACGAGTCCCACCGGATGATCGACCGCTACGTGGCGGCCGGCGGCAACCTCATCGACACCGCCGACATGTACGGCGACGGCGAGAGCGAGCGGATCGTCGGCCGCTGGCTCGCGCGGGCGGACGCCGCCACGCGAGAGAACCTCGTCGTGGCGACGAAGGCGCGCTTCCCCACCGGGCCGGGGCCCAACCAGCTGGGACTGGCGCGCAAGCACCTGGCGGCGGCGCTCGAGGGCTCGCTGTCGCGGCTCGGCGTCGAGACGATCGACCTCTACCAGCTGCATTCCTGGGACCCGCACACGTCGATCGAGGAGACCCTCGAGTTCCTGACGGAGGCCCGCGCGGCGGGCAGGATCCACTACGTGGGCCTGTCCAACGTGACGGCCTGGCAGCTGCAGCGCTATGTCGACGTGGCCGAGTTCCTGCGGCTGATCCGCCCCGTGACGATCCAGCCGCAGTACAACCTGCTGGCGCGCGAGGTGGAGTGGGAGGTCGTCCCCGCCGCGCTCGCGAACGGCCTCGGGCTGCTGCCGTGGTCGCCCCTGGCCGGCGGATGGCTGACGGGCAAATACACGCGCGACACGGTTCCGGCGGACGCGCGCCACGGCGCGGCGCCCGGAGCCATGAACGGGCTCGAGCGTCGCCGCTCCGAGGAGCGGACCTGGGCGGTGCTCGACGCGCTCGGCGAGATCGCGGCCGCGCGCGGCGTGCCGCAGGGCCGCGTGGCGCTGGCCTGGCTCGCCGGGCGGCCGGGCGTGAGCTCGGTGATCCTCGGCGCCCGCACGCTCGCGCACCTCGACGACAACCTCGCGGCCGTGGGGCTCGTGCTGGAGGACGAGGAGCGCGCGGCGCTGGACGCGGCGAGCGAGCCCGGCGTCGCCGACTATCCGTACGGGGAGCTCGGACAGGAGCAGCGCACGCGCCGCCTGCACGGCGGGCGCTGGTAGCGGTCAGCGGGCGGGGGCGCCGGTCGACCCGCGCACGACGAGCTCGGTCGCGAGCTCGATGCGCGCGGAGTCGAGCTGCTCGCCCGCGGCCAGGCGCAGCACGGAGCGGAGCGCCGCACGACCCATGTCGCGCAGCGGCTGGGCGACCGAGGTGAGCGGCGGCAGGGTCTGCTCCGCCAGCGGCAGGCCGTCGAAGCCCACGAGGCTCAGGTCGCGGGGGACGTCGAGGCCCTTCGCTCGCGCCACCTCGAGCACGCCGAGCGCGATCGAGTCGCTCGACGCGAAGATCGCCGTGGGCGGCTCGGGCAGCTCGAGCAGCGCCGTGGCCCCGGCGACGCCCGCCTCGCGTCCGAACGTTCCGCCGTCGTAGATGTACTCCGGGCGCGCGTCGATGCCCGCGCCCATCAGCGCGGCGAGGTGCCCGTGAAGGCGCGCGACGTTGCACTCCGCGTCGGTCCTGCCCCCGATGTAGGCGATCCGCCGATGCCCCAGCGCGATCAGGTGCTCGGCGGCGGCCTTGCCGCCCGCCCAGTTGGTGGATCCCACGCTCGCCAGGTCGTTGGTGGCCGGCCCGAGGGGGTCGATCACGACCACCGGGAGGCCGCGCTGGCGGAAGGCGGCGCGCTGCGTCGCGGTGAGCTGCGACGTCACCAGGATGAGGCCGGTGCGTCCGGAGTCGTTCATCCGGGTCGCCCACGCGTCGGCGTCGATGCGATGCAGGTCTCCCGGCGTCGCGCTCGACACCACGACGTCGACGTCGATCGTCTGCGCGGCCGACAGGATGCCCTGCAGCACCTCCATGGTGTACCCCGCGCTCACGCCGCCGATCACGAGGTCGACCATGGTCGGCCCCGTCTCCCTGGCGCGGCGCTGCATGGGAGACACGTAGCCGGTCTCCGCGAGCAGGCGGCGGACCCGGTCGCGCGTCGCGGTCGCGACGCCCGCGCGTCCGTGGATGACCTTCGACACGGTCGAGATGGAGACGCCCGCCTGCGAGGCGATGGCGGCGAGGTCCGTCCGGCTCATCTGCGGTCTCCCGATCGCGAAAATTTTCTCAGCAGCTCAGTCTGCATGCCGTGCTTGTCCGTGTCAATTCCCGGTGTTGACACCGGAACCAGGGCCTGGCTATGTTCGCCGCGGGGAATAAGTTTCTAGAAAACTTTCTTTCATCCGACCGCTCAACGGTGAGCGGGGAACAGGAGGCAGGACATGGACGTCAGCACACCCCGCAGGATCGGCCGCCGCCGCACGGCCGCGCTCGCCGGCTTGATCACCACGGCGCTCGCCCTGACGGCATGCGGCACGGCGGGCCCGGCCCCGGCGGAGGGGGCCGGCGGCGACGGCGCCGCGGTCGCGTCGATCTGGGCGCTCTCCGGCCAGCCGGTCGAGGGCATCCGGCAGGACAGCGTCGACGCGTTCAACGAGGCGCATCCCGACCAGGCGCTCGAGCTCACGTTCTTCCAGAACGACGCGTACAAGACCAAGATCCGCACCGCGATCGGAGCGAGGCAGGCGCCGACGCTCATCTACGGATGGGGCGGCGGCACGCTGAAGTCGTATGTGGACGCCGGGCAGGTCGAGGACCTCACGGACTGGCTCGCCGAGAACCCGGACGTGAAGGACCGGCTGTTCCCCGGCGCCTTCGGCGCGGCGACGGTCGACGGCCGCATCTACGCGATGCCCTACGAGGACGTCACCCCGATCGTGCTGTTCTACAACAAGAGGGTGTTCGAGGAGGCCGGCGTCGAGCCGCCCGAGACGTGGGACGACCTCATGGCGCTCGTCGAGGTGTTCAACGCCGAGGGCATCGCCCCGTTCTCGCTCGGCGGCCAGTCGCGGTGGACCTCGATGATGTGGCTCGAGTACCTGTTCGACCGCGTCGGCGGGCCCGAGGTCTTCGACGCGATCTTCGCGGGCGAGCCGGATGCCTGGTCCGACCCCGCGGCGCTGCAGGCGCTCGAGATGGCGCAGGACCTCGTGCGGGCCGACGGCTTCGTCAAGGGCTTCGGATCGATCGCCGCCGACTCCAACGCCGATCAGGCGCTGCTCTACACCGGCAAGGCGGCCATGATGCTGCACGGCGGGTGGACGTACGGCGGCATGAAGGCCGACGGCGGCGACTTCGTCCCGAGCGGCGACCTCGGGTGGGTGCCGTTCCCCGTCGTGGAGGGCGGCAAGGGCGATCCGGCCAACGCCGTGGGCAACCCCGCGGCGTACCTGTCGGTCAGCTCCGCCGCCTCGGACGAGGCGAAGGAGGCCGCGCTGACCTACCTCGCCGAGGGCCTCTCGACCGAGGCCGAGGTCGACGCCCTGATCGGCAGCGGCGCCGTGCCGGTCGTCAACGGCATCGAGGACAAGCTGGCCTCGACACCCGACGCCGAGTACACGACGTTCGTGTACGACCTCGCGTCGAATGCGCCGAACTTCCAGCAGTCGTGGGATCAGGCGCTGAGCCCGGCCGCGGCCGAGGAGCTGCTGAACAACATCGAGCAGCTCTTCGCGCTCTCCATCACGCCCGAGGAGTTCGCCGCGAACATGAACGAGACCATCGGGGAGTGACGGTGACGACGCCCGCGCTCGCCACGGCGCGGGGCGCGCGGGCCACGGGAGCTCTCCCGTGGCTCGCGGCGCCCGCCCTCGTGTACTTCGTCGCCTTCGCGCTCGTCCCGCTCGCGGGGGTGTTCGCGCTCAGCTTCGCCGACTGGGACGGGATCGGCGCCATCACGTTCGCCGGCCTCGACAACTGGCTGGGAACGCTGGCCGACCCCGGTCTGGGCCGGGCGCTCTGGCTGACGTTCCTCGTGATGGTGCTCTCCTGGGCGGTCCAGACGCCGATCAGCCTGCTGCTCGGCGTCTTCACGGCCGGGTCGCAGCGCTACCGCGCGGTGCTGGCCGTTCTGTACTTCCTGCCGCTGCTGCTCTCGTCGGCCGCGGTGGCGGTGGCGTACAAGGCCCTGCTGGATCCGAACTTCGGACTCGCAGCGGGCCTGGGCATCCCGGCACTCGCGCAGGACTGGCTCGGGGACCCCGCCCTCGCGTTCGGCGTGGTCGTGTTCGTGATCGCGTGGCAGTTCGTGCCGTTCCACACCCTCATCTACCAGGGCGGCGTGCGGCAGATCCCGCGCAGCATGTACGAGGCGGCCGAGATCGACGGGGCAGGTCGCGTCGCGCAGTTCTTCCACATCACCCTGCCGCAGCTGAAGTACACGATCATCACGTCGTCGACCCTCATGACGGTCGGATCGCTGACGTACTTCGACCTGATCTTCGTCCTCACGGCCGGCGGCCCTGGCAACGCGACGCGGATCCTCGCGCTCGAGATGTACCTGACCGGATTCCGGGCCAGCCTGATGGGGCCGGCCAGCGTGATCGCGGTGATCCTGGTCCTGCTGGGGCTGGCGCTGGCGCTCCTGCTGCAGCGCCTGGGCGGTCGGGATCGCAGCGCGAGCCAGCTCGAGGGGGCCTGACATGACCGCCACCACCGCCATCGTCGTGCCGGACGCGCGCCGTCGCCGGCAGCTCTCGGTGACCACGCGCCGCAGCCCGAACCTGCTCGGCGGCTTCGCGGGCTGGGTCTGGCTCGCGATCATCGTGCTGCCGGTCTACTACGTCGTGATCACGAGCCTGAAGCGCCAGTCGGAGTACTTCGCCCAGAACCCGCTCGCGCTGCCGGCCGAGCCCACCTTCGAGAACTACGCGGCCGTGCTCCAGGCGGACTTCGCGCGCTACTTCCTCAACAGCGCGATCATCACGGTCGGAACCGTGATCCCGACGCTCGCGATCTCGTTCATGGCCGCGTACGCGATCGTGCGCGGCCGCGGCCGCTTCCTCCGGATGGTCAACGGCGTCTTCCTGATGGGGCTCGCGATCCCGCTGCAGGCGACGATCATCCCGATCTACCTGATCATCATCCGGCTGCACCTCTACGACAGCCTGCTCGCGATCATCCTGCCGTCGATCGCGTTCGCGATCCCCCTGAGCGTGCTGATCCTCGCGAACTTCATCCGGGACGTCCCGAACGAGCTGTTCGAGTCGATGCGGCTCGACGGCTGCTCCGAGTGGCAGACGCTGTGGCGCCTCGCCCTCCCGCTCACCAAGCCCGCCATCGTGACGGTCGCGATCTACAACGGCCTGCACGTGTGGAACGGCTTCCTGCTGCCGCTCGTGCTCACGCAGAGCCCCGACCTGCGCGTCCTGCCTCTGGCGCTGTGGACGTTTCAGGGGGAGTTCAGCGTGAACATCCCCGCGGTCCTCGCGTGCGTCGTGCTCGCGACCCTGCCGCTCGTCGTGCTGTACGCGGTGGGACGCCGTCAGCTCCTGAGCGGGCTCACCGCCGGATTCAGCAAGTGACCACGGAAGAGGAGAAGACATGACGCAGACGGCACAGCGCCGGGCCCTGATCGTGCGCGGGGGGTGGGACGGACACCACCCGGTCGAGGCGACCGAGCTGTTCATCCCCTTCCTGCGCGACCAGGGCTTCGACGTGCGCGTCGAAGAGTCGCCGGCGGTCTACGCCGACGACGACGCGATGGCCGCGACCGACCTGATCGTGCAGTGCAACACCATGAACACGATCGAGAAGGACGAGCTGCGGGGGTTGCGCGCCGCGATCGAGGCGGGCACGGGCATGGCCGGATGGCACGGGGGCATCGCGGACTCGTACCGCAGCAGCTCCGACTACCTGCAGCTCATCGGCGGGCAGTTCGCGACCCACCCGGGCCGGCACCCCGATGAGCGACCCGGGAACGAGGAGGACAATTACCTCCCGTACACGGTGGAGATCACCGACCTGGGGCGCGCGCACGAGATCACCGCCGGCATCGACGACTTCGAGCTGGACACCGAGCAGTACTGGGTGCTGCACGACGACCTGATCGACGTGCTCGCGACGACCACCCACCCGACGCAGCCGTACCACCCCTGGCATCGCCCCATCACGTCGCCGGCCGTGTGGACGCGGCTGTGGGGCCGGGGGAGGATCTTCGTCGCCACGCCGGGTCACTCGGTCGACGTGCTCGAGGACCCGAACGTCCGCACGATCATCGAGCGGGGGATGCTGTGGGCGAGCCGGTGAACCGGATCGAGGGGCCGATCCGCGTGGGGGTGGTGGGCTGCGGCCACATCGTGGAGCAGTACCTGCAGACCCTGCCGCGGCTGGACGACGTGAGCTTCGTCGCCGCGGCGGACCTCGACGCGGAGCGCGCCGCGGCCGTGGCCGCGCGGGTGCCGGGCGCGCGGTCTCTCTCGGTCGACGAGCTGATGGCGGCGGAGGACGTCGACGTCGTGCTGAACCTGACGATCCCCGCGGCGCACCACGAGATCGCGATGCGGGCGATCCGCGCGGGCAAGCACGTGTACGGCGAGAAGCCGCTCACGGCCGACACGGCATCGGGGCGCGAGGTGCTCGAGGCGGCCGCCGCCGCGGGCGTCGCGGTGGGGTGCGCGCCCGACACGGTGCTGGGCGCCGGGACGCAGACCGCGCGGCGCGCGATCGACGACGGGCTCATCGGGCGGCCCGTGGCCGCGTCGGCCACGATGGTGACCGCGGGTCACGAGCGCTGGCACCCGAACCCCGACTTCTACTACCGGCCCGGCGGCGGGCCGCTGCTCGACATGGGGCCGTACTACGTGTCGGCGCTCATCACGCTGCTGGGGCCCGTGGTGTCGGCCGTGGGCGCCGCGAGCGCGCTGCGCGACGCGCGCACGATCGGATCGGGTGCCCGAGCGGGCGAGGTCATCCCCGTGGTCGACGTGGACACGCACGTCACCGGGGTGCTCGTGCACGCGTCCGGCGCCCTGTCGACGCTCGTGATGTCGTTCGACGCGGTCGCGTCGCGGGCGTCGAACATCGAGGTGCACGGCACCGACGGATCCCTCGTGGTGCCCGACCCCAACCGCTTCGACGGCGAGGTCGCGCTGTGGCGGCTGGGCGGCGAGGCGTGGGAGCCGCTGGCCGCGTCCGCGGGCTACCTGGAGGGCGGTCGCGGCATCGGCCTGCAGGACCTCGCCGCGACGCGCGGCCGGCCACGGGCGAGCGGGGAGCTCGCGTTCCACGCCCTCGACGTCATGGAGTCGCTGCTGCGCGCCGCGCGGGAGGGGCAGGCCGTCGCGGTCGGCAGCACGTGCGAGCGCCCGGAGCCGGTGCCGCTGACGGATCTGGGGGCGCGCTGATGGAGCCACGGAGAGGACAGGGGATGCGCGTCGCGCTGATCGGATACTCGTTCATGGGGCGGATCCACGCCCAGGCCTGGCAGACCGCGGCGCGGTTCTTCGACGTCGACGCGCGGGTGGACCTCGCCGTCGGCCGCGACGCGGCCGCGCTCGGCGACTTCGCGCGGCGGTTCGGGATCCGCCGCACGACGACCGACTGGCGCTCCGCCGTCGACGACCCCGAGATCGACGCGGTCGACATCTGCGTGCCCGGCGACCTGCACGCCGAGATCACGCTGGCGGCGCTCGCCGCGGGCAAGCACGTGCTCTGCGAGAAGCCGCTCGCGAACTCGGTCCCCGACGCGGAGCGGATGACCGACGCGGCGGTCGAGGCGCGCTCGCGCGGAGTGCGGTCCATGGTGGGGTTCAGCTACCGCGGCACGCCGGCGCTGGGCGCCATGAAGGCGCTGATCGACGACGGGCGGCTCGGGACCATCCGGCACGTGCGGGCGACCTACCTGCAGGACTGGATCACCGACGAGCAGTTCCCGCTGGTCTGGCGGCTGCAGCGCGAGAAGGCGGGTTCGGGGGCCCTGGGGGACATCGGCGCGCACGTGATCGACATGGCCGTGTTCCTCACGGGCCAGCGGCTGACGGGCGTGAGCGCGCTGACCGAGACGTTCGTCAAGGAGCGGCCGCTTCCCGCGGCCTCGGGCGCCCTGGCGGCGACCGCGGGGACCGGCACGGGCACCGTGGACGTGGACGACGCGGCCGTGTTCATCGGGCGCACGGACGGCGGCGCGCTCGCGACCTTCGAGGCCACCCGCTTCGCCGCGGGGCGGAAGAACGCGATCCGCATCGAGGTGAACGGGTCGCGCGGCTCGGTGGCGTTCGACTTCGAGCGGATGAACGAGTTCGAGTTCCACGATCACACGCTGCCCGGTGCCGAGGCGGGCTTCCGCCGCGTCCTCGCGACCGAGCCGGACCATCCGTTCGTCGACGCCTGGTGGCCGGCGGGGCACGGGCTCGGGTACGAGCACACGTTCACGCACGAGGTTGTGACGTTCGCCCGCGCCGTGGCCCAGGGATCCGACCCGCTGCCGTCGTTCGAGGACGGCCTGTACGTGCAGCGCGTGCTCGAGGCCGTCGAGCGCAGCGCCGCCGGCGGCGCGGGCTGGCGGCCCGTCGGGTCCTGACGCCGGGCGCAGGCGCTTCGCAGGGGCGTCGCTCTACGCTGGACGCATGAGCGACGCCCCCATCCGCCCCGCGAACACGGCCGTGCGCGCCACGGGCGTCCGTCAGGTCCGGCCGCAGACGGAGGGCTGGCAGCAGAAGAAGGACGAGACCGGCCGCCCGCTGCTGCAGTTCGCGAGCCCCAAGCGCGGCAAGCCGCCGGTGCACCTCGCCGACCTCACGCCCGAGGCCCGCGTCGAGAAGGTGAAGGAGCTCGGCCTGCCCGGCTTCCGCGCCAAGCAGCTGGCGAAGCACTACTTCCAGCACTGGACGAGCGACCCGGCCGACATGACCGACCTGCCGGCCGCGGGCCGCGAGGAGTTCGTCGCCGGGATGCTGCCGAACCTGCTCACCGAGGTGCGCCGGCTCGAGACCGACAAGGGCGACACGATCAAGTTCCTGTGGCGCCTGCACGACGGCGCGCTGGTCGAGTCCGTTCTCATGCGCTATCCCGGCCGCATCACGCTGTGCGTGTCGTCGCAGGCCGGATGCGGCATGAACTGCCCGTTCTGCGCCACCGGCCAGGCGGGGCTGACGCGCAACATGTCGTCGGCCGAGATCATCGAGCAGATCGTGCGCGCCAACCGGGCGATCGCGAACGGCGAGCTCGGGCGCCGCGAGCACGCGGACGAGCGCGTCACCAACATCGTGTTCATGGGCATGGGCGAGCCCCTCGCCAATTACGCGCGCGTTATGCACGCCGTGCGGGTCATGGTCGACAAGAAGGACGGGCTCGGGATGAGCGCGCGCGGCATCACGGTGTCGACCGTGGGCCTGGCCCCGGCCATCCGGAAGCTCTCGGACGAGCAGATCCCCGTGACGTTCGCGCTGTCGCTGCACGCTCCCGACGACGAGCTGCGCGACGAGCTGATCCCGGTGAACTCGCGCTGGAAGGTCGACGAGGTGCTCGACGCCGCGCGCGAGTACTTCGACAAGACCGGGCGTCGCGTCTCGATCGAGTACGCGCTGATCCGCGACATGAACGACCACGCGTGGCGCGCCGACCTGCTCGCCGAGAAGCTCAACGCGCGCGGCCGCGGCTGGGTGCACGTCAACCCGATCCCGCTGAACCCGACGCCGGGCTCGGTGTGGGATGCGTCGGAGCGCTCGGTGCAGCAGGAGTTCGTGCGCCGCCTCAACGACGCCGGTGTGCCCACCACGATCCGCGACACACGCGGCAAGGAGATCGACGGCGCCTGCGGCCAGCTGGTCGCCACGGAGGAGGACCAGGCCGCCGCCGCGGCCGCCACCACGGCCTGAGCCCCGCGCCGCCTGAACCACGTTGTGTCGTCCTGTGTCGCGGTCGCACCGTGCTCACGGGCGCGGCTTGGCATGATGCTCTGGTGACCCTCGTCCGCCTTCCGATGCCGCTGCGTGTCGTCTACGGGCTCTTCGGGGCCGCGACGCTCGCGCTCGGCGCCTTCGTCGTCGTGTTCCTCACCCGCTGGATCGCCTCGCTCGAGCCGGTCGAGGCGTTCCTCGCCGCGTACCCCGGCACGGCGCCGATGCCCGAGGGGATGGGCGTCGGCATCCCGGCCTGGCTGTCGTGGACGCACTTCCTGAACGGGTTCTTCCTGCTGCTGATCATCCGGTCCGGCATCCGGATCCGCGGCGAGAAGACCCCGAGCGGGCTGTGGACGTCTCGCCGCGTGAAGAAGCGCCGGATGAGCCTGACGATGTGGTTCCACATCATGATCGACCTGCTCTGGATCGCCAATGGGCTCTTGTACGTCGTGCTGCTGTTCGCGACCGGGGCCTGGGTGCGCGTGATCCCGACCAGCTGGGACGTCTTCCCGCACGCGCTGTCGGCGCTCATCCAGTACACGTCGCTGGACTGGCCGACGCACAGCGGATGGACCGGCTACAACGGCCTGCAGCAGCTCTTCTACTTCGCGATCGTGTTCGTGGCGTCGCCGCTCGCGATCATCACGGGCTTCCGCCTGAGCGCGTTCTGGCCGCGCGATGCCGAGAGGCTCAACCGGGCGATCCCGTTCGACCTCGCCAAGGCGCTGCACTTCCCGGTGATGCTGTTCTTCGTCGGTTTCGTGATCGTGCACGTCGGGCTGGTGCTCGCGACCGACGCGCTGCGCAACCTCAACACCATGTACGGCGGCCAGGACGCCGTGAACTGGACCGGCTTCTGGATCTTCGTGCTGTCGCTGCTCGCGATGGCCGCCGGATGGATCGCTGCGCGGGACCGGCTGATCGCCCCGATCGCGCAGCGCTTCGGCGACGTCCGGATGCGCCCCACCCGCTGACGGGCCGAGCCGCAGGACAGGGAAAGGCCCCCGCCGTCACCCGAAAACGGCGGGGGCCTCATCGTCCGGGGAGTGCCTCACCCGGACCACTGCGTCGTCAGCGCGCCGAAGGCGCGACCCCCTGTCGACGACGCAGGAGCGGTGTCACGGGGCCGTGGTCCCGCTGACGATCGCGCGACCGAGCGGCGCCGGGTCGACGACCTGCTTCGCCTCGAAGTAGTCGACCGTGGCCGACAGGTCGACCAGGCCCGAGTCGGCGGTGCCGGCGCCGTCCGCGAGGGTCGCGAAGCCGTCGCCGCCCGCCGCGAGGAACGAGTTGGTGACGATCACGAACTCGTCGGTCGGCGCGATCGGCGCACCCTGGTAGCTCATCGACACGATGTGCTCGCCCGCGGGCGCGTCCTCGACGTACTCGTAGGAGAAGCCCTCGGAGACGCCCAGGTGCAGCTTCGGCCGCTCGCTGCCCGGCTGCCACTGCTCCTCGAGCACCTGCTCGAGCTGCGCGCCCGTGAGGGTGAGCGTCACGAGCGTGTTGCCGAACGGCTGCACGGCCGCGACGTCCGCGTAGGTGACGGTCCCGTCGCCCTCGAACCGCAGGTCGTCGCGCAGGCCGCCCGGGTTCATGAGCGCGATCTGCGCGGGCACGGTGCCGCCGTAGTTCTCGTACTCGCTCGTGGCCCACAGGTAGATGTCGGCGACCAGGTTGCCCATGGTCGACTCGACGCCGCGGTCCGAGCCGGCGGGGTCGCCGCCGCGCAGGATGTCCGCCGAGATCTTCCCGACCTCGACCGAGCCGAGCACCTCGGCCTCGGCCACGGCCGCGTCGACGATCGCCTGCACCTCGGGGTCGGCCGGGTACACGGTGCCGCCGCCGACCAGATCGATCGTCGATCCCGTGATCGAGACGAGCTTGTTCTTGTTCTTCTTCGCGTCCACGACGATGTCGAGAGCGCCGAGCGTCGTGCCGTACTGGTGCGCCTGGATGACCGGGCGGTCGCCGATCTCGCACGCGTACAGCTGGTGCGTGTGGCCCGACACGATCGCGTCGATGCGGTGCGACGCCTCGCGCACCAGGTCGCCGTAATCCGACTGCTCGGTCGCGATGCCCGCGCAGTCCGTGCTCTCGGCGCCCGAGTGCGACAGCAGCACGATGACGTCGGTCTGCTTGTCGATCTCCTTGGCGACGCGGTTCGCCGCCTCCAGCTGGCTGCCGAACTCGATGTCGGCGACCCCGGCGGGGCTCACCAGCGTGCCGGTGTCGGACGTGACGGTGCCGATGAATCCGATCCGCACGCCGTCGACCTCGCGGATCGCGTACTCGGGCAGCGCCGGGTCGGTCGTGCCGCGGTGGTACACGTTCGCGCCGAGCGCGTAGTCCCCGCCGCCGTAGCTCGGGATGACCCGGTCGATCAGGTCGTCGTAGCCCTGGTCGAACTCGTGGTTGCCCACCGCGCTGAGGTCGAGCCCCGCGGCCGACAGCGCGTCGATCGTGGGCTCGTCGTCGGCGATGAACGACGTGAACGTCGAGGCGCCGATGTTGTCGCCCGCCGACACGAACAGCGTGTTCGGGTTCGCGGCGCGGTACTGGGCGACCGCGCCGGCGAGCACGGCGGCGCCGGCCTCGTCGCGGTTGGCCTGGATGCGGCCGTGGAAGTCGTTGATGGTGAGGACCTTCACCTCGGTGATGTCGTCCTCGCCGGTCGCACCGTGCGCGGCGAACGGCACGAGCGCAAGGGCGCCGGCGGTCGCGGCGGCGGCCGTGGTGGCGAGCAGGCGGCGGCCGAGAGGCGATCGGCGGCTGAGGGAAGATGGCATCGCGGTCCTCCGGGGGTGGGGTGACGCGCGACCGATCGGACGCGCGTGTCCAGTCTTACGTCCCGGAGGTTTCGTCGAGGTGAACGACGCGACACGGCACGGATCCGGGCGGGCGGTCCGTGGGGCATGCTGGACTCGCACACTCAGCGAGGAGGCACGATGACCGACACCCCGTACGAGACGATCCGGGTCGAGACGCGCGGCCGCGTCGGATGGATCACGGTCCACCGTCCCGAGGCCCTGAACGCCCTGAACGCGCAGGTGATGCGCGACATCGTGCACGCGTCGCTCGCGTTCGACGCCGACGAGGGCATCGGCGCGATCGTCGTGACCGGCTCCGAGCGCGCGTTCGCCGCCGGCGCCGACATCAAGGAGATGGAGGGCCTGCACGGCCGCGACGTCGCCGTGGGCCATCACTTCCAGGGCTGGCAGACGTTCGCCGACGTCCGCACGCCCGTGATCGCCGCCGTCTCCGGATACGCGCTCGGCGGCGGGTGCGAGCTCGCCATGATGTGCGACGTCATCCTCGCGGCCGACACCGCGAAGTTCGGCCAGCCGGAGATCACGCTGGGCGTCATCCCGGGCATGGGCGGCACGCAGCGCCTCGTGCGCGCGGTCGGCTACTTCAAGGCGGCGGAGCTCGTGCTGTCGGGGCGCATCATCGACGCGACCGAGGCCGAGCGCATCGGCCTGGTGTCGCGCATCGTGCCGGCCGCGGAGCTGCTCGCCGAGGCCGGGAAGCTCGCCGAGGCGATCGCCGGCAAGCCGCTGACCGCGGTCTACGCGGCGAAGGAGGCGCTCGACGGAGCTCTCGAGGTGCCGCTGCGCGAGGGGCTGCGGCTCGAGAAGCACCTGTTCGCGGCGATGTTCGACACGGAGGACCAGAAGGAGGGCATGGCCGCCTTCCGCGAGAAGCGCGCTCCCGAGTTCAGGCACCGCTGAGGTCCGGGGCGCGCGGTCGCTCGGCGCACGTGCGTTGACTGGTCCCGGGGCCCGAGACTGGTGTCGCCGACACCAGTCTCGTCGCCCGGGACCAGTCTCGTTCGGGGGCGCCGACGCCGCCCGGGGACGACGGAGGGGCCGGGCATCGCGCGCCCGGCGCCTCCGCAGCGGGGATCAGTCGACGACCGCGAGGGCGTCGACGTTGCCGGCTCCGTAGAAGCCGTTGCGGGCCCCGCCCTGGCACTCGGCCTGGTACTGCGGCAGGCCCGGGCGCGGGTCGTACACGCCCTCGGGGCACGGCAGCGGCGTCGCCTGGCTCTCCACCAGCGCGCTGAGCTGTCCGGCCGACAGCCCGGGGTTCGCCGACAGCGCGAGCGCCGCGACGCCGGCGGCGTGCGGGCTCGCCATCGACGTGCCCTGCTTGTAGCCCCAGCCGTTGACGCCGGTCGCCGCGTTGTACGTGGTCGACAGGATGGCGTCCGCCGGGTTCGACACCGCCGGGTTGCGCCAGCGGCTGTCGCCGCCGGGCGCGGCCACGTCGACCACGCCGATGCCTTACGACGAGTAGTAGCTCTTCAGCTCGGCGGGTCCGACGGCCGACACCGTCATGACGCCGGGCGCCTCGGCGGGGAGGTCGCGGCACGCGCCGGTGATGGTGCGGTCCTCGACGGGGTAGCTGCCGTCGTTCGGGCTGTGCGAGTCGGTGAACGTGTGCGCGAGGTCGACGTTGCTGTTGCCGGCCGACGCGATCGTCAGCGTGCCCTTCGCGGTCGAGTACGCGATCGCGCGCTGCACCGCGAGCCACACCGGGCGCTGGCGCGGGTCGTTCACGCAGTTGAACTCCCACGGATCGATGAAGTAGCTGTTGTTGGTGATCGGCATGCCGTGGTCGGCCGCCCACAGGAACCCGCAGATCGCGGCCTCCGGGTAGATGAAGCCGTCGTCGTTCACGACCTTCACCGACGCGACCTTCACGCCGGGCGCGACGCCCGCCATCCCGACGCCGTTGATCGCGGCCGCGATGGTGCCGGCGACGTGCGTGCCGTGATCCGAGGTCGTCGGGCTCCACGCGGCGACGCTCGTGTCGACCACGCCGCCCAGGCAGGAGGCGCTCTGGTCGGCCGCGATCTGCGAGGCGAGGTCCGGGTGCGTGGGCGAGATGCCCGAGTCGAGCACGCCCACCACGATCGACGAGTCGCCGGTGGTCACGGCGTGCGCGTCGTCGACGTCGATCTGGGTCATGTCCCACTGCAGGCCCCACAGCGGCTCGGCCGTCGGGTCGCCGGGCGTGAGCGCCGCCGGGTCGACCGCCGTGGTCTCCTCGTCGTCGAGCGGGGTGCCGAGCCCCTCGGTCGACGCGACCTGGAGGCCTCCGCCGACGCGCGACGCGAAGTCCGGCGCGGTGGACGTCGCCACGACGACGCCGATCTGGTCGTAGGCGGCCACGACGGTGCCGCCGGCGGCCTTGACGTGGGCCTGGGCCGAGGCGGTGCCGCCGCTCTGCGGACCGACCACGAGGTAGTTCTGCTCCGGTCCCGCGGCGCTCGCCGGGGCTCCGGCCAGGCCGAGCAGTCCGGCTGCGAGCGCGGTGGCGCACGCAGCTCCGATCACCTCGCGATTCATCCCTGTCTCCGTTCGAAGGGCGAAGCCGGCCGGGTTCGACCGGCTCGGCCGGGCCCGCTCTTCGCGGGAGGACGCCTCGTCGCGCCGCCGGCCGATGGCGGCGAGCGTATCCAGCGCGATGCGCGCGCGGGAAGGTGCTCCGTGCGGTGCCCGGACACCCGCCGCCGCCCGCCCGGGCAGCTCAGCCGCGGACGACCGCGGGCGACCAGGCGTGCGGCAGGAAGAGCCGCGGCTCCGCCGACGGATCCACGCGGATCGACCAGACGTCGGCGGCGCCCGGCTCGTCGGGCCGCGGCAGGCCGTAGAGGAGGGTCTCGTCGTCCAGCCACTCGAGCTGATCGTCGACGGACCGGGCCTCCGGCAGGATGAGCTCCTCGCCGGTCTCCAGGTCGAGCACCGCGATGCCCCAGTCGCGCTCGCCGCGGTCCTTCTTGTACGCGAGCCGGGTCCCGTCCGGCGAGATCGAGGGGCACTCCGCGTCCGGGCGCACGGCCGTGAGGGTGCGCTCCGCGAGGTCGCCGCGGACCAGCCAGGTCCGCCCGCCCGAGGCCGCGGTCGCGTAGAACGCGTCGCCGCCCGCGAAGGTCACGCCCCACAGGTTACGGTCGGCCGCCGTGAGCGGACGCCCGTCGACGAGCAGCGCGAGCTCCTCGAGATCGCCGGCCACGACCTCGCCGTCCCTCGCCGAGCGGATCTCCGTGCGTGTCGAGAACCCGGATCCGGCGTACGAGTGGCCCGTCACGAAGGTCGTCGTCGCGACGAGCGCGCCGTCGTCCGACAGGCGGGTGCGGCTGGGCAGGCCGGCGAGCGGCCAGGATCCCGCGACCCGCCACCCCTCGTCCAGCAGCTGCGCCGCGAACGTCGTCACGACGCCGCGCTCGGTGCGCAGGCAGGCGACGCGGTCGCCGCCGACGTCGACGCGTTCGCACGTCACGTCGGTGAATGCGCGGGGCCCGACCGGATCGGCGAGCGGCACCATGGCGACCCTGCCGTACTCCGCCCCCGGCGCCGTGCTGCGGAACACCACGCGCGGACCGTCCTCGACGTCCGCGACCTCCATCCGCGGGACCGGCGCCGCCGTGTCGCGGACCGCGACGTGGTCGGCGTAGGCGCCGAGGCCGACCGCCACGACGCCGGCCGTGGCCGCGACGACGACCGCCGCCACGAGCAGGCCGCGGACCCGGTCGCCCGGCGTCCGCGCGCTCACGGAGCCGCCTCCGCGGGGCGGCTCCGCCTGGCGAGGCGGGAGAGCGCGATCAGGCAGCACGGCACGGCGAGCGCCAGCAGGATCGCGACCACGAGCAGGGATTCCGTGCGCCCCAGCGCGAACCAGAGCGCGCCGAACGCCGTGGCGGCGACCATCCGGCACACCGCGACGACGGTCTGCGCGGCGCCGATCGCGCTCGCCCGCGCGGCCGGGTCCACGAGCGAGCCCGCCACGGCGGCCAGCACGCCATCGGTGGCGGCGTAGAAGGCCCCGAGCAGCGCGAGGCACGCCAGCGTCGGGCCGGCGCCCTGGGCAGGCACGAGCGCGCACGCGTACGCGCCGAGCAGGCCGAGGTGGCCGAGCACGAGCACGCGGGTGCGGCCCCACCGGTCGGCGAGCCGCCCGAGGGGGACCGCGAGCGCGATGTACACGGCGTTCGTCCCGACGTAGAGCAGGGGGAACCAGTGCGCGGCGAAGTCGTCGCGATCCTGCAGGGACAGGTACAGGAACCCGTCGCCGATCGTCAGCAGGCTGAGCGCGCCCACGACCACGAGCAGCCGGCGCAGGCGCGGCTCGGCCAGGTGCCGCCAGCGGAACGGCGCGGGCCGCGTGCCGGTCGCCGCGCGCTCCCGTCGCGGCCGGCGATCCGGGACGAGCAGCCCCAGGATCGTCACGCCGACGACCGCGGACCCCAGCGACAGCACGAACACGACCGTGTATCCGCCCGGGACGACCGCGAGGATCACGAACGCGAGCAGCGGGCCCAGGGCCGCCCCGACCGTGTCGAGGGCGCGGTGCACGCCGAACGCGCGCGCCTGGTCGTCGGGATCGGCGCTCGCCGCGATGATCGCGTCGCGGGGCGCGGTGCGGATGCCCTTGCCGATCCGGTCGATCGTGACGAGAGCGGCCACCGCCGCGAAGCCCTGCGCCGCGACGAGCCAGCCGCGGCTGAACGCCGACAGCAGGTAGCCGCAGAACGCCACCCACTTCGGCCGGTCGGTGCGGTCGGAGACCCAGCCGCCGCCGATGCGCACCACCGCGCTCGCCCCCTGGAAGATCCCGTCCACGACGCCGTAGGCCAGCAGCGAGAGCCCCATGGCGCTCGTGAGGTACAGCGGCAGGACCGCCGCCACCGACTCGGACGAGACGTCCGTGAGCAGCGACACGACCCCGAGCGTGACGACGGTGGACGAGACGCGCCCGCGGCGGGCGCGCCCGACGGGCTCCGCCTTCGGTCGGTCGCGCAGGCTGATGTACATGCGGGTCAGCCCGCCTCGTCCAGGATGCCCAGGACGGTGAACAGCGAGCCCTCTGCCTCGGGCCGCGCGCTGACCACGACCATGTGGCCCTCGCGCGTGAAGGAGATCGCGGTGCCGCCGTCGGTCGCGCCGATCACGGTCCAGGTGAAGCCCAGCTCTCCCAGCAGTCCCGTGTACCCGTCCATCACCTCCGCGACCGAGCGCGAGTCGGTCGCCTCGACCGAGGCGTGCAGCCGGCTCCCGTCGCTCGACACCGACGACGACAGGACCGTGGCGGTGCGGGCGACCGCGATGACCTCGACCGGGAAGCCGTCCACCAGGCCGTCGACCTCCGACACCGGCATGTCCGGTCCGGCGGGGATCTCGAGGTCCGGGCGCGGCGGCAGCTCGCCGACGCTGCCGGGCGGGGGCGCGGACGGATCCGGCTCGGGCGCCATCTCGATGCCCGGGCTGTTCGCGCCCGGCTCGTCCCCGTCCGAGTCCCCGGGATCCCCGGGATCGCCTCCATCCGCGGAGCCGTCGTCCGGCGAGGGACCGTCGGCGACGTCGTCCGGAGGCGCGTCCGCAGGCCGGCCCTCGTCCGCGGGGGCCTCCGTGCGCGTCTCCGCGCCGCCCGTTCCCTCGGCCGCGGGGCGATCGCCGCCGCCCCCGGGCGAGCCGGCCCACACGAAGAGCCCCACGCCGATCGCGGCGCCGATCGCCACGGCCGCCGCCAGCCGGATCAGGGCGGCGCGGCGCGGGTGCGCCTCGCCGCGCGCCGTGCCGTCGTCCGCCTCGGGCATCCCGGTCATCCCCTCCGCGCGGCCCGCGGGCGCGGGCTCGTCTGCGCATGTCGGTGTATCAGGAGCCGCCGCGGCCGCTCCTGATACACGCCGCGCACGGCGGCCGGGCCCCATCGCGGCCCCTCGACAGCGGAGGAACGATGACGAGACCAGCGCAGTCACGACGACTCGCGGCGATCCTGGCGGTCGGCCTGCTCCTGGGGCCGATCGCGCTGCCGTTCGCATCGCCCGCCGCGGCCGCATCGGGGCCGTGCGGGCCCGAGGGCAACGAGATCGCGTGCGAGAACTCCAAGCCCGGCACCGACCCCGAGGTCTGGGACATCTCCGGCGCGGGCTCCGACGACATCCAGGGGTTCGCCACCGACATCAGCGTGAACGTCGGCGGGAGCATCGACTTCAAGATCGACACCACCGCGCGCGACTACTCGATCACGATCTACCGGACCGGGTGGTACCAGGGCAGGGGCGCGCGCGAGATCGCGACGGTCGAGCCGTCGGCCGCGCTGCCCCAGCGGCAGCCCGACTGCGCGCCGGACGAGACCACCGACCTCTACGACTGCGGCACATGGGCGGTCTCCGCCACGTGGCAGGTCCCCGCGACCGCGGTGTCGGGGGTGTACGTCGCGAAGCTCCATCGGCCCGACACGGACGGGGCGAGCCACATCACGTTCGTCGTGCGCGACGACGCGAGCGATTCCGACATCCTGTTCCAGACCTCCGACACCACGTGGCACGCCTACAACACCTACGGCGGGCGCAGCTTCTACCAGGGCGGCATGGACGGCCGGGCGTACCAGGTCAGCTACAACCGCCCGTTCGCGACGCGGGGCGTGATGTCCGGCCGCGACTTCTACTTCTCCTCCGAGTACGCGATGGTCCGCTTCCTCGAGCGCAACGGGTACGACGTGAGCTACACGACGGGGGTCGACTCGGATCGGCGGGGCGAGCTCATCCGCAACCACAGGATCTTCACCTCGACCGGGCACGACGAGTACTGGTCCGGGCCTCAGCGCGCGAACATCGAGGCCGCGCGGGACGCCGGCGTCCACCTCGCGTTCTTCACCGGCAACGAGGCGTACTGGCGCATCCGCTGGGAGAGCGCGGCGCCCGGCGGCGCGCCGCCGTACCGCACCATGACCTCGTACAAGGAGACGTGGAGCGGCGGCAAGATCGACCCCTCGCCGGAATGGACGGGGACCTGGCGCGATCCCCGGTTCGCGCCGCCCGAGCGTGGCGGCGGGCTGCCGGAGAACGCCCTGACCGGCACGGCCTACATGGTCAACTACTCCGACCTGCCGGTGACGGTGTCGGCGGGCGAGGGGCGCCTGCGGCTGTGGCGCCACACGCCGCTGGCCGACCTGCCACCCGGGACGAGCGCCCAGCTGGCGCCGCACACGGTCGGGTACGAGTCGAACGAGGACCTGGACAACGGGTTCCGGCCCGAGGGGCTCATCCGCCTGTCGACCACGGTCGGTGACGTGCCGGAGTACCTGCAGGACTTCGGCAGCAGGGTCGCGCCCGGATCCACGACGCATCACACGACCCTGTACCGCGCGCCCTCCGGCGCCCTGGTGTTCTCGTCCGCGAGCGTGCAGTGGGCGTGGGGACTGGATCAGACGCACGACGGCGCCGGGGCGCCCGCCGATCCGCGCATGCAGCAGGCGACCGTGAATCTGCTCGCCGACATGGGCGCCCAGCCCGTCACGCTCCAGGACGGCCTGGTCCGGGCCGCCGCGTCCGCGGACACGACCGCCCCGACGGTCGCGATCGCCGCGCCCGCGCCGGGGGAGGATGTCGCGAACGGCACCGCCGTGGTCGCGACGGGCACCGCGGCCGACACGGGCGGCGGGCGCGTCGCCGGCGTCGAGGTCTCGACCGACGGCGGCGCGACCTGGCACCCGGCGGCCGGCCGCGACCGGTGGACCTACGAGTACATCCAGCAGGGCGCCGGAGTCGTCCCGCTGCTCGCCCGGGCGGTCGACGACAGCGCGAACATCGGCGAGCCCGCCCGCGTCGACGTGGACGTGCGCTGCCCGTGCAGCGTCTTCGGCTCCGCGGTGCCGGCGCAGCCCGCGCTGGACGACAGCTCCGGCGTCGAGCTGGGTCTCCGCTTCTCGCCGCGCATCGACGGGTACGCGTCCGGCGTGCGGTTCTACAAGGGCCCGGGCAACACCGGAAGCCACGTCGGCTCGCTCTGGTCGGCCGACGGGGAGCGGCTGAGCGCCGTCACCTTCCGCGACGAGACGGCCACCGGATGGCAGACCGCGACCTTCGCGACGCCCGTCCCGCTGACCGCCGGGGCCGCGTACGTCGTGTCGTACACCGCGCCCGTCGGCCGCTACTCGGCCGCCGCCGACGTGTTCTGGTCGCGCGGGCTCGAGGCGCCCCCGCTCACCGTCGCGGGCGGGTTCGGGGTCCCCGCCGCCGGCGTGTACGCGTGGCCGGGCGCGTACCCGTCGCTCCGCTACGGATCGAGCCACTACTTCGTGGACGTGCTGTTCAGCACCCCCGAGGACCTGCCGCTGACCCTCGGCTCCCGCACCCCGCCGCCGGGCTCGAGCAGCGTGGCGGTGAGCGCCGAGATCGGCGCGACGCTGTCGAAGCCGGTGGATCCGGCGACCCTTCGGATCGCCGTGACGGCCGAGGACGGCACCGCGGTGGCCGGGCAGGTCGCGTACGACGCGACCGCCCGCCGGGCGACCTTCGCGCCGGCCCAGCCGCTCGCACACGGCACCCGGTACACGATCGCCCTCGAGGCCGTGGACTCGCGCGGCGAGGGCATCCAGGGGGAGGCCGGGTGGTCGTTCACGACGGCGCCCGCGGACCGGCCCGAGGGGGAGTGCCCGTGCT
Organism: Microbacterium sp. MEC084; assembly: GCF_004514465.2. Classification (NCBI taxonomy): domain Bacteria; kingdom Bacillati; phylum Actinomycetota; class Actinomycetes; order Micrococcales; family Microbacteriaceae; genus Microbacterium; species Microbacterium sp. MEC084. The sequence continues at coordinate 5,816 of NZ_MYFP02000009.1, read as the reverse complement.
CGCTCTTCGCCGAGAGCGCGCAGCCGACGATCCTCGAGGTGCCCGACCCCGGTCCCGTCACGCTGGGGGTGCGGTTCACGGTCCGGGATCCGGGGCGGATCAGCGCGGTCCGGTTCTACAAGGGGCCCGGGAACACGGGCGCGCACACGGGGGCGCTGTGGGCGGCGGACGGCACGCGACTCGCGGAGGCGGCCTTTGCGGACGAGAGCACGCAGGGCTGGCAGACCGTGACGTTCGCGCAGCCGGTCGCCGTCCAGCCGGGCGTCGAGTACATCGCGTCCTACCGCGCGCCCGCGGGACGGTACGCGTACACGGCCGGCACCTTCGCGTCCGGATACGCGCGCGGACCCCTCAGCGTGCCGGCGAACGGCGGGGCCTACACGTACGGCAGCGGGTTCCCGGGCGATCGCGGCGCGGGCCAGTACCTGGTCGACGTGCTGTTCCACCCGGACGACCCCGTCCCGGCGCTGCTCGAGGCGACGCCCGAGTCCGGCGCGCTGGGGGCGGCCGCCGACGCGGTCGTGACGGCGCGCTTCGACATCCCCGTCGCGGCGGGAGCGACCCTGACCGTGACCTCCGCCGCCGGAGCGGTGCCCGGCGCGACCTCGGTCTCGGCGGACGGCCGCGTGCTCGCGTTCGACCCGGACGGCCCCCTCGCGGCCAAGACCCGGTACACGGTCGACGTCACGGGCACCGGCGGGCCGCCGGCGACCTGGACGTTCGAGACCGCGGCCCCGGACGGGTGCCCGTGCACGCTGTTCGCGGGGCAGAGGCCGGCGACAGCCTCGGCGGGCGACCGCTCGCGCGTCGAGCTCGGGCTCGAGTTCACGCCCGGAGAGGCGGGGCTCGTGACCGGCGTGCGGTTCTACCGGGGCGAGGCCAACACCGGACCCCACACCGGCACGCTGTGGAGCGCGGGCGGCGAGGCGCTGGCCACCGTCACGTTCCCGGCCGACGCGGGGATCGGGTGGCAGACCGCGTACTTCGACACGCCCGTGGCCGTGTCCGCCGGGACGTCGTACGTCGTCTCCTACCTCGCCCCGTCGGGCGGGTACGCGGTCACGACCGACTACTTCGCGGGCGGTGCCGTGTCCGCGGGCCCGCTGACGGCGGGCGCCGCGAACGGGCGGTACGTGTACGGCGGCGGCTTCCCGCAGAGCTCGTACCGTGCGAGCAGCTACTTCGTCGACGTGGTGTTCGAGCGGCCGCCCGCGGCGGCGGCCGAGCCGGCGGCGTAGCCCTCCGCGTAGGCCTCGTCGGCCCCGAGCCGGAACATGTCCCGCGGGCCCGTGCGCGGGATGATGCGCGCGCCGGGCAGGTCGAGGGGGCCGACCAGGTCGCCGCGTCCGCGGACGACCGCGACCGGCAGGCCCGTGGCCTTGCCCTTGACGAGGTCCGCCGCGGCGCACAGCTCGTCCGCCACGCAGGGGAGCGTGACGTGCAGCGGCCGGCCCTGCGCGTCGGTCGTGCCGCGCAGGTCCTCGAACACGTGAACGCCGCCGGCCCCGATGGCGTGATCCGTCTGGCCGTCGCGCCAGGCGCGGCCGAGCGTGTCGGAGACGAGCACGCCCACTCCCACACCGAGCCGCTCGCGCAGGCCCTCCGCGATCGCCCGCGCCGACGCATCCGGATCCACGGGGAGCAGCAGCACCGTCCCCTCGGGGGTGTTCGACGCGTCCACGCCGGCGGCTGCCGACACGATGCCGAGTCGGTTCTCCACGATCCTCGTCACGTGCCCGGACTCCGACGTGCGGGTCGCGACGACGCGCACCGTCTCGGCCGTGATCGCGTCCTCGCGATCGTCGGCCTCGACGAAGCGGCCTTCCGCCTTGGAGACGATCTTGCTGGTCACGACGAGGATGTCGCCGTCCCGCAGCGGCTCAGCCGAGCCGTCGAGTGCGGTCGCGATGACCTCGACCAGGTCCGTGCCGACGGTGATCTCGGGGATCCCCGTCAGCGGCCAGACCGTGAGCACGGTCAGGGGCGCACGTACCGCACCTCGGTGAGCGTCTCACCGAGGAACGGCTCGTCGCGCCGGGCGCCGTCCAGGCGGAAGCCGCGCTTCTCGTAGAAGTCGCGCGCGCCGGGGTACCGCTCCGCCAGCCACAGGTACAGCGGCTCGCCGTCGTCCACGACCGCGTCGAACAGCGCGCGGCCGATGCCCTTCCGGTGCCACGAGTCCAGCAGGTAGACGAAGTAGAACTCGCGCGGCGCCGGGGCGTCCTGATCGCGCGCGGGACCCGAGGCCGCGAAGCCCACGATCTCGCCGTTCACGAGCGCGGCGGCGTGCCGGATCTCGTCGCTCTGGGAGGTGTAGTGCGTCCACAGCTCCGCCATGCGGCGGGGTGAGACGTTCTCGAGGGTCGCGCTCGAGATGAGGCCGTCGTAGGTCTCGTGCCAGACCTTGGCGTGCACGCGGCCCATGGCCTCGGCGTCCACGTCGCGGATCGGTCGGATCAGCAGATCGGTGGGGGTGACGGTCGCCATGGCCAGACTCTACGCATCGTCCGCCCCGGCCGGAAATCGGCGCCGTCGAGCGGAGACATGCGCCCACCGGATCGGGCTGGGGCGCTTGTCGGAGCCGGACAACGGACGCCCCGGATCCGGGTCGGATGTGCCAGCATCGCGACCTGTGAACGTGATCTGGCGGACCCTCATCGTCATGCTCCGCGCGCGGCTGCGCCGCCGGCGCGAGGGGCCCCTTCCGATGACCGCGGTGGGACGCGTGCGTCTCACCACCCTGCCGACCGACATCGACGTGCTGCGCCACATGAACAACGGCCGCTACCTGTCCCTGTTCGACCTCGGCCGCTGGGACCTGATGATCCGCACCGACCTCATGGCGACCATGGACGAGCGCGGCTGGTACCCCGTCGTCAGCAGCGAGACGGTGACCTTCCGCAAGTCGCTGAACCTCTGGCAGCGGTTCGAGGTGCAGACGCGCTGGATCGGCCACGACGACCGCGCCCTCTACCTCGAGCACCGCGCCGTCGTGCGCGGCGAGATCTACGCCAGCGCGGTGATCCGGGCTCGGATGCTGCGGCGCAGCGGCGGGACCGTCCCGCTCGAGGAGGTCCTCGCGGCGGTGGACCTGCCCGACGAGCTGCCAGAGGTGCCCGCGTGGCTGCACGAGTGGGCGGAGCACGCGGCGCTGCCGTCGACGCGCCGTCCCGCGCCCAGCGACTGGCGCTGACCCCTTCCGGACGACCGGGCCCGGGGTGCTGCGCCGCCGCCCGGCACGCGGGTAGTTTCGGGCCCATGGCGAGCACGCTGACCGCGGGCGAGGCCTTCGCGGACGTCCTGGCGCGGCTGCACGACACCGTGGCCGATGCCGCGGAGGGCGTCTGCCGCTCGGGGGATCCCGAGCTGCTGCACGACCTGCGGGTGGCCGTGCGCCAGGCCCGCGCGGTGGTCCGGGCCGGGCGCCGCGTGCTGACCAGGGAGGCGCGCGACCGCTGCCGGGCCGAGCTGGGGCGTCTCGCCGACCGGACCTCGCTGCTGCGCGACCTCGACGTGCTGCTCGCCGGGTTCGACGACCTGGAGACCGAGGACGCCGCCGCGCTCGCCGCCGTGCGGGCTCGGCTGGTGCGGCGCCGCGCGAGCGCGAGGGGCGCGCTCGTGCGGACCCTGCGCTCGGCGCGCTTCGCCGCGCTGATGGCCGGATGGCGGCGCGACCTGGCCGTGCCCGGCGACGGCCCGGACGCCGCGCGGTCCGCGCGCCGGGTGGCGGGACGCCGCATCGCGACCGCCTGGAAGCGGGTCGCGCGCGCAGGCCGCGCGATCGACGACGCCTCGCCGGCCGAGCACCTCCACACCCTCCGCAAGCGCGCGAAGGAGCTGCGCTACCTGCTCGACCGGCTCGGAGGGCTGACCGACCCCGAGGCGCGCGACGCCCTGATCGAGATGCTCAAGCGCCCGCAGGACGTGCTCGGCGCGCACCAGGACGCGGTGGCGCAGCGGGCCCTGGTGCGCGAGGCCGCCGATCACGCGGGCGCCGCGGCGGCCGGCACGGAGCTCGATCGCGCGCTCGCGCAGCGGCAGGCGGCCGCCCGGGCCGGCTTCGCCGACGCGTGGGCCGAGCTCGACGGGTCGCGCAGCCGCCGCCTCGTCGCCGAGGTCACGGGAGACTGAGCACGCCTCGCCGTCTCGAGACGCAGAGGTGCCCATGCGCGGTCCTCGGTCCATCCGGATCCCGCGCGGTACCGTGATCCCGTGCTCGGGATCCTCGCCACCACGGGGCGGCTGCTCGCGGCCCACTGGCCCGCGCTGCTCGCGTGGTACCTCGCGGGCACGATCGGGCACTATGCGGCGATCCAGCTCGCGGGCTGGGTGGGGGCCTTCAGCGACCTCGGCGGCGCGCTGCTGCTGCCGCTCGCCCCCATCGCACGCCTCGTCGCGTACGTGGCGATGTTCGCGGTCGTGCGCGACGGGCTGCGCCATCTCGACGCGCTCGTGCCGCGGTCCGTCGACCGCGCCGAGCGCCGGCGCGAGTTCGGGCGGATGATGCTCGGCGGCATGCTGCCGTTCATCGCGCTGTACACGGCGTACAGCTACATGACCGACGACATGTGGGCGTTCATCCTCCGTGCGCTGGAGGTGCGCACGGAGATCACGGCCGTCGAGGCCTTCGCCCCACCGGAGGCCGGCGTGGCGCCGCGCGAGTGGGACTACGTCCCCGGCGAGATGGTGCTCTCCCCGGTGTCGATCGCGATCGTCGCGGCGGCGTTCGCGGTGCGGTGGCTGCTCGGGCGCGAGTGGGCGAAGAAGCGCCGCTGGCTGGTCCCCGTCACGGTGTACCTCGAGGGCCTCTGGGTCACGTTCACCTTCATGCTGCTGATCGACATCCTGAACGCGGTGCGCGGGTGGATCGCCGGACGCGTCGCGATGGTGTGGCTGGCCGACCTGCGCGAGTGGCTGGCCGAGGCGCTGTTCCCGGTCGTGTGGGTGTGGGACGGGCTGGTCTGGCTGGTCGGCGAGACGGGCGGCGTCGTGCTGTTGCCGATCGCCTGGCTGACCGTCGCGGGCACGATCTACGGCCACGCCGTCGCCGCGAAGGCCCCCGAGCTCTCGGGCATGGGGTTCGACCGCGTGAAGCGACGCTACGCATCACTGCGGGCGCCGTTCCGGCGCGTGGTGCGTGACGCGTCGAAGCTCACGACCTCGCGCTTCGAGCCGATCTGGAAGGCGATCGTGCTGATGTGGCGCGCGGGCCCCGTGCTCGTCGGCGGATACGTCCTGCTGTTCACGATCGTCGGGGCGCTCGAGGTGCCGGTGTGGTGGGCGATCACGCGCCTCATCGGGCCGCAGGACTTCGCGACGTTCTGGCTGGCGATCGGCAACTCGCTGGGCGAGATCCCGGAGATCCTGCTCCAGCCGATCGTGGTCGCCCTGGTCGCGGCCGCCTACGACGCCACGCTGCAGCGGCTGACGCCTGCGGCGCCGGCGCCCGCGGATGCGCCGGTTCCGCCCGCTGCGGGTGCGCCGCCGGTCCCGGGCACACCGCCGGTGCCCGGTGCGCCGCCCGTTCCAGGGGCGCCGCCGATCCCGCGCGCGCCGGGAGCGCGGGCCTAGGGCATGTCTGACAATTGCCGGGTCCAGGCGATGACGGCGTTGAGGATGACAGCGGCCCGGTAGGTGATCGCGAGTTTGTCGTAGCGGGTGGCGAGTCCTCGCCATTGCTTGATGTGGCAGTAGCGGCGCTCGATGACGTTGCGGCCCTTGTAGTCGGCGGCGTCGAGGCCGACGGGGCGTCCGCCGCGTGAGCCGCGGCGCTTGCGGTGGCCTTGCTGGTCGGACGGCTCGGGGATCACGGCCTT
>NZ_MYFP02000008.1:0-104542 GCF_004514465.2 Microbacterium sp. MEC084 | reverse complement strand
GATCACGACGGCCTCGGCGCCGGTGAGGGCCTGGTCGACGGTGTCGGCGTAGTCGAGCTGGGGGTGCAGGCGGCGGGCGTTGGGCATGGCCTCGGGGTCGTGGGAGATGACCTCCGCGCCGAGGCCCTTGAGGCGGACGGCGACGTCGAGGGCGGGGGAGTCGCGGATGTCGTCGCTGTCGGGCTTGAAGGCCAGGCCGAGCACGGCGACGCGGTGGCCGTAGACCTGCCCGTCGAAGGAGTCCACGACGAGGTCGACCAGGCGCTTGCGGCGGCGGAGGTTGATCTCGTCGACCTGCTTGAGGAACGCGACGGACTCGCCCTTGCCGAGCTCCTCGGCGCGGGCCGCGAACGCGCGGATGTCCTTGGGCAGGCAGCCGCCGCCGAATCCGACGCCGGCGTTGAGGAAGCGGCGGCCGATGCGGTTGTCGTGGCCGATCGCGTCGGCGAGCTGGGTGACGTCCGCGCCGGTGACCTCGGCGATCTCGGCCATCGCGTTGATGAAGCTGATCTTCGTGGCCAGGAACGAGTTCGCGGCGACCTTGACCAGCTCCGCGGTGGCGTAGTCGGTCACGATCCGCGGCGTCCCGGTCGACAGGGCCGTCGCGTACACCTCGTCCAGGATCTGCGTGTCCTGCTCCCGGGACGCGTCGGCGACGCCGTACACGAGCCGGTCCGGCTCGACGGTGTCCTTCACGGCGAAGCCCTCCCGCAGGAACTCCGGGTTCCACGCCAGACGCGCCCCGGCAGGCTCCACCAGCCCGGCCAGGCGGGCGGCGGTGCCGACCGGCACGGTCGACTTGCCCACCACCAGGGAGCCGGGCTTCAGGTGCGGGATCAGGCCCTCGACGGCGGAGTCCACGAACCGCAGATCCGCGCCGGCGCCGTCGCGCCGCTGCGGGGTGCCGACCGCGATGAAGTGCACGTCCGCGTCCGCGGCGGTGGCCATGTCGGTCGTGAACGACAGCCGGCCCGACCCGATCCCCGCGGTCAGGATCTCCGCCAGCCCGGGCTCGAAGAACGGCGTCTCACCCGCGGCGAGCTTTCCGATCTTCGCCTCGTCGACATCGATGCCGACCACGTCGTGACCCAGCGACGCCATCGCCGCGGCATGCACCGCGCCGAGATACCCGCAGCCGATGACGCTCAGCTTCATCCCGAAAGGCTCCTCTCGTCGGGCCCGCGGCCGACCCGCGCGCACGCACGCCCTCCATCCTTCCATGGATGGGGAGCGCGGGCCGGTCCCGGCAGGTGGGAGGGCATCGGGCCCGTCTACCAGGCTTTCTTCACTTCTGTCACACTGTTCACATGCGTGCCCCCGACCACGTCCGCCCCGCCATGCCCCGCGGCGGATCCCCGGTGCGCGTGGCGCGCCTCCTCGCGACCTCGCTCGCCGCGCTCGCCCTCGTGGCCGGGCTGTTCCCGCTGGAGTCGGCATCGGCGGCGACGCCCGCCCCGACTCTGGCCGCCACGTCCGAGCCCGCCCCGACGTCCGAGCCCGAGGCTCCGGCCGCCACGGACGAGCCGGCCCCCGACGCGCCCGGCGCGTCCGAGGTGAAGGCGCCCCAGGCGGCCTCGCCCGATCCCGAGACCCCGACGCCCGAGCAGAAGGCGACCCCCACGCCGCCGGTCGCGAAGGTCCCGATGGATCGCGACGACCACCGGGCGGGGGCGGACCAGCTGGCCGAGCGCGACAAGGCCGGCGACGAGACCCTCGACGCCGCGAACCCCGGGAACGTGCCGTACCCCGCGTCGGGTTCCGGATCGGGCGGCGACGCGTCCTCGAGCCGCTTCGAGCTGGTCGCGCCCAAGGAGGCGTTCGTGCCGGCCGCCGCCGTGGTCGGCTTCGTGGCGGGCGACATCATCAGCAACGCGGTGTTCACCAACCGGTCGACCATGACCGCGGCGCAGATCGCGAGCTTCATCGACGGCAAGGTCGCGACCTGCCAGTCCGGCTACACGTGCCTCGAGGAGTACGTCGAGACGACGCCGACGCGCGCCGCCGACGCGTACTGCGCGCAGTACACCGGGGGAGCGAACGAGAGCGCGGCCCGGATCATCTCCAAGGTCTCGCAGGCGTGCGGGATCAACCCGCAGGTGCTGCTGGTCATGCTCCAGAAGGAGCAGGGTCTGATCACCCACACCTGGCCCAGCGACTGGCGCTTCACGATCGCGATGGGCATGGGATGCCCCGACACCGCCGACTGCGACAAGACCTACTACGGGTTCTTCAACCAGGTGTACGGGGCCGCCCGGCAGATGAAGATCTACGGTTCCAGCACCTACTTCACCTGGTACGCGCCGGGCGGGACGCGCAGCATCCGATACCACCCCAACTCCGCGTGCGGGTCGTCGGGCGTCTACGTCAAGAACCAGGCGACCGCGAACCTGTACTACTACACGCCGTACCAGCCCAACGCAGCCGCGCTCGCGGCCGGCTTCGGCACCGGCGACTCCTGCTCGTCGTACGGCAACCGCAACTTCTACAGCTACTTCCGGCTGTGGTTCGGCTCGACCGGGACCGGCGTCACGAGCGTCGCGGACGGCACCATGATCAAGGCCGAGCCGCACGTCTACCTCGTCACCGGTCGCAAGAAGGTGCACATCACGCGCGAGACCCTCGCGGAGTACCAGCGCGTGTTCGGCGCGCCGCGCACCGTGACGGCGGAGACGGCGGAGTCCATCCCGAACGGCGGTCAGGCCTCGTTCTTCCTCCGCAACGCGACCACGGGCGACGTGTCGCTCCTGCAGGGCGGGCAGCGGCATCACTTCTCGTCGTGCGCGCAGGTGTCGGCCTGGGGAGGCTCGTGCGGGACCGAGACCGTGCTGGCCTCGGCCGAGTACACGCGGGTGCCGGCCGGAGCCGCGATCACCGGCTGGGCCCGCCGCACGTCCGGGGGCACCATCCACCAGATCTCCGGCTCGACGCTCATCCCGATCTACAACGAGGCGAACGTCGCCGCCATCACCGGCGGGGCCGTGCCGTACGCGGCCGTCATGCCCGCCGCCAAGGCCGCGCAGTACCAGGTCACCGCGACGAGGTGGGCGCCCGGGCGCTTCATCGAGCCCGCGGCCTCCACGCGGACCTACCTGCCCACGTGGGACTCGCGCCTGCTGTACCTGCCGACGTGGCTGTATCCGGCAGAGATGGGGCTCACACGCGCGCGCGACACCGGCGTCCCGTCGACCGCGTACCAGGGCTACACGAGCGGGGGGACCCTCGCGCAGTTCGTCAAGTGCGGCAGCACGATCTACCTGCCCTCGCGCGGCACGCTGCAGCCGGTGACGGCCGCGGCGGTCGCCGGCTTCCCCGTGACGACGCTCGACGCGCGCACGTGCGGAGTGCTCGAGCTGTCCTCCGCCGTGCCGCAGACGCGCGTGTTCGTGCAGGGAGTCGGCCGCAGCGACGTGTACGTCGCCGAGGCCGGACGCTGGCGCCACATCGCCTCCCGGGGCGTCATGGAGGCCCTGACGGGCGGGCGCTGGCCGACCGTGCTCCGCCTGGCGGATGCGCTGATCGACCACCTGCCCAAGGGCACGCGCATCACGTCGGCCGTGCCGCCGTCCGGATCCGTCATGCAGGTGCGCGGCACCGACCCCGTGTACTTCACGGACGGCGCGAAGGCGTGGTGGATCTCGTCGTGGGACATCGGCGAGGAGTTCGGCATCCGCTCGCGGCACGCCGTCGTGTCGTCGCGCGAGGCGATCGCCGCCCTGACCGTGCAGACCCGCAACCGCCTCCGCCCGATCGTGAGCTGCCACGACGGGTACTACGTGGCCGCGCAGGGGCGCCTGCACCGTATCGCGCTCGCGGGGCTCGGAGGCCTGCCGGGCCAGGGCCTCGCCGCCGCCACGTGCGGTTCGCTGCCCAAGGCCGCCGCCGCCATCAGCGGGCGCCTGTTCGTGAAGGTGGGCACCACGACCTACGTGGCCGAGGCGGGCCGGATGCGCGCGCTGCGCGCCGGCGAGACGCCCGCGTCGCTCAACGGCGGGAAGACGCCGACCGTCCTGACGTGGAACGCCGGCACGCTGGCGTTCGTGCAGGCCGGCAGCCGCTGACCCGGATCCCCGCTCCGGCGGCCGACGGCGGATCCGTCGCGGCCGCCGGACGGCGGGGAGGGCGTCAGTCGATCAGGAGGCCCTCGGCGCGCAGCTCGTCCTGCAGCTCGCCGGGCATGATCCAGACCCAGCTGGCGTAGAACTCGATGCCCTCGACCGGCAGGGCGCCCGAGGCGCGCAGGTTCGAGTCGCCCACGCACGACACCACGATGTCGTACGGCGGGTTCGGCTCCCCGTTCGAGTCGACGCGGTCCACCACCGCGTCGGGCAGGATGCTCCATCCCAGCTTGTTGAAGTACACGCCGGGGAAGCCGCCAGGGCGGCCGCAGGAGAAGTCGTACGCGATCTCGGTCTCGCCCGTCTCAGCCACGAACTCCTCGAACGCGGCGGTGTCGGCGGGCTGGATCTCCTCGCCCGCGCGGAACCGGTCGGACCAGGCGTCGGCGCCCGCCGTGCCGGCGATGCCGAGGGCGAGGACCGCGACGGGGGCGACGAGCGCCCAGCGCCGCACGAGGAGATAGCCCACGAGGCACGCGAGCACCGTGAGCGAGGCCCACAGCCAGAACCGGTTCTCGTTCGTGAACGACGGGATGACGCCCGGATCGAACGGCTCCGTCGGCAGCAGGAAGCCCCACGGGAGCACGCCGGCGATGTGCACGGGCGTCACGTGCGCCCACGTGGGCGCCTGTGGGGCGAGCCACACCAGCACGGGCGCGAACAGGGCGGCGGTGCCCGCGGTCGCCCAGGCCCAGACGCCGGTGCGGACGCCGCGGATCAGCACGGCGAGGCCCAGCGCCACGACGAGCGCGGACACGGGGTCGAGGTACCGGCCGTACACCCAGGAGTCCAGACGGCGCCACGGGTTCTCCCAGAGGTTCCAGTCGTTGGCCCACGCGAGCACCGACAGCAGCCAGGAGGCCGTGAACACCCCGAACAGCCAGGTCGCGCGGCCCATCCGGAACCGGCGCACCTCCCGCCACGCGAGGACGACGAGCGCGACGAACCCGATCGCGACCAGGCCGTACGACCCGACGACCTGGTTCCAGGTCTGGCCGAGCGCGACGCGGACGAAGAAGCCGGGAACGAAGTTCTCGATGTTCTTCATGACCGACTCGCTCTGGTTCGGCTCCGACTCGAGCAGCACGTCGTTGAGCGTGTTGCCGATCCGCTCGACCGCGTACCAGGCGACGGCCAGTGTGAGCCCGCCGGCCAGCGCGGCCTGCCAGCGCTTCACGAGCAGGCCGACGAGCCAGACGCCGCTCGCGAGCACGACGGGCAGCATGCGCATGTGCGTCAGGTAGACCGCGGCGACGGCGACGGCGAACACCACCGCGCGCCAGATCGTGGTGTGCTCGAACAGGCGGAACGCCGCGAGGGCCGCCAGCACGACCAGCAGGAACAGGAGCCGCTCGCTCAGGACGTAGTCGGCCTGGATGGCGCGCGAGGGCAGCGTGGAGACGACGGCCGCCACCGTGAGCGCCTGCGGCAGGTCGAGGCGCATGCGGCGCACGAGAAGCGCGAGCGGCCAGATGGTCGCGGCGGCCAGCACCCAGCCGATGATGCCCGCGGCGCGGTACACGGTGTCGGGATCGTCGAGGAACCACCACAGCGGCGTGAGCAGGATGCCCCAGCCGGGGAAGTAGCCGGCGGAGCCGTACTCCGGCATCGGGTCGCCCGCGAGCAGGCGCGCCAGCTGCAGCAGGTGGAGCTCGTCGAACGGGAATGCCGGCTGGTCCGCGGACAGCCCGACGATGGCGGTCGTGACGAGGTTGGCGAGGATGGCGCCTGCCGCGACGATCCACCAGATGCGCGTCACCGCGCGGGGGTCCCGCGGACGGGCGAGCGCGACGGCGCCGACCGGGAAGGCCGGCGGGCGGGTGCGGCTCACGGGGTCGCCTCGAGGTAGCGCACGAGGCTCGCGTCGGCGTCCGGCGGGGTGAAGCCGGTGCCCTCGATCTTGGTGAGGTCGAGCACGCTGTTGCGCGGGCGGGGAGCGGTGGGCCGGTCGTTGCCGGCGTAGTACTCGGCAGTGGTGACGGGCGTGACGCGGGCGGGGTCGTGTCCGGTCAGCTCGTACACCCGGGCGGCGTACTGCGCCCAGGTGCGGGGCTCGCCCGCGCCCGTGAGGTTGTACGTGCCGTAGGGCGCGCGCGTCTCGAGCAGGTGCTGGATGCCGCGGGCGAGGTCCGCGGTGAACGTGAGCCGGCCGGTCTGGTCGTCGACGACCGTGGGGTCGACGCCGCGCTCGGCCAGGGACGCCATGGTCCGCACGAAGTTGCCGCCGTCGCCGATGACCCACGAGGTGCGCACGATGTAGTGGCGCGGCACGGTCGCGACGATCGCGTCGCCCGCGGCCTTGGTCTGCCCGTAGACGCCCAGCGGGGCGATCGGGTCGTCCTCCCGGTACGGCTCGGCGGCAGTGCCGTCGAACACGTAGTCGCTCGAGACGTGCACGAGCGTGATGTCGTGCTGCGCCGCGACGCGCGCGAGCGCCGCGACGCCCGTGACGTTCGCGGCCCACGCCTCGGCGCGGCCCTCGGGGGTCTCTGCGGCGTCGACAGCGGTGTGCGCGGCGGCGTTCACGATCACGCCGTAGTCGCGCCAGCGGCGCGCGGCGGCCAGGTCGGGGGAGGTGAGGTCCAGGTCCTCGCGGCCGGCGTACTCGATGTGCGCGGCGTCCCCCAGCTGGGCGCGCAGGGCCCGGCCGAGCTGGCCGTTCGCGCCGATCACGAGCGTGCGGCGGGGCGGGACGGGCGTGGCGTCCGCAAGGCGCGGGTGCGCGCGGTCCTTGTCGGAGATCTCCGCCTGCTCGAGCGGGATGGGCCACGGGATGGCGACGGTCTCGTCGGCCAGGTTCAGGAACGAGTACGAAGCGTCGGGCGACCAGTGGTCGTTGACCAGGTACGTGTAGGCCGTGCCGGGCTCCAGCGTCTGGAACGCGTTGGCCACGCCGCGCGGCACGAAGATCGCCGTGGACGGGTCGATCTCGGCCGTGAAGACGTTGCCGAAGCCGGGGCCCTCGCGCAGGTCCACCCAGGCGCCGAACACGCGGCCGGTCGCGACCGACACCCACTTGTCCCACGGCTCCGCGTGGATGCCGCGCGTGACGCCGGGCCGGTCGTTGTAGGAGATGTTGTTCTGCACCGGGCCGAAGTCGGGCAGGCCCAGCGCGGTCATCTTCTCGCGCTGCCAGTTCTCCTTGAACCACCCGCGCGCGTCGCCGTGCACGGGCAGGTCGAACAGCAGCAGCCCCTCGATGGCGGTCGGCGTCGCGGCCAGCTGCTTGCCCAGCTCCGTCACGGCCGTCACTGCCCCTTGCTGGCGTAGAACGCCTCGACGCCGTCCTTGACCGGAGCCCACCACGCCTCGTTGGCGCGGTACCACTCGATGGTGTCCGCGAGACCGGCGCGGAAGTCCTGGAAGCGCGGCTGCCAGCCGAGCTCCGTGCGCAGCTTGGTGGAATCGATCGCGTAGCGCAGGTCGTGTCCCGGACGGTCGGCGACCAGGTCGTACGCGTCGCGCGGCTGGCCCATCAGCTCGAGGATCAGCTCGACGACGTCCTTGTTGTTCTCCTCGCCGTCGGCGCCGATCAGGTAGGTCTGCCCGATCTCGCCCTTGTCGAGGATGGTCAGCACCGCGGAGGAGTGGTCGTCCGCGTGGATCCAGTCGCGCACGTTTTCGCCGGTGCCGTAGAGCTTGGGGCGGATGCCGCGGATCACGTTGGTGATCTGGCGCGGGATGAACTTCTCGACGTGCTGGTAGGGGCCGTAGTTGTTGGAGCAGTTCGAGATCGTGGCCCGCACACCGAACGAGCGCACCCAGGCCCGGACCAGCAGGTCGCTGCCGGCCTTGGTCGACGAGTAGGGCGACGAGGGGTTGTACGGGGTGCTCTCGGTGAACCGCTCGGGGTCGTCCAGCTCGAGGTCGCCGTACACCTCGTCGGTCGAGATGTGGTGGAGGCGCACGTCGTGGCGGCGCGCGGCCTCGAGCAGCGTGTACGTGCCGATGATGTTGGTGTCGAGGAACGGGCGCGGGTCGTTCAGCGAGTTGTCGTTGTGCGACTCGGCCGCGTAATGCACGACCGCGTCGACCTCGCGGAACAGGCCGTCGACCAGCTCGGCGTCGGCGATGTCGCCCTGCACGAAGCGCACGCGGTCCTCGGGGAGGCCCTCGAGCGAGGCGAGGTTGCCCGCGTAGGTGAGCTTGTCGAGCACCGTCACGTGGTGGTCGGTGTGCTCGACGACGTGGTGCACGAAGTTGGACCCGATGAACCCGGCACCGCCGGTGACAAGAAGCTTCGACATCAGCGACCACGCTCCAGAACCTCGAGGAGGTACGATCCGTACCCCGACTTCACCAGCTTCTGCGCCCGCTCGCGCAGCTCGTCGTCCGAGAGGAACCCCTGCCGCCAGGCGACCTCCTCGGGCGCGCCGATCTTCAGGCCCGTGCGGCGCTCCATCGTGCGCACGTAGTCGGCCGCGTCTGTCATCTGGTCGAACGTGCCCGTGTCGAGCCAGGCGGTGCCGCGGGGCAGCACCTCGACGCTGAGCTTGCCGCGCTCCAGGTAGGCGGCGTTCACGTCGGTGATCTCGTACTCGCCCCGCGCGGACGGCTTGAGGTTGCGGGCGATCTCGACCACGTCGTTGTCGTAGAAGTACAGGCCGGGGACCGCGTAGTTGCTCTTGGGGGCGGCGGGCTTCTCCTCCAGGGAGACGGCCTTGCCGTCGGCGTCGAACTCGACCACGCCGTACGCCTGCGGCTCGGCGACCCAGTACGCGAACACGGCTCCGCCGTCGACGTCGGCGAAGCGCTTGAGCTGGCTGCCCAGGCCGGGGCCGTACAGCAGGTTGTCGCCGAGGACCAGCGCGACCTTGTCGTCGCCGATGAAGTCCGCGCCGATCGTGAAGGCCTGGGCCAGGCCGTCGGGTGAGGGCTGCTGCGCGAACGTGATGTTCACGCCGAACTGCGAGCCGTCGCCGAGCAGCCGCTCGAACGCGGCCGCGTCGTGCGGCGTCGTGATCACCAGGATGTCCCGGATCCCCGCCAGCATCAGCGTCGACAGCGGGTAGTACACCATCGGCTTGTCGTACACGGGAACGAGCTGCTTGGAGACGCCGAGCGTGATCGGATGCAGACGCGTGCCCGAACCACCGGCGAGGATGATGCCCTTCACCCGACCATCGTGTCATATGCGCTTGTCCGCATCCCTGGGAGGCGCGGTTGTTAGCATCGGGTTCCGTGAGCAGACGTGTCCGCAGGATCGGCTGGCCGATCGCTGCGGCGGCCGCCACGCTGGTGTTCGCGCTCGCGCGCCTCGCCGGGAATCCGCGCTTCTACTTCGCCGACGACACGCAGCTCGGATCCTTCGGGCAGTGGTGGCAGCTCGGCGACCTGCTGCGGCAGGGGCGCCTCCCGCTCCTCGAGCCGTCGGCGTGGCAGGCGGGCAACTACCTGGCGGAGGGGCAGTGGGCGCTGCTGAACCCGCTCAACTGGCTGATCGCGCTGGGCGCGCGGGCCTGCGAGGACCCGGTTGTGTTCGCGACCGTCGTCAAGATCGCGTTCCTGGTGCTGATGACCATGGGCGTGTACCTGCTCGCGCGCTCCTTCACCGCCGCGCGGCCGTGGGCGGCGCTCGCCGCCGTGCTCGTGCCGCTGTGCGGCTTCACGGTCTACATGGACGCCGCCTCCTGGTCGACCGGCCTGTTCAACTCCGCGCTGCTGCCGTGGGTGTGGTGGGCCCTGCGGCGCGCGGTGGAGGCGTCGCGGTCGCCCATCCCGTACCTGGTCGCGAGCTACGTCCTCATCACATTCGGGTACGTCTTCGGCGTGATCGTGCTCGTGGGCGTGCTGGTCGAGTCGCTCGTGCGCGCCGCGTGGATGCGCGACCGCGGGCGGATCGTCCGGAGCCTGCTGGCGTCGGTGTGGGGCGCCGCCTGGACCGTCGTGGTGTACCTGCCGGGGATCCTCACCGCCCCCGTGACCGACCGCGGCTCGTTCGTCGTGCGCAACTGGTTCTTCCTGAACGCCGATCTGACGGATCTCGCCGGTGCCGCCGGCCCCACCTTCACCGGCACGATCCGGACCTGGGACGGCGAGGTGCGCGCACCCGAGGGCGTGCTGGAGAAGGGCGTCATGCTGTGGACGGGCGAGGTCACGGACGCGCCCCTCGTGTACATCGCCTGGCTGCTGCCGTTCGCCCTGCTGGTGCTGCCGATGTCGCGTGCCGCCCTGCGTCGCTGCGTCCCGCTGCTCGCGATCGGCTCAGCGGCGCTCGTGGCCGTGCTGGCGCCGAGCCACATGGGGCCCATCCGCTGGCCGCTGCGGTTCATCCCGTACCTCGCCCTCGCGCTGCTGGTGCTGCTCGCGGTGGCCGCAACCCGGACGAGGTGGGGCGAGCTCTCGGCGCGCCGGATGCGCTGGACCGTCGCGCTGATCGTGGCGCTCGCGCTCGTGAACCTCGGGAACGTGCCGCTGGACTGGCGCGGCATCGTCGCCACGGCGGTCGCGCAGCTCGCGCTGCTGTGGGCGATCCGCCGCGTGGCGACCCGGCCCTGGCGCGAGGACGCGCGGCGCTTCGCGCTCGTCGCCGGTGCGCTCGGCGTGACGGCGGTCACCGTCGCGCTGCAGATCGTCGCGATGCCGGCGACCCCGCTTCCCGGCGGCGCCGTGCCGACGGTGGGCGAGATGCGGCAGGTGCTGAGCGAGGCCGACGGCGAGTCGTACGGCGACGCCATGGTCGTGGGCCGCGCGAGCGCGGGGGCGGGCGATCCCGCCTCCTGGCGCGAGCGCCTTCTCGCCAACCTCTGGTACCTGAGCGACACCGACGTGTCGAACCTCTACACGGTGCTGCCGTACTCCGAATTCGTGCAGGACTTCTGCATGGACCTGCGGGGTGAGACGTGCGGCGACGGCCTCTCGACGCTGTGGAGCGTCGACGAGTCGACGGGCGAGCGCGTCAGCGACCTGATGGGCGTCAGCACCGTCATCGCGATGCGCGCGACCTACCGGGATCAGCCCGAGCCCCCGGCCGGCTGGCATCTCGCCGAGGCGGGGGAGCACACGTGGCTCTTCCGGCGGGACGAGGTGCTCCCGGCAGCCGGAGGCGTCGTGTGGTCGGGCGAGGGCACCGAGGTCTCCGAGCTCGAGGCGACCGACACGTCCGTGAGCTTCCGGGTCGACTCGGTGGGATCGGACGGCCGGGTGGTGCTCAGCCGACTCGACTACCCCGGCTACGCCGTCGACGGCGCGGCGAAGGCCGAGCCGGTGCGCGACTGGCTGCTCACGGTCGACGTCTCGGGCGCCGCGCCCGGCGACGTGGTCACGGTCCGCTTCCTGCCGCCGGGACTGCCGCTGCTGGCGGGAGCCGCGCTGCTCGGCGTGCTGACCGCCGCCGGATGGCTCGTGGCGCGTCGCCTGCGCCCGCAGGGCCTCAGCCGGCCACGGGGCGCCGCGCCCACGTCGCCAGCTGCGACGCGTACACGCGGCTGAGCCCCTCGGGGAGGGGGGTGCGGGCCAGACCGTCCAGGTCGGGCCACACCCGCGAGCGCACGCGCAGGTCGAGGGCCTGACCCCGCGGATCGCCGCCGCCCAGCACGATGAAGCCGCGGCGGCGGTTCAGCCGCTGGAGCTCCCCGATCAGGGCGCCGATCGACACGGCGCGGCCGCTGCCGACGATCTTCACGGTGGTGGTGCCCGGCGCCGTCGCCGCGGCGCGCAGCGCGGCGCTCGAGAGGATCTGCGCCGCGTCGTCCTCGTAGACGTAGTCGCGGAGCGTGTCGAGCGGCACGTAGATCGATGCCGGAACCCCGGCGACGTGCGCCCGGGTGAGGATCGAGATCAGGCCCTGCGCCTTGGCGAGATCCTGGCCCGGGCCGTACAGGTTCGTGACGCGGGCGACGAGCGCCGTCCATCCGCCCGACGCGGTCGCCGCCGTGAGCGCCGCCTCCATGGCGAGCTTGCCCTCGCCGTAGGGTGAGGCGGGCGCGACCGGGGTGGCCTCGGTGAAGGGCGCGCCCGACGAGCCCGCGTAGGCGCCGCCGACGGACGAGGCGAGCACGACCGTCAGCCGGGCCCGCGCCGCGGGCGGGAGGGTGGCGAGTTCGGCGACGAACCGGCGGAACACGTCCACCTCGGCCTGGACGTGCTCGGGCGGCGTCGACGTGACCGCGCGGCCGGCCGTCCACGAGATCTCGAGCCGCTCGTCCGTCCCAGCCGCCTCGACGAAGCGCCGCAGCGCGTCCGCGAGCACCGCGCTCGTGCCGGCGCCGTCGTCCCAGTCGGGTACATCGACGGCGAAGGGCGCGTCGGACCTCGCGCGCGCGACCGCCCTGCCGAGCAGCCCCCGGCCGATGATCCAGCGGCGGATCGTCACGACGTCCGGGCCGTCGATCCCTCGTGCGCGGCCCGCTCGGTGTGCGCGAGCGGGCCGAGGGCCGGATCGCGCACGATCAGGTACGACGGCTTGCCGAGCGCCGTGCTCACGGCGACCCCGAGGTACTCGGCGATGATGCCGAGCGCCACGAGGATCACCCCGATGCCGAGCAGCAGCACGACCATGAGCGAGGTCCAGCCGGGCTCGTTCACCACGCCGGCGAGACGGGCGATCACGAGGTACAGCGCGAACAGGAGGCCCGCGACGAACACCGAGGTGCCCGTCAGCGTGACGATGCGCAGCCCGCGAGTGCCCGAGGTGAGGACCATGCGCAGGAAGTGCCCGAACAGGCGCCGGTACGAGTAGCCCGAGCGGCGGTCGCCCTCCTCGCGCAGCGTCACGGGGGCCGTGGCGGTGCGGGCGGCGATCCAGCCGAGGGCGACATCCAGGTACACGCCGGTGCCCGCGTACGCGGCCACGCTGCGGCCGATCTCGCCGAGCACCAGCCGGAAGCTGTTGAACTCGGCCGCGTTGCCGCCGCCGAACACAGTCTGCAGGACGCGCTTCGACGCGCGCGAGGCGGTGTTGCGCATCAGCCCGTGCGGGGGCCGGTTGGCCGGCGCTCCGTAGACGAGGTCCGCCTGCTCGTCGAGCGCCGCGTCGAGCAGCACGCCGATGTCGGCGGGGTCGTGCTGCCCGTCCTCGTCCATCGTGATGATCCACTCGCCGCCCGAGGCCGCCATCCCGGCGAGCGTCGCGGCGTGCTGACCGAAGTTGCGGCTCAGCCAGACGGGCGTGATCCAGTCGTCGCCGCTCGCGAGCTCGCGGATCACGGCGTCGGAGCGATCGGGGCCCCGGTCGTGCGCCAGCAGCACCTCCTCGACCCGCGCGAGGCGGCCTCCGGGCGTGCGGAAGCCCTGGGTGAGGGGGCGAAGCTCGCCCACGACGCCGGGCAGGGTGCGCTCGCCCTGGTAGACGGGGATCACGACGCTGATGCGGTGCACGTACGGCTCGGTCATCGCATCCTCCTCTTCAGCACACGATACGAGAGCCTCCGGGCGCGGGCCATGAGCGCGGCCCGGACATCCCCGATGCGGCGGTCGAGGCCCGAGAGGACATCCGGATGCGCCTCGCGCACCCACGCGTGGAACTCGCGCGCCTCGGCCGACTGGCGGGAGGCGAGGGCGACGCTCCACTGGGAGTCGCTCATCCGGAACGTGGCCCCCACCTCGGGGTCGGGGACGAAGTCGCCCTCCAGCAGGACGCGCGTGTACGTCGCCTGGTCGATCAGGTACGAGAACCGGTCGAACCAGCCGCCCGTGCGGGCCAGCACGTCGCGGCGCATCATGACCGATGCGGGCTCTCCGAAGAGGTTGGAGCCCGCGCGCACGGCCCGGCGCACCGCCTCGGCGCCGGGCATGCGCCGGTCCAGGCCCCGCAGTCCCCAGCCGGCCAGCAGCACGTCGCCGTTCATGTCGATGAGATCGCGGCGGCACGCGGTCATCACCGCGCCGGTGGTCTCGAGCAGCGCCGCCTGGCGCGCCAGCACGCCGGGGCGCAGCACGTCGTCGCCGCAGACGAGCTTGATGAGCTCGCCGCGCGCCGCCTCGGTCACGCGGTTCCAGTTGCGACCCGCGCCGCCGCCCGCCTCGGTCTCGAGCAGCGCGACGCGCGGATCGTCCGCGAACCGCCGCATGACGTCGAGGGTGTCGTCGGAGGACGCGTGGTCGGCCACGATCAGCTCGAGGCCCTCGACCTCCTGGTCGAGGATCGAGCGGAGCGTCTCGTCCAGCGTGCGGCCGTTGTCGTAGGCGGGCACGACGACGCTGAGGCGGATGCCGGCGCTCATCGCTCCTCCTTCCTGCGGTGGAATGAGAACCGGCTGTGGCCGACGTAGCTGATCACCGCGATCACGAACGTGAACAGGAACTGCGCGACGATCTCGTTCATGCCCAGCAGGATCGTCAGGGGCGGGACGACGAGCTGGTTGAGCAGGAACGAGGTCAGGTACACCAGCTGGAATCGCCAGAAGTCCAGCCACAGGTGCCCCGTGACGCGGAACACGAGCCTCCGGTAGAGCACGAAGGCGGAGATGGTGCTGGCCAGGTGCGCGCACGTGATGATCACGAAGATGCGCCAGGGCGCGTCCGGCCACACGGCGGCCGCGAGCAGCGAGAACAGGATGAACCAGACGAAGCCGACGCCGGTGTTGATCGCGCCGACGAGCAGGAACGCCACGCGACGGTCCTTGATGAGCCGCAGCAGCGGGCCGTCGGGTGCCGAGCCGCCGCCGATCGCCTGCTCGGCGCCGCCGGGCAGCTCCGGCGCGTCGCCCGCCTGATCGGGGGCGGTCACGGCGTCGTCCGCCGCGGTGCGCCGACGAGGACGCCGAGCGCGATCGACGCGCCGGCCACGGCGACGCCGAAGCCGATCCAGGTGGGCGTCGGGTAGAAGGCGGCCTGCGGACCGGACAGCTCGCGCGCCAGCGTGGCCGCGATCTCGAGGCCCAGCAGCGTCGTGCGGACCGCCGTCCACGCGGCCAGGGGCAGGGCGCGCGCCCACAGCAGGGGGAGCGCCAGGAACGGCGCCAGGAACGGCAGCATCGCGAAGAAGTACCGCGCGAACGCGCTACCGCCGCCGGCGTGATGCATGATCTGCATGATCGCGATGCCGCCGCACGCGCACAGGGCGGTCGCGAGGATCACCAGGCGCACGGCGCGTTCGCGGCGCTCGCGGAGTACGCCGGCCACGTGCGCGACGAGCCCGATCAGGAGCGGCAGCGCGAACAGCAGCAGCGTCCACGGCAGCGGGGTCTCGAGCGCGCGGGGGAGCGGCGGGTACGTCCCGGTCGAGAACTGCTCGGTCATGCGCGTCCAGAACGCGGGGTCGCGCGTGACCTCGAGCACGGGCCGGGCGACGCGTCGCGTGTGCTCGGCCGCCCAGTCCGGGTGGCCGCCGCTCGCGTTGCCGGTGAGCGCGATGTTGCGCAGATAGAACCACAGGGACGATGCCACGACCGCGACCCCGGCCGCGACCGCGGCGGTCCACGCGTGCCGGGCGCGGAGGGGGCCGGGGAGGTGACCGATCACGATGACCGCGACCGCGAACAGCACCGCCACGGGCAGAAGCGAGAAGCGGGTCAGCGCGCATCCCGCGCAGGCGACGGCGAACAGCACGATGTCCCGGACCGGGGTGCGGCCCCTGGCCAGGCGCAGCAGGGCATAGAACGCGAGCGCGCTGACGAGGGCGGCGAGCGTGTCGGTGTAGACAGAGCCGCCCAGGCGCACGAACCAGACCGAGAGTCCGACGATCAGCGCCGACGCGAGGCCGATGCCCGCGACGGCGGGGAGCAGCAGACGGGCGATGCCGCGGATCGCGTAGAGGAGGGCGATCGAGAGAGCGACCATCACCATCCGGCCCGCCATGCCCGCGCCCTCGATGTTCCCGGCGTCGGCCAGCGGACCGACGAACGGGGCGAGCAGGAGGTACAGCAGGGGCGGGTGGTGGGCGGTCCACTGAACCGGCGGGTGCACTCCGACCGTGTTGCCGAGCTCGAGCCCCTCCTCGAACACGGGCAGCTCGCCGTGCCACACCTGGAAGGCGTAGTCGACGTGCGCGGCCTCGTCGCCGCTGGAGTAGATGGGCGAGGCCATGGCGTAGGCGAACGGCCCGCCGATCCCGAGGAGGACCAGCGCGACGTGCTCCAGGACCGCCCGGATGCGGGTCACGCGGGCGCTCATGCCGGCTCCGCCGATCCGGTGCGGCCGAGGCGTCGCCGGGCGAGCCGGGTCTCGACGCCGCCGACGGCCGCGAAGCCGAGGTCGACGGCCGTGAGCAGGACCCGGCTCAGCAGCACGAGCGTGACGATCTCGGCCGAGGCGAGCGTGCCGGCGAGGGCGGCGGCGAGCACGAGCTCCCGCACGCCCGCGCCCGCGGGCGCGATCACGAACAGGAATCCGATCACCCACGCGAGCGCGTAGCCGCCGATGCACTGGACGACCGTGTGCCACGTGGCCGGGGCGCCGAGGCCGATCGCGAGAGCCGCGACCGCGACGCCGGCCACGATCCACGCGAGCAGCGACCAGGCCGTGGCGACCGCGACGCCGCGCGGGGACAGCGAACCGCCCGGGGTGTCGAGCGGCTCCAGGCGCAGGATGCGCCACGCGAGTGCGATGAGCCGGTTGAGGACGGGCGGGATCAGCAGGACGAGCAGCGGCACGCCGAACCACATCAGCCACGCCCAGTCGGCGAGCGCGGGCGTGGGCGCGACCGCGAACCCGAGCGCGCCGACGCCGACGCCCGAGACCAGCGAGATCAGCAGCGCGATCGTCATCGCGGCGACCGAGTGCCGGGCGGGGATGCCGTGGGCGCGCCCCAGATCCGCGGCGGCGGCGATGTTCCACACGCCGCCGGGGATGTACTTGCCGAGCTGACTGACGCCGAACAGGGCCACGGCGGGGCGCACGGCCAGCGGGTGCCCGAGGTCGCGCACGATGCCGCGCCAGGCCTCGAGGGTCAGACCCACGTACACGGCGCTCGCGACCAGGGCGACGACGAGCGCCCACCAGGGCAGACGGGCCAGCGCGGCGGCGATCGCCTCCCAGCGGCTCGCGACGAACCACGCCGCGAAGCCGAGCGCGACCGCGAGGAACGCCCACTTGACGGCGGGGGAGCGCAGGACGCCGAGGACGCGCTTCATCAGGCGGATCCGCCGCGCGTCGCTAGCCGGTCCACGAGCGGCGCGACGACGTCGACCGCGCGGAACGACTCGGCGGCCGCGGCCGCGGCGGCGCGCGCGGCGGTCACGCGGTCGCGCGAGCCCGCGAGCTCCGCGATCACGTCGGCCAGAGCGGCGGCGTCGCCCGGCGCGGCGTAGAGCGCGGCGTCGCCGAAGGCGGCGCGCTGGGGCGCGGTGTCGCCCGTGATGATCGCGCAGCCGGCCGCGGCGCCCTCGTAGACCTTGTTCGGGACCACGCGGCGGGCCTTGCCGGAGGTCCCGAAGACGCCGAGGCAGACGTCGTGCCGCGCGACCAGCGCGGGCAGCTCGTGCGCGTCGACCCAGTCCAGCCACGTGACGCCAGGCAGGTCGCCCGCCGCCGCGCGTGCGGCGTCGTAGTCCTGGCCCGTGCCCACGATCGTGGCGGTGAACTCGGCTCCGGCCTGGTGTGCGCGGCGCAGAGCCTCGGCGATCGTCGGCGCGCCCTGGAGCGGGGTGAACAGGCCGAAGAAGACGAGCGACAGCGGGCCGTCGGCGGGGGCATCCGTCGCCGGGCGGGCGTCGAACCACTCGGCGCGCGCGCCGACGGGCACGTGCACGCCCTTGGAGCGATCGGGCAGCATCTCGAGGTGCTCGACCGTGTCGACGAGCACGATGTCCGCGGCCGCCAGCGCGCGGTGGTCGAGCTCCCGCAGCAGGCGGACGCGCAGGCCCTCGGCACCGCGGTCCTGCGCGGTGTCGCCCGCGAAGATCAGGTGGTCCAGGACGATGGTGGACCGGCGGAACAGGCGGCGGGCGAGGAGCACGTCGAAGTGCCCCATGTAGCCCACGAGCACGGCCTCGGGAACGATGCCGGCGCGGCGCAGCGCGCGGGCGTCCCGGGCGAGCGCGATCCAGCACGTCAGCAGGCGCCACGCGAACGCGGGAAGCCGCCACGGCTGCTTCAGCATGCGCACGCGCTCGGCCGTGCTGAAGCCCAGCGGGCGGTTCAGCTCCCGCACCTCGAGTCCGCGCTCCCGCAGGCCGTCGACGATGATGCCGACGCGCGGGTGCTTGACCGCGTCGTACGTGCCGAACGAGACGATCACGACGTCGTCCGGGCCGATCCCGCGTCCTCCGTGGGCGCATCCACCACCGAGCCGGCCGGCCCCGGCAGCGGCACGTGCCGCACGTCGGCCGGGCGCGCATCCTCGCCGTACTGGATCTCCTTCAGGCGCTGCAGGGTGTCCTCGAGCAGCACGCGGTTCGTCCGCAGCAGGTCGGAGATGATCAGCAGCGCGAACGACAGCAGCGAGCCGACCAGCAGCGACGAGCCGAGGATGAGCGACTGGATGTGGTCGCCCGCGGTGCCCATCCAGTTCAGGATCAGGAAGCGCAGGAACGGGATCAGGCCGACGACCAGGAGCAGCACGCCGAGGGTCGTGAAGATCGTGTGCGGCTTGAACATGATGTAGCTGCGCATGATCGCCTGTCCCGACTTCGCCATGTGCTGGAAGATGTTCTTGAACAGGCGCGACTCGCGGGTCTTCGGGTTGGTCGTGATCGGCACGCTCGCGATCTTCAGGCGCTTGTTGCCGGCCTGGATGATCGTCTCCATGCAGTACGAGAACTGCGTGACGATGTTCAGGCGGATGAGCGCCTTGCGCGAGTAGGCCCGGAAGCCGCTCGCCGCGTCGGGCAGCTCGGTGCCGGCGGCGAAGTTGACGACCTCGCTGCCGACGCGCTGCATGACCTTCTTGAAGGGCGAGAAGTGCGCGATGGTCGCGGTCTGCCGGTCGCCGATCGCGATGTCGGCCTCGCCGCGCAGCAGCGGCTGCACGAGGTCGCCGATCATCTGCTGCGGGTACTGGTTGTCGCCGTCCGTGTTCACGACGATGTCGGCGCCCATGACGCCGAGCGCGTACTCGACGCCGTCGCGGAACGAGCGGGCGAGGCCCATGTTGCGCGTGTGGTGCACGAAGTGGCGCACGCCGTACGACTTCGCCACCTCGACCGTGCGGTCGGTGGAGCCGTCGTCGATCACGAGCAGCTCGATCTCGTCGATGCCCGGGATCTCCTTCGGCATCGTCTCCAGGACGAGCGGGAGGGTCTCCTCCTCATTCAGGCACGGGATCTGGATGACGAGTTTCATGCTGCTCCTGAGAAAGTCTGTCGGGGACGGCGCATCTGTTCTCCTGCGTGCGCAGCTGCGGCACGATCGCGCACGAAGGCGGGCCGTGACCCGGCGAGCGAGTCTACCAAGCGCGATCCAGCCAGTCTGAGAGCCACGCCCGCACGCTCGGCGGGCTGGGAGGCTCGCCCCGTTAGGATGGGGCGTCGCCGACCCCGGGGTCGCGGCTGACCTGTTCCCTACAGAAGGCACTCACTCGTATGGATCTGCTTGTCGTCGGCTCCGGCTTCTTCGGACTCACCATCGCGGAGCGCGCGGCCAACGCGGGCCGCAAGGTGACCGTGATCGACCGCCGTCACCACATCGGCGGCAACGCGTACAGCGAGAACGAGCCCACGACCGGCATCGAGGTGCACCGTTACGGCGCCCACCTGTTCCACACGTCGAACCCGGCCGTGTGGGAGTACGTCAACCGCTTCACGACGTTCACGAACTACGTCCATCGCGTGTACTCGACCCACAAGGGCCAGGTCTACGCGCTGCCGGTGAACCTGCACACCATCAACCAGTTCTTCCAGGCCGCGTACACGCCCGACGAGGCGCGCGCCCTGGTCAAGGAGCAGGCCGGCGAGTTCGACGTCAAGACCGCGGCGAACTTCGAGGAGAAGGGCATCGCCCTCGTGGGCCGCCCGCTGTTCGAGGCGTTCTTCGCCCACTACACGGCCAAGCAGTGGCAGACCTCGCCCGAGAAGCTGTCGGGCGACATCATCAGCCGCCTGCCCGTGCGCTACAACTACGACAACCGCTACTTCAACGACACGTGGGAGGGTCTGCCGACCGACGGCTACACCGCGTGGCTCGAGCGGATGGCCGACCACCCGAACATCGAGGTGAAGCTGAACGTCGACTTCTTCGACGAGTCGCAGCCCCTCAACAAGAAGGCGCTCGTCGGCCAGGTGCCGATCGTCTACACCGGCCCGGTCGACCGCTACTTCGACTACGCCGAGGGCGAGCTCGCGTGGCGCACGCTCGACTTCGAGGAGGAGGTCCTGAACGTCGGCGACTTCCAGGGCACCTCGGTCATGAATTACCCGGACGCGGACGTGCCGTACACGCGCATCCATGAGTTCAAGCACTTCCACCCGGAGCGCAAGGACGTCTACCCGGACGACAAGACCGTCATCATGCGCGAGTTCTCGCGCTTCGCGACGCGCGAGGACGAGCCGTACTACCCGGTCAACACCGCCGACGACCGCGCGGGCCTGCTGGCCTATCGCGAGCTCGCGAAGGGCGAGAAGGACGTGCACTTCGGCGGCCGCCTCGGCACGTACCAGTACCTCGACATGCACATGGCCATCGGGTCGGCGCTGTCGATGTGGAACAACACCCTGAACGCCTGACCCGAGCGCGGACCATCCCCGTGTCCAGCAGCCACGCCGTCGGCGCCCCCGGGACACCCCGGCGGTACCTGCACGCCCTCTGGCTGCTGTCGGCGCGCGACCTGAAGGTCCGTTATGCCACCAGCTGGCTCGGCTATCTGTGGTCGGTGCTGGATCCGCTCGTGATGAGCGCGATCTACTGGTTCGTGTTCACGATGGTGTTCCAGCGCACCGTCGGCGTCGAGCCGTACATCGTGTTCCTGATCACGGCGCTGCTGTCGTGGGTGTGGTTCAACGCGTCGGTCACCGACTTCACTCGTGCGTTCAACAAGGACGCCAAGCTCGTCCGGTCGACCGCGATACCGCGCTCGATCTGGGTGAACCGGGTCGTGCTCAGCAAGGGCTTCGAGTTCCTGTTCGCGCTGCCCGTGCTCGCGCTGTTCGCCGTGTTCTCGGGCGCCGAGGTCGGCTGGGGCATCCTGCTGTTCCCCCTGGGCGTCGTTCTGCAGGCGGTCCTGCTGGTGGGCCTCGGCCTGCTCGTCGCTCCGCTGTGCGTGCTGTTCACCGACCTGGAGCGCACGACCCGGCTCATCCTGCGCGTGCTGTTCTACGCGTCGCCGATCATCTACGCGATCCATGACCTGCCGGGGTCGCTGCCCGCCGTGATGGCGTTCAACCCGCTCGCGGGCATCTTCACCCTCTACCGGGTGGGCTTCTTCCCGGAACTGTGGGACCCCTTCGCGGTCGCGATGTCCGCCGTGATGTGCCTGCTGTTCCTCGGCGTCGGCATCCTCGCGTTCCGCCGCCTCGAGCGCCCGCTGCTGAAGGAGCTGTGATGACGTCGCAGGCATCCGCACCCGAGCACGCGATCGAGGTCGCCGGCCTGGGCGTGCGCTTCCGCCGCAACCGTCGCGGGCGCCGCAGCATCAAGGACATGTTCGCGGACGCGTCCCGCCGCAACCGGCCGGGGGAGTTCTGGGCCCTGCGGAACGTGTCGTTCACGGTGCGCCCGGGGGAGTCCATCGGCGTGGTCGGACGCAACGGCCAGGGCAAGTCGACGCTGCTGAAGCTCGTCGCGGGCGTGCTGCTGCCGGACGAGGGCGCGGTGACCGTGAACGGCGGCGTCGCGCCGCTGATCGAGATCACGGGCGGGTTCGTGGGCGACCTCACGGTGCGCGAGAACGTGCGCCTGACGGCGGGGTTGCACGGCATGGCGAAGGCCGAGATCGCCCGGCGCTACGACGACATCATCGCGTTCGCCGAGCTCGAGGACGCGCAGGAGACTCCGTACAAGCACCTCTCCAACGGCATGAAGGTGCGGCTCGCGTTCTCCGTCGTGTCGCAGCTGGACGAGCCGATCCTGCTGGTCGACGAGGTGCTCGCGGTGGGGGACAAGGCCTTCCGCGCGAAGTGCTATCGCCGGATCGACGAGCTGCTCGCCGAGGGTCGAACGCTGTTCTTCGTGAGCCACAACGAGAAGGACCTGCGCCGCTTCTGCACGCGCGGCCTCTACATCCGCGATCACTCGCTCGTCCTCGACGCCCCGATCGGCGAGGTCATCGACCAGTACAACGCGGACAACCCCGAGGCCTGATCGGCCAGGCCGTCGCGAGGCGAGCCGGTCTGTCGAGGTGCGCGTCGGACCTGTATGTTGTCTGGGAGCGTGTCTGGGCGTGCAATCCCGATGTGCGACCCGTCCCGAACACGTCATCTCATCCTGGAGTCCACCGGACAATGAAGCTCTTCGGTGCGCCGCGGGCGAAGGCGCCCGCGAACCCGACCACCGGCCCCGTCGCCGTCAGCACGCCGTTCTACCTCGTCTCCACCGCCGGTCATCCCAACTACGGCGACGAGCTGGTCACGCGCGCATGGCTGGAGCACCTCGCCGAGCGCCACCCCGGCCGGCCCGTATGGCTCGACTGCCCGCACCCGGGCCGGGCGTCGCACCTGTTCGGCAACGTGCACCCCGCGTTGCGCACCACCAGCACCGTGTGGGAGCTGGCGATGGGCAGCGAATCGCATGATCCGGTCGCCGACGCCGACCGCATCGCCCGCATCGTGCGCGACCTCGGCTCGCCCCGCTTCGACGCCGGCGTGAAGGCGCTGCGCGGCGTCGCGTCGATCCATCTCGTCGGCGGCGGATACGTCAACTCGATGTGGCGCGACAACCTCGGGCTGGTGACCGCGATCGCGGCCGTGAAGGAGGAGTTCGGGATCCCGGCCTTCGCCACCGGCCTGGACGCGATGCCGCTCGAGGGCGACCTGCCCGCGTGGCTGCGCGACCGCCTCGCGGTCTTCGACTCGGTCGAGGCACGCGACGAGGCGACGGCCGACGCCCTCGGCGCCGAACTCGGGCTCGACGACGCCTTCCTGGCCCTGACGCTGAAGCGCGCGCTGTACGACCGGCGGCCCACCCCCGACCGGATGGTGCTGGTGCAGGGCGACCTGCGGCAGTGGGAGGACGAGGCGGTCGTCACGACCATCGACGGCTTCCTCGCGGGCATCTCCGAGGCGAGCGTGGGCTTCGCCGAATCGAACCCGCCGGACGACCAGCACTTCCGCGGCCTGTCCCGGCCCGACGCGCGCATCTACACGTTCGGCGGGATGTGGGCCGACGGGCTCCCGGCCCGCGCCGGGCAGCGCTGGCTGACCTCCCGCTTCCACATCCACCTGCTCGCGGCGGCGGCGGGCGCAGCTGGTCTCGTGGTCGCGGGGAAGCGCGGCTACTACGACGTCAAGCACCAGTCCCTGCTGGACCTCGGCACCGGATGGACCGTGGTCGAGGCGGGCGAGCCCGTCCGCGCCCAGGACGCCACGATCGACCCCGCGTTCCCGGAGAAGGCCAAGCAGCTCGCGGCCCGCAAGCGCGCGCAGGCGGATCGGCTGTACCCGGTCTGAGTCATATGACGGCGGCGCCCGGCCCGAAGGGGGCCGGACGCCGCAGGGCTCGGAAGCGAGGTCAGCGCGGAGTAAGCGCCCAGAGGCCGGTGGCGGTCACGTACAGCACCGACGGGCCCGCGGAGAGCGAGTATCCGGCCGTGCTGATGGGCCCCGATCCACCCAGCACGAGCCGGGATCCGGCGGGGGCGGTCCCCTTCCACTGCACGATCATGTACTCCGCCAGCCCCCGATGGAAGAAGGACACCTGGGCGTCCCCGCCGCCGTACAGGTACACCTCGTCCCCGACGCCGCCCGGCCCCACTAAGGGCGCCTGCTCGAGCGGCTGGACCTTGACCTGCCAGTCGCCGTCGCCGGTCACGCGGATCGCGTCGCCCTGCGTGGTCGAATCGAGGCCGAAGGCTCCGGTCCGAGCGTGTCCTCACCATGGCCGTCCCAGTCTCCGACGAGCGGATGGTCGGTCGCGCGTCCGTATGTGAGGACCCGGTCCGCTTCGCCGGACTCGAAGCGGTCGGTGACGTAGTAGGTCGCGCCTCGCCGCACGACCGGGGTGTCGAGCCCGTCGGCGTTCCAGTCGCCCACGTACACGAGATCGCCCGTCCTCCCATACGCGACCACCCGCGTCGCATCGCCGCCCTGCAGGCGGTCGGTGAAGTAGAACGTGTTCCCGCGCCGCACCGCGAGGGTGTCCCGGCCGTCGCCGTTCCAGTCGCCGACCAGCACCCGATCGGAGGCGCGCCCATAGGCGATCACCGCGTCGGCCTCGCCACCCGCGAGCGCGTTCGAGAAGTGGTAGACGCGGCCCCGCCGGACCGCCGGCGTGTCGACCCCGTTGCCGTTCCAGTCGCCCGCGTACGCGCGATCTCCCGCCAGACCGAACCGGATGACGCGGTTCGCCTGACCGCTCCACCAGTCGTTCAGGAAGTAGCTCGCGCCACTGCCACCCACCTCACCGCCCTTGGCGTGCGCCGGGGTCGGAACGAGGGCGGCGGCCGCCACGACCGCGGCGATCGCGGCCGCCGCGGTCGCCATGCGGGTGCGAGGGAACATCCTGGTCCTCGTTCGCACAGGTTTCGATGTGTGCGGATCAGTGGTGCTCGAACTCCCACGTGCCGTCCGCCACGATGTAGATCAGGCCGGGGCCGGCGTCGATCCAGCTGTCGTACGTCGCGCCCTCGCCCTCGACCTCGCCGATGACGCCGGTGCTCGGGGAGTCCTCGCCGTTCCACTGCGCGGCGAAGAAGAAGCCGCCGTAGTTCCGCATCGTCACGTCGGTGTAGTCGCCGCCCCACAGGAACGCGCCGCTCCCGCCGCCGCTGGTGGGCAGCATGGGCGCCGTGTGCAGGGGCTGGAGCTTGACGTGCCAGGCGCCTGCCGTCGTGATGCGGATCGTGTCGCCGTGATAGGCCTCGCCGACGCCGAAGATGGCGAGCCCGAAGCCCGGGCCGTCGCCCTGGAGCAGCGTCTCGACGGGGGTTCCGCCGGAGATCGTCTCGATCGTCACGGGCCCGTCGCCGTAGACCGTCGCGTTGAGCAGGCCGCCGACGGCGCCCGCGGGCAGCGGGATGTCGCGGTTGCCGGTGCCGGAGATGGCGACCGGCGTGAAGGTGCCGAACTCCGCCTGGGCCCAGGCGGCGGTCGCGGACTGCGTGGGGGCGCCGTCGCGGCGCACGCCGAGCGTGTCGCGGAAGTCGCCGTTCCAGTCGCCCACCAGCGTCTTGTCGGTGCTGCGGCCGAAGGTCAGGACCTGCTCGGCCTCGCCCGGGGCGAACCTGTTCGTGACGTAGTAGGTCGCGCCGCGGCGCACCGTCGGCGTGTCGACCCGGTTGCCGTTCCAGTCGCCGACGTAGACCTGGTCGCTCGCGCGCCCGTACGCCACGACCTTGGAGGCCTGGCCGCCCTGCAGCGCGTTCGCGAAGTAGAAGCGGTTCTCGCGCCGCACCGCGAGGGTGTCGGTGCCGTTGCCGTCCCAGTCGCCGACCAGCACCTGGTCGCCGGCGCGGCCGTAGACGATCACGGCCTCGGCCGCGCCGCCCGTGAGCTGGTTGGTGAAGTAGTAGACGTTGCCGCGTCGCACCGCGAGCGTGTCCACGCCGTCGCCGTTCCAGTCGCCCGTCAGCGTCACGTCCGTGTCGCGTCCGTACGCGAACTGGAGGTCGTACGGCTCGCCGCCCGCGTCGGTGAGGTAGTAGCGGTTGCCGCGGCGCACGGCGAGCGTGTCCTTGCCGTCGCGGTTCCAGTCGCCGACGTAGGCGCGATCCGAGGCGCGGCCGTACTGGATCACGTGGTTGGCCTGACCGCTCCACTCGTCGTTGAGGTAGTAGGTGGATCCGGTGCCGCCCACCTCGCCGCCCGCGGCATGCGCGGGCACGGCGGAGAGGCAGAGGAGTGCGGTGGCGATCGCCGTGAGGCCGGCGGCAGGGGCAAGGCGGGACATGACAACTCCGTCACGGGGAAGGGGCCGGAACTCCACGGAAACCGCATGAGGAGTGCTGATGCGAGTCACGCTAGCGCCTCGGGATATCGCTATGCGATCAGTGATCGCCCGGCGTGTCGCGCGTCAGGTCACGGGATGGACAGCGCCCAGGGATCGCGCGTGGAGACGTGGATGACGGAGGGGCCCGCGAAGAGCGTCGCGGCGCTCGTCTCCGGATGCAGCACGTTCGCCACCGAGTGATACCGGTCGCCCGCCACCTGCGACACGGAGAAGAACGTGTCGGGACCGCGCACGACCATCGCGGTCGATGCCG
Organism: Microbacterium sp. MEC084; assembly: GCF_004514465.2. NCBI lineage: Bacteria > Bacillati > Actinomycetota > Actinomycetes > Micrococcales > Microbacteriaceae > Microbacterium > Microbacterium sp. MEC084. The sequence continues at coordinate 78,259 of NZ_MYFP02000008.1, read as the reverse complement.
GGCTGTCGTAGAGGAAGACACCCTGTGGAGCCTGCCGCCGCCAGGATGAGGGTCAGGATGCCGAGGGCTCGGCGGGTGTGGACGGCGGGCATCGTCGCTCCGGAGGCTCGTGCACCCCCTCATCGGGGCGTCATGGTCGAACGATATCGCTCGCGACGCATCCCACCCGACATCCGCGTGTGGCGCCGCGTCAGGGGAGGGGGCGGATGACGGTGGGCATGTTCGCGCTCGCCGGGTAGGTCGTGTTCTCGGCGCGGACGATGCCGCCCACGTGCACCGACTCCATGACCATGCCGTTGCCGAGGTAGAGCTGCACGTGGCGGACGCTGTGGCGGTCGCGCGGGTCGTGGGCCTGGAAGATCAGGTCGCCCCGCTGGCGCTGGCTGTAGGGGACGTGCATGAACTTGCCGCTGTTGTAGAGCTCTCGGGGAGTCGTGTTGCCGGGCAGCGTGTGCGTGACGGTGTTGCTCGGGTGGATGTTGATGCCCACCGAGTACAGCGCCTGCATCACGACCCCGATGCAGTCCGCGCCGACGTTCGGATGATTCGCGCCGCCCCACACGTACCGCGACCCCTGGTAGGTCAGCGCGGTCGCGATCATCGCCTCGATCAGCTGCCCGCGCGACATGTCGGTGCGGGCGCGGAGCGGTGCCCGGTACCCGTCCAGGTCCCACCAGGACGAGGAGCTGTATCCCATGGAGACCCAGGTCGCATGGTCGACGACCGCGGTCTGGGGCAGTCCGCGGCTCGCCTGCCACTCGCGGACCTTCGACATCATCGTGGCGTCGACCCACTGCGTCGGGCGGGCCAGGCCGAAGCGATCGGCGATCACCTTCACCTTCGCGCCCTCGCGGCCCGAGTCGAGGTTGAAGCCCATCCCGGCCGGGGCGGGCACCCCGGTGAACGAGATCTTCGCGTAGGTCCCGGGCGTCTGGTAGACGGGGATGTCGCGCCGCACGCCCAGCGTGTCGCGTCGATCCCCGTTCCAGTCGCCCACGACCGTGCTGTCGGTGGCGCGGCCGTAGGTGAGCACGCGCTCGGCCTCGCCCGGCTCGAAGCGGTTCGTGATGTAGTACGTCGCGCCGCGGCGCACGGCCGGCGTGTCCGTGCCGGTGCCGTCCCAGTCCCCGACGTACACGAGGTCGTCCGCCCGGCCATAGGCGACGACCCGCGAGGCCTCGCCGCCCTGCAGGGCGTCGGCGAAGTAGAACCGGTGCTCGCGGCGCACCGCCAGCGTGTCCTTCCCGTCGGCGTTCCAGTCGCCCACGAGCACCTCGTCGCCGGCGCGCCCGTAGGCCAGCACGGTCTCGGCCTCGCCGCCCTGGAGCTGGTTCGTGAAGTAGTACATGTGCCCGCGGCGCACCGCGAGCGTGTCGACTCCGTCGCCGTCCCAGTCGCCGACCAGGGTCTCGTCGTCCGCGCGACCGTAGCGGAAGCGCGTGCTCGCCGTGCGGTTGTCGTTCGACAGGATGTACTCGTTGCCGCGCCGCACCGCGAGGCTGTCGGAGCCGTCCCGGTTCCAGTCGCCGACGTAGGCGCGATCGTACCGCAGGCCGAACTGATGCACCCGGTTCGCCTCGCCGCTCCAGGCGTCGTTCAAGTAGAAGTGGGTGCCGCTGCCGCCGATCTCGCCGCCCTGGGCGTACGCGGGCGTCGGCGCGTTCACCGAGATCAGCGACGCGGCCAGGAGCACCAGCGCCGACAGGGCGGAAGCGCATCGGAGACGTCGTCGGATCCTCGCTGCGTCATCGGCCACGACGTCCAGTGTGCCCCGGGATCCGCGATCCCGCGAGGGCATGCCATGGGTGCTCCTGCCCCCGCCGGGGTGATGGGGCGACGGCGCCGGGGCGGTCAGTGCTTGACGACGCGCCTGTAGATGTGACGCGACAGGCGGTGGCTGGGGCGCTCCACGCCCAGGAAGAACAGCTGCGCGGCGACCAGCGAGGCCGCGATCGCGACGGGGAGCACGATGGACGACTCGCTCGGCCCCACCAGGTCGGCCGTCGCGACCACGACGGTCTCGTGCACCAGATAGAGGCTGAACGAGACCGTGGCGAGCCACTGCACGGGGCGAGAGCACAGCACCCGCGCGTGCGGGAACCCGAACGCGCATGCCGCGACCACGATCAGCGCGCCGGTCGCCTGGAGCGCGATGGAGCCGTCGTGCACCCGCTCGGGCACCCAGGGCGGCATCATCCAGACGGACGACGCCAGCAGCACGGCTGCCGCCAGGCCGATGGCCCACGTCCGGGCGGGCAGGTGGCCCAGGCGCGCGTGCAGCGCGCCGCGGTGCACCGCGAGGACGACCCCGATCAGGAACATGGGGAGGTACATGAGCGCGTCGACCTGCCACGCGCCGCCGGTGGCGATCAGCACGAGGCAGCTGACCACGACGGCCTGGCCGTTGGCGTGCAGGCCGACCCAGACGAACAGGCCGAGCAGCAGCGAGAACAGGATCTCCCAGCGGATCGTCCACAGGGGGCTGAGGATCTCGTTGCCGGCGGAGATCTGCATGATGCTGTTGAGCACGTCCTGGAACGACACCGGATCGGCGCGGCGACGCAGCCACTCGGTCTGGTCGTTCCGCCCGCGCGGCGTGAGGAAGATGGCCGCGATCGCGACCGCGAGCGCGCCCCACACCGGCAGGTACAGCCGCGCGAGGCGCTGCGGGAAGTACGCATCCCAGCGGAACGCGATCCCCGCCTTCAGCACCGGCAGCGTCAGCACGAATCCGCTCAGGATGAAGAAGATCATGACCGCGAACTTGCCGTCCCACAGCACGTGGACGGGCGTGTGCGCGATCCACCATGCGGGGTTGCCGACGTTCCACGTCTCCTCGGACGTGGAGTCGAAGTACGCGGCCGCGAACAGCGGGACCGTGAGGAGGGTGTGGTGCACCATCACCAGCAGCGCCGCGAGCCCGCGCAGCCCGTCCAGCGCCGGCAGGCGCGTGGGCACCGGGATAACCGGGCGCTCGGGGGGAGTGGGCGAGGCGGAGGTCATGCGGTCGCGGGGGAGCGTCATCCCTCGATCAGCGCGGGCATCGGGCGCCACGACTCGTCGCGCGCGATCGCGCGCGCGTCGCGCACGCCCCGCCACAGGTTGGTCCAGCCCTGCCTGGTGATCTTCCGCTCGACGAACACGAGACGCAGGATCTCCTTGGCGAAGGTCGCGGCCGTCCCGATCGCGAACAGCGCGGGGCGGTAGGCGCCGTGGGCCGCGTAGTAGTGCTTCATGATGCCGCGGTTGCGCAGGATGTAGTAGCGGTACATGTCGCTCGAGGCATTGAAGTGCCGGATGCCCATGTCCCACTGCTTGATCTCGCGCGTGCGGCGGAGCACGAACTCGTTGACGATCGCCGAGCGCGTCACGCGCGAGGCGAGCCAGCCGTAGATCGTGTCGTCCCAGTAGATGAAGAAGCGGGGGTCGGGCAGGCCGATCCGCGCGACGACGTCGCGGTGGATGAACATGCCCTCGAAGCAGCCCGAGTTCATCTCCCGGTAGCCCGAGGCGTCGAAGCCCGCGGGCGCGAATGGGATCGGGATGCCGAGCGCGACCGAGACCCGGTACTGCCAGTAGAACTCGCTGCCGTCGTAGTCGTACCGGCGGCCCTGGATGCTGCGGAACCGCGGCGTCCAGACGCCCATGCGGGCGAGGCCGTCCGGGAGGACCTCGACGTCGTCGTCCATGAGCCAGATCCACTCGGATCCCAGCTCGTACGCCACGCGCATGCCCTCGCTGAAGCCGCCCGAGCCGCCCGTGTTCTCGTCGAGGCGGCGGTACACGACCTCGGCGCCCACGGCCTCGCGCATCGACTCGACGACCGCGCCCGTGTCGTCCGACGACGCGTTGTCGACGACCACGACGTGGCCCGGCTTCGGATCCATCCGCCCGATCGACTCGAGCAGGGCCTTCAGGAGCGTCGACCGGTTGTAGGTCACGACGACGATCGTCGCCGACGCCGGATCGAACGACGCCGGCAGCGCGGCATCCGGAGCCGGGGCGAGCGCCTCGCTCACTTCGCCGCCCCGACCTCGTTCGCCGGGGAGCCTGCGAAGATCCCGTCCCAGGTCTGGGGCGAGGTGAGCGACTTCAGCTGGCGGCGGTACTGCCGCGTCAGCCTGGGCCAGTGCCACCACAGCTGAGCGTGCAGACGGATCGACTCGAGCAGCATCGAGCGGAACTTCTCCCGGTCGCGCGTGTAGATCTGCTTGCCGCCGCCGTCGGCCGAGCTCACGAGGGCGCTGTCGTAGTAGGGGATGCGCCACCAGTTCGCGTCGCCCTTGGCGAACTCGACCTCGGGCATCCGCACGTTCTTGGTCTGCGGCTTGTGGAACCAGTGCGCCGCGAGGTGCACGAGCGTGAAGACGCGCAGCGCGGCGCCGGTCGGCGCCGAGTGCAGCGCGAAGCGGCGCACGCGACGGTAGATCGGGCGGCCCTTGCGCGAGCGCAGCACGCGGTCGGTCTCCTTGTGCACCACGGTCTCGGGGAAGTCCTGCGCGGTCTTCCGCGCCGCGGGCATGGCCGTCGCGATGTTGCCGATCATGTGCTGCGGGCCCGACAGCACGTCGCGCAGCGCCTGCAGGCGCAGCGCCGTCGGGTAGTACTGCATCATCAGCAGGTGCTTCAGGTCGGTGTTGCGGCTGTGCGCCAGGAACGACCCGCCGCGCGGCTTCTTGGAGTGCAGCAGCGCCGCCACCGTGCGGTTGCGGGCGTGGAAGTAGGCCTGCCAGTCGATCGCGTCGTCCTTGCCGACCCACGATACGTGCCACAGCGCGATGCCCGGCATCGAGACGGTCGGGAAGCCGGAGCGGCCGGCGCGGAGGCAGAACTCCGCGTCGTCCCACTTGATGAACGCGGGCAGCGACAGCCCGACCTTGCGGATGGCGGCGGTCGGGATGAGGCACATCCACCAGCCGTTGTAGTCCGCGTCCATGCGCATGTGCAGCTGCTTCGTCTGGCGCAGGTTGGTCACGCCGAAGTCGTGCGGCATGAGCTCGCCCGCGAAGAGGTTGCGCCACAGGAACTGGTCCTCGTCGACGACCTCGGCCCACGCGTGCAGCTTGGGGCGGTCGAGCAGGTCGAACATGTGGCCGCCGACGAGGGTCGGCTTGGTGGTGTACCGGCCGAACACGATGGAGCGGCGCATCGACTCGGGCTCGATGCGCACGTCGTCGTCGAGCAGCTGAACGAAGTCGCTGTCGGGGCGCTTCAGGGTCTCGGACATCGCGCGCGCGAAGCCGCCCGAGCCGCCCAGGTTGGGCTGCGTGATGACCTCGAGCTGCTCGCCGAGCGCCTCGGCCACCTCGGGGAAGTCCGGCTGGGCGTCCACCCGCTGGGTGCCCTGGTCGACCAGGAAGACGCGGTCGACGAGCTCGAGCACCTCGGGGCTCTCCGTGAGCGCGCGCAGGGTCTCGACGCAGTAGTCGGGCTTGTTGAACGTCGTGATGCCGAGCGAGGCCTTGCCGGTGCGCACCGGGTCCTGCTCGGTGGTCCACTCGGCGCCCTCGAAGATCGCGTCCTCGGAGTCCGTGGCGATGTCGAACCAGATCCAGCCGCCGTCGCTGAACTGCGTCAGCGAGATGTCGAAGCTGGTCTCCGACGATCCGGTGACGTCGCGCGTCTCGAGGCGCTGGCGGATGCCGGCGCCGTTCGAGCGGAACACCAGGATGGTCGCGTCGCCCGTCGTGCGCACCGTCAGCCGCACGTCGCGGATCGGCGTCCAGTGCTGCCAGTAGGCGGCGGGGAACGCGTTGAAGTACGCGCCGAACGAGACCCGGCGGCCCGCCACGACGCGCGCGCGGTTGCGGCCGAGCACATTGCTCAGACGCGCGTTGTCCGACACCCGCAGAGGCGTGGTCTCATCCTCGATCTTGACCACCGACCACGAGTCGGGGTCGGCGTAGAGCGGCAGCAGATCGGGGTCGCGGTCGAGAGGGAAGACCACGTTCTGGAGGACGTGTACCAAGGGCGGGCTCCGAACGGTTTCAGCGGGGCCGCCCGCGCAGAAGGGTGGGCGCGGCGGCTGTGGACCGCAGACGAGCCTACCTTGACGACCCCAGGGGATCCTGTGACCCCGCCCCGCCGGCCACGTCGCGGATGCGCTCGCGCCACGACCGCGACTGCCCCGCGCGCACGGCGCACACAACGAGCATCATCCATCCGAGCCCCGAGAGGGTGAAGCTCTCGAACATCGAGTCGACAAGCAGGGCGATGAGCATCAGCGGCGTCCAGGCGTGCACGACCGAGCGGCGCTCGCTCGCGACGAGCCACGAGCGCACCGTCGCGACGAGGCCGAACGCGACGAACAGCAGCAGCCCCGCCCATCCGGCCTGGACGAGGACGTCGAAGTACGCGTTGAGCGCCGAGGCGTGGTGGTCGTCGAGCGTGAAGTTGATGACGTTGAGCGGATACGGCTCGCCGGCGCCGCTGCCGTCGTGCCACCGGCCGTGCCAGCCCCATCCCTGAACGGGGCGGTGACGGACCCAGTCGAGGATCTCGTTCCAGAGGTCGGCGCGCGTCGAGAAGTCGGACGCCGCATCCAGCAGCCGGATGATGCGGTGGCGCAGCAGGTAGCACGCGCCGAGCCCGACCGCCACGACGGCCGCGATCGTCCACTGGGTCGCGCGGCGGCGATGCGGCTCCTCGCGCCGGACGATGCCGAGCGCCACGGTCGCGACGCCGACCGTGACCGCGAGCACCAGGACCGTCGGCGACGCCGACAGCACCGCGAGCATGCCCGCCAGCGTGAGGGATAACATCGCCAGCCCGCGCGAGATCGACTGCGTGAGCCACTCGATCGCGAACGTGATCAGGGCCATCACGGCCACGAAGCCCAGCATGTTGCGCGTGCCGAACACGCCCTGCACGGGGCCGCCCAGCGCGATGTCGCCCTGGACGCCCAGGAACGGGAACGGGATGTCGAGCAGGATCCCCGCCAGGATCTCGACCGCGAGCGACAGGGCCAGCATCGCGCGCAGCACATCGCCCAGCGCCCGGACGGTCTGGAGCGTATCGCGCACGTGTGCGATCACGATCGCGAGCACGCCCCATCCGAGCAGGCCCAGCCACCCCGTCAGGGTGCCCGCCTCGTCGAACGACCACACGACGCTCGCGAGCGTCCAGCCGAGGAACGCCAGCAGGGTCGTCGGGGCGAGGTGGATCGGGGCGATCTCGTCGCGCCGCGCGATCAGGATGGCCACGCCCAGCGCGCCGAGCGCGGCCACGATCGTCACGAGCGTCACCTCGCCCGCCGTCCGCTCGATCAGGAGCGAGGCGAACCCGGTCGCCAGGGCCGCGAGCGTGTAGGCGCGCGCCAGCTCGGCCGATCGCAGCAGACGCAGCGCCGTGCCCGGCGCCGGGTCGCCGGCCGGGCTCATCGCGCCGGCGTCCCCACCGGCGCCTCGTCGGCGCCGACGCCCACGATCGGCGCGAGCTTGAGCTTGAACGACAGCAGGACGGCCAGGGTCCAGCCCCATAGCATGATCGGGCCGGACTCGGTCAGGCCCTGCACCAGCAGCATCGCGACGAGGAGCGGCGCGAGCATCGAGACGGGGGAGTAGGGGCGCTGCGCGTCCAGGTCCCACCGCGGGCGGTCGACCGCGAAGAACCACGCGCGCCACGTGAGCGCCGCGTACACGCCGAACATCAGGATCACGCCGACCGCTCCCAGCTGGAAGAAGACGTCGAGCCACATGTTGTGCGCGTGGAAGACCGACAGCCCGTGGTCCACGATCCATCCGTCGAACGCGGGGTCCCACGGCACCCACGGGCTCGAGAAGCCGTTGCCGACGACGGGGTGCTCGACCGCGCGGCGCCAGACCGTCGTCCAGATCTCGTCGCGGCCGGTGAGCGAGCCGTCGCGACCGAGCATGCCGAGCATCCGGTCCCACAGCTGGAAGACCAGGACGGCGCCCACTGCGCCCACCCCGGCGAACAGCAGGTAGCGGCGGCTGCGCTCGCCCGCCGTCCGCGCGCGGCGCATCACCAGCACGGCCAGCAGCACGACGAACGCGCCGCCGAACGCGCCCAGCGCCGTCGCCGAGCCGGAGCGGACGAAGAGCACCGCCGCGATCGCGATCCACACGGTCTGCATCGCCGCGTGCGGCGGGTGCGTCGCCATCCGGATCGCGAACACCGCGAACGCGACGACGCACAGGATGCCGAGATAGTTGGCGTTCCCGACGATGCCCTGGATGCGATCGCCGATCAGCGCGTCGAACAGGTTGCCGCGCACCCAGTACCAGTGCGGGTCGAAGCCCTCGGGCGGGGACACGAAGTTCGGCAGCAGCGGCTCGCGGCGGATGAGGGCCACCCACAGCTCGATCGCGATCGACAGGCCCATGACCCACTTGAGCGCGACGTCCAGCGCGCGGAGGATCTCGTGCCAGGTCAGCTGATGCGCGATGAACAGGCCCTGCAGTGTGCCGGCGGCCAGCAGCGTCCAGGTGAGCAGGGTCGCGCCCGGCCATCCCGACCACAGGACCGACACGAGCGCCCACGCGACGTAGGCGAGGCTCAGCCACGGCAGGCGGCGCCAGCGGATCCCGTGCCGCCGCAGCAGAGGCACCCAGATCGCGAGCGTCGCGACGGTCGTGAGCCCGAGGACGACAGCCGCGCCGCCCTGGCCGAGCAGGTTCCACCAGGCGGTGTGCGCGAAGCCGGAGAAGATCACGAACGCGGCATACGCGCGCAGGATGAGATGCGCCGTGCCCTCACGCTCCGGAGCGGCCGGAGGGGTGTCTACCGTGTACCGCGAGATCTGGGCCATTGTGCCTCCAGGCTACAGCGCCGCCGAGGCATACCCTGGGTGCGTGCTCGTTCCCCTGACCAACGTCCCGCGCGACTACGCGTGGGGCTCCCGTTCGCTCATCGCCGCACTCCAGGGCCGCCCGCCCGCGGAGCACCCCGAGGCCGAGATCTGGTACGGGGACCACCCCTCCGACCCCTCCGACGTGCAGGACGGCTCCGGCCGCACGCTGGACCAGTGGATCGCCCAGGAGGGCGCCGGCGTGGGTCTAGCCGGGCGCCTGCCGTACCTGCTGAAGCTCCTGGCCGCGTCGACCGTGCTCTCGATCCAGGTGCACCCGTCGAAGGCGCAGGCGGAGGAGGCGTTCGCGCGCGAGTCCGCCCTGCCGGCCGACGCCGTGCGCAACTACGCCGACGACAACCACAAGCCCGAGATGATCGTCGCCCTGTCCGAGCGGTTCGAGGCGCTGTGCGGGCTGCGGGAGCTGGAGGCGTCGCGCCGCCTGCTCGACGCCCTCGGCGCTGCGGCCGCGCCGCTGCGCGAGCGCCTCACCGACCCCGAGGGCCTGGCCGACGCGATCGGCTGGCTGCTCTCGGGCGACGCGCACGAGACGGTCGCCGCGATCGCCGCCGGCCTCGCCGACGCCCAGTCGACGGAGTTCGCGGCCGAGCTCGCGAACGCGCGCAAGCTCGCGTCCTGGTATCCCGGCGACCCCGGCGTCGTCGTCGCGCTGCTGATGAACTTCGTCGTGCTGCACCGCGGCGAGAGCGTGTTCCTGCGCGCCGGGATGCTCCACGCGTACGTGTCCGGCCTGGGCGTGGAGCTGATGGCCGCGAGCGACAACGTGCTCCGCGGCGGGCTCACGCCCAAGCGCATCGACGTCGACGAGCTGCTGCGCATCCTCGACCCCACGCCCGGTCCGGTACCCGTCGTGCTCCCGGTGGCAGCGGACAACGGCAACCGCGGCGTCGAGGCGTTCCCGGCCGACGTCCCCGATTTCCAGCTGCTGCGCGCGCGCGTCGCGGAGGGCTCCGACGCGGTCATCCGCCCCATCGGGCCGCTGATCGTGCTGGCGACCACCGGCGCCGTCTCGGTCGCGGGCGCACGGGGCGCGCTCGACCTGGAGCCCGGCCGCGCCGCGTTCGTGACGCCCGACGAGACCGAGATCCGGATCTCGGGCGAGGGCGAGGCCTTCCTCGCCCAGCCGGGCCGCGCCGACTGAGCGGAGCGAGCGCCCGGGCGCGCCGCGCGATACGCCCGAGCGCGACACGCCGGAGCCGGTCAATGAAGGTTCATGCCGCGGTTGAGGCTTTACGATCTGCGACTTGATCTTTGGGAATCACACGGGTGTAATTACTTCCACGACATCCGCCCATGGGGGGCCAGAGGGAGTGGGAGAGCGAAATGACCGGATCGCAGTACCGTTCCGGCGTACCGGACAACTGGTTCGTCGACCCCGTCAACCTGGGTGTTCCGGGCGTCCGCCCGCCTCAGGGCGACGAGGACACCGCACTCGCCTGGCAGAGCGACGCGCTCTGCGCCCAGACGGACCCGGAGGCGTTCTTCCCTGAGAAGGGCGGATCCACGCGCGACGCCAAGCGCATCTGCACCTCGTGCGACGTGCGCAGCCAGTGCCTCGAGTACGCGCTGCAGAACGACGAGCGCTTCGGCATCTGGGGTGGCCTCAGCGAGCGCGAGCGTCGCAAGCTCAAGCGCGCCGCAGGCTAGTTCTTTTCAGAAGCGTCTCGCACGCTGCGGGGCCGCAACCGGCACCCTTGCGAGCGAGGAACGTCGCTGACGCTCCGTCGGCAGCGCTTCGCGCTGCGGGGTCGCTTCGCTCCACGCTCGCTGGGCCCCCGGCGCCGAGGCTCCGTCCGTCGCGAATGCGACGGATGGAGAAGCGCACGGGGACGCTCGCACGCCCGCAGACGACGGGGGTTTCTGCCGGTCGTTGAGCGGAGCGAAGCGGAGTCGAAACGGCGCCGATCCTTCCCGGCCGGCCGGGAATGTGCGTGTCTCCGGCGCGTGCCGACGGATCGGGGAGCGGGCCCGCCTAGGCTGTCCGCGACATGCCCCCCGCCGTCCACGCCATCCTCGTCGCCCGCTCCACGCCGCACGCCGCGGCCCAGCTCGAGCGCACCCTGGAAGCGCTCCGCGCCCAGGAGCGCCCAGTCGACGCACTCACGGTCGTGGTGTGCGGCCCCGCCGGGCCGCTGCGCGCCGTGATCGACGCCTCGGGCGCCGAGGGCGCGATCGAGGCCCCCGCCGGCATCTCGTTCGCCGCGGCTGTCCGCCTCGCGGCGGGGCGCGTTCCCGCCGACCGCGCCGTCTGGCTGCTCGCCCACGACACGAGCCCCGAGCCCGGAGCGCTCGCGGCGCTCGCGGCCGCCCTCGAGCGGGCTCCCTCGGTCGCGATCGCCGCTCCGAAGGTCGTGGACGCCGCTGATCCGGCGGTCATCCTGTCCCTCGGCGTGAGCATGACGCGCTTCGGGCGCACGGTGCCGCTCGCGAACGGCGAGTTCGACCAGGGCCAGCACGACGGCGACGACGACGTGCTGGGGGCCGACGTGCGCGGTCTCCTGCTGCGCAGCGACGCCCGGGCGCACCTGCTGCCGGACCCGGCGCTCGCGGGCGCCGACGAGGGCCTGGACATGGGCGTGCGGGCGCGCCTGGCGGGCCGCCGCGTCGCCCTCGCGCCGGGCGCCAGGCTCCATGCGCCGGAGGCCGGCGCCGCGGGCCTCCCCGGCCGGCCGATGGCGCGCGCCTACGCCGTGCGAACGGCGCAGCTGCACCGCCGCCTCGCCTACGCCCCGGCGTGGGCCGTCCCGCTGCACTGGCTCTCCCTGCTGCCCCTCGCGCTGTGGCGCACCCTCGTGCACCTCGTGGCCAAGACGCCCGCGCGCGTGCCCGCCGAGTGGGCCGCCGCCCTCACGGTCATGGCCCGGATCCCCGCGGTCGCGCGCTCGCGCGGCGAGATCCGCGCGATCAAGTCCGTGCCGTGGTCGCAGATCGCCGCGCTGCGCGCGACCCACGGGCAGCTGCGCGAGCGCTACGACCCGGGCGGCGGGGAGCCGGTCGTCCGTCGCGAGCTCAGGTTCTTCTCGGGCGGCGGCGCGTGGGCGGTGCTCGCGGCCCTCGTGGTGGCCGTGGCGGCGTTCCTGCCGCTGCTGGCCTGGCCCGTGCTGGGCGGGGGCGCGTTGCTGCCGCTGCGCGACACGGTCGCGGGCCTCTGGGACGACGCCGGATACGGGCTGCGCTCGCTCGGGATCGACGCGCCGTCCGCGGCCGACCCGTTCGCCACGCTGATCGCCGTCCTCGGATCGCTGTCGCCCGCGCGGCCGTCGTTCGCCATCGTGCTCGTGTGGGTGCTGGCGCTCCCGCTCGCGGTGCTGGGCGGCTGGTTCGCCGCGACGCGCGTCACCGAGCGGTCGGGCGTGCGGGTGGCGGTCGGCGTGCTCTGGGCGCTCGCGCCCACCTTCCTCACCGCGCTCGTCGAGGGTCGCCCGGCCGCCGTGCTGGTGCACATCCTGCTGCCGTGGCTGTTCTTCGCCGGGTCGGTGGCCCATCGCTCGTGGGGCGCGTCCGGCGCCGGATCCATCCTGCTCGTCGCCGTCCTGGCGTGCGCGCCGTCGCTCGCGCCCGCGCTCGCGGTGCTCTGGGCGCTGGCGCTGCTCCTGGCGATCGGGTTCCGCGCGCGACGCGGCGTCGCGCGCGTGCTGTGGCTCGTGATCCCGAGCATCCTGTTCTTCGCACCGCTCGTGCAGGCGCAGCTGTCCCGTGGCACCCCGTGGGCGCTGCTCGCCGATCCCGGCCGACCGTGGGCCGGCGGCGAGGCGGCGTCGCCGCTGCGGCTCGCGACGGGCTTCCCCACAGCGGATCCGGGCGGCTGGGGCGCGCTGCTCGCCTGGCTCGGCGCGGGCGAAGCGACGCCCGGCGCCTGGGTGCCGCTGCTGCTCCTGCCGCTCGCGGCGCTCGCGCTCGCCGCGCCGCTCACCCCGCGCTGGCGCGCGGGCGTCGGCGCCGTCGTGATCGCCACGGCGGGCCTCGTCGCCGCGCAGCTCGTGGCAGGCGTCCAGGTGGCCACCTCCGCCTCCGCACCCGTGCCGGTGTGGCCGGGCAGCGCGCTCAGCCTCGCGTGGCTCGGAGCGATCGCGGCCGCCGCGGTGACCCTGGACGCGGGCATCCTCCGCCGGGGCGCGGCCTCCGCCGCCGCCGTGCTGACCGTGGTGTGCGTCGCGGTCGTCGCCATGCCCGCGCTCACGGCGGTGGCCCGCGGCGACGCCCGCCTGACGAACGGTCCCGCCTCGACGCTGCCCGCCTACGTCACGGCCCGAGCCGCCGACGAGGAGGACCTCGGCACGTTCGTGCTGTCCGCGCAGGCGGACGGCGGCGTCGCGGCGCGCGTCGTCTGGGGTGCCAGCGAGACACTGGGCGGACAGTCCACGCTGCGGAGCACGGATCCGGACGTCGACGAGGCGGACGAGCGGCTGGCCGAGGTCGCGACCGATCTGGTGTCGGCCAGCGCGGGCGACGTGCCCGAGCGGCTGAGCGAGGCGGGCGTCCGGTTCGTGCTGCTGGAGGCCGGCGCCGGACCCGAGACCGACGCGTCGCGCACGCGGCGTCTCGAGGCCATCACGGCGATCGATCAGCGCGCGGGATTCGTGCGCGTGGGCGAGACCGCGAAGGGCGTGCTGTGGCGTCTCGAGGCCGACCCGCAGCCGCGTCCCGCGCTGGATGACCGGGAGCGCGCGACCGCGCGCCTCGCGGCCACGACGCAGCTCGCCGCGATGCTCGTGGCGCTGCTGCTCGCCGTGCCGACGTTCGCGTCCCGCCGGGAGGCCCGGCGTACGCCGCGGGTCGTCGGCCGCGGCTACGAGGAGGCGAAGCTGTGAAGAGGATCACCGTCGCCCAGCGCATCGCCGCGGCGCGCGTCGTGGTCGGGGCGGCCGTCGCCGTCGGGTCCGTGATCGCGGTGACCGCGGCCGCGGCCCTGCCCTGGCCGGACGTGGCCACCGAGCCGCGCGCGCTGGAGGTCGCCCCCCGGCCCGCCGAGACGGTTCTGGCCTGCGACGGACCCGTGCTCGCGCTCGGACGCGTGCCGGAGGACGCAGCCGCGCTCTCGGTCGCCGCGCCCGCCGACGTCACGGCAGGCGATGACGCAGGCGGGCAGCCGCCGTCCGACGCGCTCGGCCAGCCCGGCGTCGCGGGCGAGGCGGGAGCCCTTCGGCTGGTGCAGGCGCCGACCGGACGCGAGCCCGTGTCCGTCGCCGCCGCCACCTCCGCCACGCTGGGCGACGAGGACCTGGCCGGCTTCACGGCCTCCGCGTGCCGCCCCGCCCAGATGGAGTCGTGGATCGTGGGAGGCGACACCGAGACGGGAACGACCGGCATCCTGCTGATCGCGAACCCCGGCGACGTCAACGCCACCGTGCAGGTCACGTCGTACGGCGTCATGGGGCCGGTCACGCCTCCCGGCGCCGACGCGATCCCCGTGCCCGCCCGCACCCAGCTCGCCCTGCCCGTGGCCGGGTTCGCGGGGGACGAGCAGAGCCCGGTCCTGCGGATCACCGCGACCGGCGCGCCCGTGCGGGCCAGCCTGCAGTCGAGCCTGGTGCGCACGCTCGATCCGGGCGGCGTCGACAGCCAGCCGTCGGTCCGGCCCGCTCTCGTCCAGGTGATCCCCGGGCTCACCGTGACGGGCGACGTGGCCGAGACCGAGGGTGCGTCGACCATCGTCCGGCTGCTGTCGGAGGGCGACACCCCGGCGACGATCACGGTCCGCGACCAAGACGGCGAGCAGGCCATCGAACCGCAGCACGTGGACCTGGCGGCCGGAGCTCCCGTGGAGGTCGAGCTGGACGGGCTCGACGAGGGCGACTACACCGTGACGGTGGCCGCCGACGCCCCCGCCGTGGCCGCCGTGTGGCAGACCACGGGATTCGGCGCCGGCGCGGACTTCGCCTGGCACACGCCGTCGCCCGCGATCACGGAGAGCACGCTCGTCGCCGTCCCGCGGGGCGACGACGCGGCGCTGCACCTGGCCAACCCGTCGGACGAGGACGTCACGGTGTCGGTCGCCGGCGTGGGGGACGAGCCGAAGGAGTTCGACGTCCCCGCCGGGGGAGCGGCGAAGATCGGCGTCCGCGGCGACAGGCTGTACACGGTCGACCCCGCGGGAGCGTCCCTCCACGCGGCGGTGGGGTTCGCCGGGGAGTCGGCGCTCGCGTCCGTGGCCGTCTGGCCGGACGCCGCGCATCCGCGGCCGGTGACCGTCTACCCGTAGGTCAGAAGAAGCGGAAGCGGTCGGGGCCGAGGTCCCACGGGTCCCGGTCGAGGTACTCGGCCGCGGCGCGGAACACCTCGCCCTCGATCATCATGCGACGGTGCGTGTCGTCCACCCGGTGCAGGCGGTTCAGGCGCTCGATCGGCACGCGGTACATCACGATGCGCTGGGCCGCACGGTCGATGCTCCAGCGCGGGATGCCGTCGGCGTCCGCATCGCGCGGCAGGCGGCCGATCTCGAAGCTCACGTCTCGCAGCTCCGGCCACGCCCCGCGGAGATACTCGGCGGCGCCCCCCACGGCGACGTCGAAGCGCTCCACGCGCGTGTCGATCGGGGGGAGCGGCGGCCGCACCACCGGGCTGCGGCCCACGCGGCCGTGCCGACCGTGCCGTGCCGCGCGCCCGCGCGGGCTCGGGCGTCGCGCGCGTCCGAAGATGGCCATGCCCTCAGCCTAGGACCGATCCGGCGGCCGGCGAGCGCCCCGCCGAGCGCAGATCCGCACGCCGTCCGGCGAGGCATCCCGGGCCGCGCCCGGCCCGCGCCTAGAGTGGGCTCGATGCGTGAGAGAGTCTGCTCGAAAGTGGGTTGCGCCCGTGAGGCCGTGACCACGCTGACCTACGACTACACCGACCAGATGGCCGCCCTCGGCCCGCTCGGTGCGGCGAACAACCCCCATGCGCACGACCTCTGCGCGATCCACACCGACCGGCTGTCGGTGCCGCAGGGCTGGGTGGTCGTACGTCACGAGACGCTCCGCGCTTCCTGATCAGGAGCGTCTCGCACGCTGCGGGGCCGCAAGCGGCACCCTTGCGAGCGAGGAACGTCGCTGACGCTCCGTTCGGCAGCGCTTCGCGCTGCGGGAGTCGCTTCGCTCCACGCTCGCCTCGCTCGCACGACGGTAAGTGAGGCTGCTCGCTGTCGGCCGTGTCTGCCGGTCGTTGAGCGGAGCGAAGCGGAGTCGAAACGGGCTGAGCCGCGCGTAGCGAGTCGAAGCCGGAGTCCCAACCCGTGGTCGTTGAGCGACGAGCGCCAGCGAGGAGTCGAAACGGTTGAAGCCTCCACCGGCGCCGGCGGGGTCAGCGGGAGAGGTGGGCGACGCGGTCGGCGCGGGCGCGCAGCGCGTGGAGCTCGCGTTCGCGGCGCACGGCCACGACCGCGCGAAGCAGCGTCTCGGGATCGACCGGGGGCAGAGGCGCGACGTGGGGCGCGACCTGGTCCGCCAGCTCGCGCGCCAGGCGCTCGCGGGCCGCGGGGTGCATCGCCGCCGCACCGGCCGTGAACTGCGCGACGCGCCGCGCCAGCCGGTCCGGCAGGCGCCCGACGTCGGCGATCCGCGCCCAGCCCTCGAGTCCGGGCGGGAGCGGCATCTCGCGCGGGACCAGCTTCGGCGTGCGGGTGCGCTCCGCGTAGGTCCCCGCGACCAGGTCGCCGAGCCGCTGCGAGCGCGGGGTGAAGATCGCGACGAGCAGCGCCAGGCCCCCGAGGGTCATGTACACCTCGAGCACGCCGACCATCGCCCGGATGAACGCGTGCCGGAACGAGATCGCGCCGCCGTCGGCCCGCACGATCCGCCCGCCCACGGCCAGCTTGCCCAGGCTGCGTCCGCGCGTGACCGTCTCGACCGCGGTCGGGACCACCACGGCGAGCAGCACGAGCAGCACGATCGACAGGATCTGCACGACGTTCTCGGGCAGCACGCCGGCCATCAGCAGACCCGCCATCGCGAGCACCAGCAGCACGTAGACGACCACGGTCACGGCGACATCGATGGCCGCGCCGGCGACCCGCAGCACGAGCCCGATCGGCTGGACGTCGAGCGCGACCGCCTCGCCGGTCAGCACCTCGTCGTGCGCGACCACGACGGCGCGCGAGGAGCGATGCGGATGCCGCGCGGCGGCCGGTTCCGTGACGCCGCCAGTCGACATGCGTACAGTAAACCAGGTGGATCTCGACGCCCTCGCCGCCGCCCGACGCGCGGAGTGGGAGCGGCTCGACGAGCTGTCCCAGCGGCGCCGGCTGACAGGCGAGGAGGTCGACGAGCTCGTCGCCCGCTACCAGGCGGCCTCGGCTGATCTCGCCGACATCAAGACGTCGGCCGGCCGCACTCCGCAGGGCGATCACGTCTCGACGATGCTGGCGCGTGCGCGGCTGGCGCTCACCGGCGCATCCGACAACGTCCTGCGGCAGCTGCCGCGGTTCTTCCTGCATCAGCTCCCGGCGGCGCTCCACCGCGTGCGGTGGACCACGCTCGCGATCGCGCTGGCGTTCCTCGCGACCGCCGCGCTGTCCGCGGCGTGGATCGCGGGCGACCCCGCCGTGGTCGCGACGCTGGGCAGCGAGGCGCAGCTCGAGCAGTACGCCGAGGAGGAGTTCACGGACTACTACACCGAGAACCCCGCGGCCGTGTTCGCGGGGATGGTGTGGACCAACAACGCCTGGATCGCGGCGCAGTGCGTCCTGTTCGGCGTGACCGGGCTGTTCCCGCTGTACGTGCTGGTGCAGAACGCGGTCGGCGTCGGGACGGCCGCGGCCGTGATGACCGCCTACGACCGGCTCGACGTGATGATCCTGTACATCCTGCCCCACGGCCTGCTGGAGCTGACGTGCATCTTCGTCGCGGCGGCCGCGGGCCTGCACGTGTTCTGGGCGTGGGTCGCGCCCGGGCCGCGGACGCGCGGCGCCGCGCTGGCCGCCGAGGGCCGCGCGCTCGCCACGGTGGCGATCGGCCTGGTGTTCGCGCTCGCGATCGCAGGCGCCGTGGAGGGGTTCGTGACCGGACAGCCGTGGCCGTGGTGGCTGAAGATCGGCATCGGGGCGCTCGCGCTCGGCGTGCTGCTGTTCTGGATGCTCGTGCTCGGCCGCCGTGCGGCCCGGGCCGGCGAGACCGGCGACCTCACCGAGTACGAGGCGGGCACCCCGACTCTCGTCGCGGGCTGAACGGTGCGGGCGCGGGGCATGGCACGCTGGTGCCATGACCGACATCGACGTCGCCCTGGTCGCCCGGCTCGAGGCCGAGGAGCGCGAGCTCGTGCTCGAGTCCTTCACGCACGACGAGGCGTGGGAGCTCGGGTGCCTGCTGGTCGAGCTGGCCGCCGAGCGCGAGCTGCCGGTGACCATCGACATCCGCAAGGGGACACAGCAGGTCTTCCACGCCGCGCGCGAGGGCGCCGTCGCCGACAACGACTCGTGGATCGAGCGCAAGGTCCGCACGGTCTATCGCTTCGGCGCGTCCTCGTACCTGGTCGGGCGTCGTCACGGCGACGCGTTCAACGAGATCCACGACCTGCCGCTGTCGGAGTACGCGGCGCACGGCGGCGCGTTCCCGATCCGGGTCCGCGGCGTCGGGATCGTCGGCGTAGTCACGGTGTCCGGCCTGCCGCAGGCCGACGACCACGCGCTCGTCGTCGAGGCCCTCCGTCGTTTCGCCTCGTGACCGCGCCCCCGCGAAGCGGTGCCGTCCGGCCCATATCGCGGGTGAGAAGGGCCGGACGGCACCGGAACGGCCGCTAGGCGCGGACGGAGTCGAACAGCGCCTTGTAGGCGAAGCCGGCGAGCAGCGCGCCCACGATCGGGAACACCAGGAACACCCACAGCTGGGCGAGCGCCTCGCCGCCGCCGTAGATCGCCGAGGCGATCGAGCGGGCGGGGTTCACCGAGGTGTTGTCGACCGGGATGCTGATGAAGTGGATGAGCGCGAGCGACAGGCCGATCGCCAGGCCCGCGAGAGGCGTGCCGCGGGTGGGGTGGGTCACCCCGAGGATGATGAGCAGGAACAGGCCGGTGAGCACGACCTCCGCGATGATCGCGGCGGGAAGGCCGAAGCCGGCGGGTGACAGGTTGTCCCAGCCGTTGCTCGCGAAGCCCGCGTCCTGCGCCGTGACGAGCCAGTCGGCGGGTCCGAACAGGCCGATCAGCACCAGGAGGGTCGTGGCGATCGCGCCGCCGACCACCTGCGCGACGATGTAGCCGCCGGTCTCGCGCCACGGGAAGCGGCCCGCCGCGGCCAGGCCGAGCGTGACCGCCGGGTTGAAGTGACCGCCCGAGATCGGACCGAACGCGTACGCGCCCACCACGACCGTCAGGCCGAACGCGAGCGCGACCGCGGTGTACACGGCCGCCGGGGTGTCGGCGAAGTGATTCGAGGCGAAGACCGCCGTGCCGACGCCGCCGAACACGAGCAGCAGCGTGCCGAAGGCCTCGGCCACCAGCTTGGAGGTGGGCGTCGGGTCGGCGGGCGGGGTGTGGGCGAGCTCTGTGGGCTCGACGGGGATCTCGGGGTTCGGATCGGTCATGCTCGTCCTCTCGTGTGGCGGTCTTCTCGCATGCTGTCAGCGCGTCATCCGGGGCGGCAAGCGACGCGACGAAGGTTTCACGAACGCGTCATTCCGGGCCCGCGGGTCAGAGCCGGCCCGCGGCCTTGAGCGCCAGGTAGCGGTCGGCGATGCGCGGCGGCAGGTCGTCCGGGGGCGCGGCGAGGGCCTCGGCGCCGGCCCGCGTGATGGCGCGCGCGACGCGCCCCGCGGTGCGCAGCGCCGCCTCGGCGGCCGCCGCCCGGTAGAGGTCCTCGACGGATCCCCGGGCGCGGGCGGTGCTCTCGAGGTCTGCATCCGTCGCGGTGCCGACCAGCACCACGGTCCCGGCCCGCACCGTCTGCGGCAGGGTGCCCAGGAACCCGCGTGCGGCCTCGGGCGCCTCCTGCGCGGTCAGCACGACCAGCAGGGACGGATGCACGGCGAGTGCGCGCGCCTGGGCGAATGCGCCGTCCCAGTCCGTGTCGATCAGCTGCGCCTCGACGGGCGCGAGCGCGTCCACGAGCGCCGGCAGCAGCGCCGGGCCGTCCACCCCGGTGACGCGGGCGCGCACGACGCGGTCGAACGCCACGAGATGCACGTGATCGCCCGCCCGCGCCGCCAGGGCCGCCAGCAGCAGCGCCGACTCGAACGCCGCGTCGAGCCGCGTGCCGTCGCCGACGCGCGTGGCCGCGGTGCGGCCCGTGTCGATCACGATCACGACGTGCCGGTCGCGTTCGGGGCGCCAGGTGCGCAGCATCGTGGTGCTCGCACGGGCCGTGGCTCGCCAGTCGATCGAGCGCACGTCGTCGCCGCGCACGTACTCCCGCAGCGAGTCGAATTCCGTGCCCCGGCCCCGCACCTGAACGCTCGTGTTGCCGTCGAGCTCCCGCAGCCGCACGAGGCGCGACGGCAGGTGCCGCCGCGCGTGGAACGGCGGCAGCACCCGGATCGCGCCCGGCGCGTCCATCCGCCTCTGCACTCCCGCGAGCCCGAGCGGGCCCACCGACCGGATGATCGCGAACTCGGTCCGCAGCTCGCCGCGGCGCCGGGGGAGCAGCGGGAGGCGGGCCGTGCGCGCCTCGTGCGGCGGCACGTCGAACCGCAGCCGCGCGGCCGGCGCGCCGGCCGTCGGCTGCCACGCGTCGCGAACGGTGGCCCGGATGCGGCGGGCACCGCGGTTGGCGAGCCGCAGCCGCACCTCCACGGGCTCGCCGAGCCGCACGCGCGCGGGCATCGATCGATCGAGCGAGAGCGCGCGCGGATCGGGCGCGGCCGCGACATCCGCCGCCACCAGCGCCACGCAGAGCACGAGCCAGGCGCCGACCACGAGCCACGCGTTCACGCCCATCGCCGTCAGCGGCACGAGCGGCAGGACGCCCGCGGCGACGATCCAGGGGACCAGAGCGGTGAGGTACACGGCGGCGCGGCTCAGAGCGGCACGGGCGTCTGCTGCAGCACCGAACCGAGCACGGCGTCGACCGTGACGCCCTCGATCTCGGCGTCGGGGCGCAGCCGGATGCGGTGGCGCCACACCGGCACGAGCATGGCCTGCACGTGATCCGGCGTGATCGCGGGGTAGCCGCCCAGCCAGGCCCATGCCTTGGCGGCCGCGAGCAGCGCGGTCGCGGCGCGCGGGCTCGCGCCGAGCTGGACGGACGGGCTCTGCCGCGTCGCGCGCGCCAGGTCGACGACGTAGCCCAGCACGTCGTCCGTGACCGTCACGGCCGCGGCGGACCGCTGGGCGGCGCGGATCTCGTCGGGCGACACCACGGCCGCGACGCCCTCGAGCTCGCGCGGCGAGAACCCGTCGGCGTGGCGGCGCAGCACCGCCACCTCCGACTCCCGGGGCGGCACGTCGATCAGCAGCTTGATCAGGAACCGGTCGAGCTGCGCCTCGGGCAGCGTGTACGTGCCCTCGTGCTCGATCGGGTTCTGTGTGGCGCACACCAGGAACGGCTCCGGCAGCGGGCGCGTCACGCCGTCCGCCGAGACCTGGCGCTCCTCCATCGCCTCGAGCAGCGCCGCCTGCGTCTTCGGCGGCGTGCGGTTGATCTCGTCGGCGAGCACGATGTTCGTGAAGACCGGGCCCTCGCGGAACTCGAACTCGCCCGCCTTGGCGTCGTAGATCAGCGATCCCGACACGTCCCCCGGCATGAGGTCGGGGGTGAACTGGATCCGCTTGGTGTCCAGGCCCAGGGCGCGGCTGAAGGTGCGCACGAGCAGGGTCTTGGCCACGCCGGGGACGCCCTCGAGCAGCACGTGGCCGCGCGCCAGCAGCGCGATCAGCAGGCCGCTCACGGCGCCATCCTGCCCGACGACCGCCTTGCCGACTTCCAGCCGCACGCGGTGCATCGCCTGGCGGAGCGCGTCGGCGGATCCGGCGTCGACGACGGTCGTACCGGCGGCTGCGGTGTTCTCCATGCTTGTCCTCTCGGTGATGTCAGCGGGCGGAAGGCCCGGACGTGGTGCGGACGGCCGCCTCG
This sequence comes from Microbacterium sp. MEC084, assembly GCF_004514465.2. Lineage (NCBI taxonomy): Bacteria > Bacillati > Actinomycetota > Actinomycetes > Micrococcales > Microbacteriaceae > Microbacterium > Microbacterium sp. MEC084. The sequence continues at coordinate 56,452 of NZ_MYFP02000008.1, read as the reverse complement.
ACGGCGTCCTCCAGATCGCGAAGCCGGGTGCCGAACTCGGCCAGGTCGGCGTCGGTGGCGGGGGAGTCCTCGAGGATCGCGCGGATCACGGCGGCGCGCCCGCCGACGCGGACGGCGGCCGCGTCGGCGACCTCGGCGCGCGACGCCGTGGCGGCCAGGCCGAGGCGGCGCGCCATCCGCTCCGTCGCCCCGTCGCGCATCAGGGCGGCGGCGTGAGCGGGATCCGCGGCACGCGCGTACAGCCGCGCCCGCCCCTCGAGCGTCTCGCTGCCCCGCACGGTCACGGGCAGGCGCTCGGCGACCAGCGGACCGAACCGCCGCCCGCGCCAGACCGCCGCGGCGAGGCCCGCGACCAGCAGGAGCACGATGCCGGGCGTGAGCCAGGGCGGGACCAGGTCGCCCAGCTGAGGTGCGGCCTCGCCGTCGTCGGCGTCGGCGAGCGACGGGACGAACCAGACGACCCGGTCGTGCGTGCCGATCAGGCCCAGCCCGAGCGCGGCGTTGCCCTCCGCGGCGAGGTGCGCGTTGTCGAAGAGCTCGGTGCCGTCGATCAGCGTGACCGGCGACGGCCGCTCGCTGCGCAGGAGCGCGTGCCCGTCGCCGACCGGGTAGCAGCCCGTCACACCGCTCGGGGCGGTGAAGCCGCGACCCGGCAGGATGGCGCCCGCGCGCTCGGCGGCGGGCAGCGCGCAGGCCGGCTCGACCGGCCCGTCGCCGAAGCCGGAGTGCTCCGCGCCGGGAGCGAGCAGAGCCGCGGTCTCGGCGCTCGGGTCCAGGACGACGGTGTCGTCCGCGGCGTCCGCGAGCGCGAGGATCGTGTCGTCGGACAGGTACCAGGGGTCGGTGATCACCAGCGTGGTCCCCGGCGTCTCGAGCGCGGCGAGCGCCTGGCCGCGCCGGTCGGCCTCGACGACCTCGACGCCCTGCTCGCGCAGGATGGAGACGATGGCGCGCGCGCCGTCGGGACCGGACCCTTCGGGATCGAGCGGCTCGCGCTCCCTCCAGCCGTCCGAGCTCAGGAGCGTGACGACGGCGCCGATCAGCACCACCGCGACCCCGATCAGGACCCAGCCGAGCGCGGACCGCGCCCGCGTGCGTCGCTCGCCGATCTCGGCCGCGAAGGGGTCGGCGCCTGCGGTCCGGTCGACCGCGGTCACGCGCCGACCGCCTCGCGGGTCGGCACGGTGCGGGCCAGCCGCTCGTCGAGCGCGGCCACGGCGGCGTACAGCTCCGCGGTGCCGGGCCGCCGCAGGTAGCGCACGTCGTCGAAGGCGCGCGCGGCGTCGTGCAGCGCGGCCTCCTCAGGCGGGAACGCCGGGACGGCGCGCCGCGCCAGTCCCTGCGCGGTCGTGCCGGGCGGCGCCTCGAGGACCCCGCGCTCCTCGAGGCCTCGGGCCAGTGCGCGGAAGCGGACGACGACCGCGGCATCCCATTCGCCCGCGGCAGCATGCGAGGCCGCGGCCGCGCGCAGCTCGGCCGCCGACCGGGACTCCGCCTCGCCGAACAGCAGCGCGGAGCGCTCGGCGGTGCGGTGCGCCAGGCGCGGACGGCCCCAGATCAGGACGGCGGCCACCACGAGCCCGATCGCGAGCACGACCGCCGCGACAGCGAGCACCGGGCTCCACTCGAGGTCGCCGCGCGGCGTCAGCAGGTCGGTGAAGAAGTCGGCGATCGTCCGCGCGATGCGGTCGATGAGCGTCGGCTCCGCCGCGTCGTACGCGGGATCCGCCAGCTCACGCTCGGCCCACTCGCGCGCCTCGTCGCGGTCGGGATCCAGACCGCCGGGCACGGGAGCCGCGAGCGCCGTCACGAGCCTCCCGCCCCGGGCGGCGGGGGCGGCGCCGGCCAGGCCGGCCCGGGCGCGGCCGGCGGATTCCCCTGCACGGGCGGATACGCGGCCGGCGGGTGCGGCTGCGCCGGCGGATACGCCGCCGGCGGGTACCCCTGCGTCGGCGGGTGCTGCGCTGCCGGGTACCCCTGCGTCGGCGGGTGCTGCTGCGGCGGGTATGGCTGCCCGGGCGGGTACGCGCCCGGATGATAGGTCGCGCGCGGCGGCGCCACGTGCGACGGGTCGTAGGCCCAGGGGTCCGGGAGCGCGGTCGCGCCCAGCTCGCGCTGCTCGATGTACGCCTGCAGCCGCAGGTCGAGCCCCTCACGCCGCATCCGGGCGTCGACGTACATGAGCGCGCCGCCCGTCGCGACCACGATCGTGCCGATCGCCGACACGAGCACCTGGAGCGCGGCGCTCACGACGGCGACCGCGACAGCGATGCCGATCGCGGGGCCGGGATCGGCCGCGCTCGCGCCGAACGGCATCACGATCGCCGGCAGGAAGGACGACGCGATCTGCAGCGGGAAGCCGACGACGCTCGAGGCGACCCCGACCAGGAGATTGATCAGGATCATGACGCCGAACGTGGGCCAGAAGCGCCCGCGCGTCAGGACCCAGGAGCGCCGGATGCCCGTGATCGGGCCGACCGCCTCGAGGACGATCGCGGACGGGACCAGATACAGCTTCGTGCCGAGCCACGCCCACAGCGGGAACAGCGCCAGCAGCAGCGGGATCGCGAGCATCATGAGGCCCCACTGCTCGGTGGCCGCCCCCGCGACCATGGGCACCGCGACGACGAGCGCGATGACCGCCCCGGCGAGCAGCTGCAGCGCGAACCAGCCGGCGAGGCGCCAGAACGCGGGGCGCACGACGGCCCAGAGCTGGCGCAGCGTGGCGCGCTCCCCGACGACGGCGCGGGAGACCTCCGCCACGACCACGCCCTGCACGATCACGCTGACGGCGCTCAGGGCGAGCGAGGTCAGGATCGTCACGACCACCGTGATGGCGGTCGACCCGGCGAAGATCGCCTCGAAGTCCTCGGACGAGGGCGCGACGGTGTCGAGACGGCCGAACGTGAGCGCCGCGACGCCGCCGATGACGGCGAGCCCGATCAGCGAGGCGGCCGCCTGCACGCCCACGGCGAAGCCGAGCAGCACCTTGGGATTGCCGCGCAGGGCCGTGAACGAGCGACCCAGCGCCGTGCCGAACCCGTACGGATACAGGGGCACGAGCCCGGCCCGCGGGGCCGGCGTCCACCCGGGCGTGCTGGTCACGTGTTCCTCCTCGACGCCGCCCGGCGGCACTCGTCCGCCCGGCGCTGCTGGCAGGGGAGTCGCAGCAGCCACTCCCGCGTCAAACGTTACAGAACAGGGGTCGTCGTCTAGGCTGATCGGGTCCCTGACCTTCCGCGGCCAGGGATCCGTTTTCAGTCGCGGATTCGAGCAAAGGATCTTCGCACTCCATGACCGCCCGCATCCTGGTCGTCGACGATGACACCGCCCTCGCCGAGATGATCGGCATCGTGCTGCGCACGGAGGGCTTTGAGACGCTGTTCTGCGCCGACGGCGAGCTCGCCGTCGACATGTGGCGGCAGGAGCGTCCGGACCTCGTGCTGCTCGACCTGATGCTGCCCGGCAAGGACGGCATCGAGATCTGCACCGAGATCCGTGCCGAGTCGGGCGTGCCGATCATCATGCTGACCGCGCGCGCCGACACCGCCGACGTGGTCAACGGGCTCGAGGCCGGCGCGGACGACTACATCGTCAAGCCGTTCAACCCCAAGGAGCTGGTCGCGCGCATCCGCACGCGCCTGCGGCCGACGCCCGAGGCGTCGAGCGCCATCCTGCGGATCGGCGACCTCACGGTCGACGTGGCCGCTCACGAGGTGCGCCGCGGCCAGACCGCGATCGCCCTGACCCCGCTCGAGTTCGAGCTGCTCGTGGCGCTGGCGTCCAAGCCGCAGCAGGTGTTCTCGCGCGAGGAGCTGCTCGAGCAGGTGTGGGGCTACCACTACAAGGCCGACACCCGGCTCGTGAACGTGCACGTGCAGCGCCTGCGCGCCAAGATCGAGCTCGACCCCGACAACCCCAAGATCGTCACCACGGTGCGGGGCGTCGGCTACCGCGCCGGCGCCGTCACCGGCGCCGCCGCGTCCTAGTCATGCCGGGCGCAGCGGCACCGGCGCTGTTCGCGTGGCGTTCGCCGCGCACCTGGCCCGCCCGGCTGCTGCAGCTCTGGACGCGCTCCCTGCAGTTCCGCACGATCCTCATCACGACGGCGCTGACCGCCATCACGATCACGGTCGCGTGTCTCTGGATGGCGCTGGCGATCCAGAACGACCTGTTCCAGAACCGGCGCGACGAGGTGCTCAGCGATGCGCAGCGCGCCGTGCAGGACGCCCAGGCGACGCTCGACGCGTCGGAGCTGGCGACCAGCCGCGCCCAGATGCAGCAGCTGTGGAGCGCCACGATCGACGACATCGCGCGGCTCGCGACCACGGACCTGATCGCCGGCTTCCGCATCGAGGACGAGCCCGTGCCGCTCGCGCCGCCCGACTTCGGACTGGGGGGTCTGGCGGCCGAGGCCGTCTCGCCCGGGCTGCGCGAGCTGGTGCGCGAGAACGGGGACGAGCGCCAGTGGTGGCAGTCGATCGGTCTGCAGGACGCCGAGGGCGACGTGCTCGCGGGCATCCTCGTCGGCCAGCAGCTGCGCGTTCCCGGCGTCGGGGCGTACGAGCTGTACATGGCGTACGACCTCGCGGAGGAGGCCGAGACCCTCGAGTTCGTCCAGCGCACGCTGTGGGGGTCGGGCGTTGCGATGGTGCTGATCGTCGTCGCGATCCTGTGGCTCGTGATGCGCGCGCTGTCCATCCCCATCGTGGAGGCCTCCGCCACGAGCGCGCGACTCGCGGCGGGAGACCTCAAGGTGCGGATCCCCGTGCACGGCGAGGACGAGCTCGCCACGCTCGGCCGCTCGTTCAACGCCATGGCGGACAGCATCGAATCGCAGATCCAGGAGCTGGCGGACCTGTCGCTCGTGCAGCAGCGCTTCGTGTCCGACGTCTCGCACGAGCTGCGCACGCCCCTGACGACGATCCGCCTGGCGGCCTCGATCATCCACGACCGTCGCGAGGAGTTCGACCAGGCCACCGCGCGCGCCGCGGAGCTCCTGCACGCGCAGGTCGCGCGGTTCGAGGGGCTGCTCACCGACCTGCTCGAGATCAGCCGGTACGACGCGGGCTCCGTCCAGCTGGAGCTCGAGGCCACGAGCCTCGCGCACCTGGCGGAGGACGTGATCGAGTCCATGCGTCAGGTGGCCGAGCAGCACGGGACCGAGCTGCGGTTCGTGGCCCCCGGCGGCTACTCGCCGGTCGACATGGATCCGCGCCGCGTGCGGCGCATCCTGCGGAACCTGCTGGGCAACGCGATCGAGCACGGCGAGGGACGCCCCATCGTGGTCACGGTGGACAGCAATCCGCACGCGGTCGCCGTGGGCGTGCGGGACTACGGCATGGGCATGTCGGCCGCCGACGCCGAGCGCGTGTTCGACCGGTTCTGGCGCGCGGATCCGTCGCGCAAGCGCACGCTCGGCGGCACGGGCCTCGGGCTGTCGATCGCGCTCGGCGACGCGAAGCTGCACGGCGGCACGCTCGAGGTGTGGTCGCAGCTGGGCGCCGGCACGAACTTCGTGCTGACGCTGCCGCGGCGCGACGGCCGCCTGGACGGTCCGTCGCCCGTCCCGCTGGAGCCGTCGGAGGAGTCTCTGTCGGCGGCGCTCGGAGCGACCCAGCCGATCCTGACGCTCGATCCCTCCGAGGTGGAGGAGCTCGACGACGTCGGGCAGCTGCGCGACCTGCGCGAGCTCGACGGCGTGGCGGAGCGGGGCGCGCCGGAGGCGCGGCGCCACGGCGACGAGCCGGGCGGCGGGTCCCACGACGGGCCCCAGGACGACGGAGGGGAGCGGTCATGACCGGGCGGAACACCACGCGCCGGGGGCGCGCGCGGCTCCTGCTGCTCGCGCTCGCCGTGGCGCTGACGGGATGCACGGGCCTGCCGACGTCGGGCGAGGTGACCGCGGGCCTGGTCCCCGGGGCGGCGCCGGAGGAGCCCGACACCCAGTTCTTCCCGCTCGCGCCGACGGCGGGCGCCACGCCCGAGCAGATCGTGACGGGCTTCATCGAGGCCGCGCTCTCGCCGGTCGACGGATGGGAGACCGCGCGGCTGTTCCTCTCGAGGGACCTCGCGGCGACCTGGCGGCCCGAGGCGGGCGTCACGGTCGATGCCGCCGACGCGCGGCGCACCCAGGTGGACGAGGAGACCGGTCTCGTGACCATGACGGTCGCGCCCACCGCGACCGTGGACGAGCACGGCACATACACGACGTCGGCATCCGGCTCGGTCGACCTGCAGTTCCGCGTGGCGCAGCGCGAGGACGGCGAGTGGCGCATCGTCGAGGCGCCCGACGGCATCGTGCTCGACCGCCAGAACTTCCCCGTGGTGTTCAACCCGCACCCGCTGGCGTACTTCGACCCGACGTGGCGCTTCCTGGTGCCGGATGTCCGGTGGTTCCCGACCAGCGGCAACACCGCGACGTCCATCGTCCGGGAGCTCGTGGACGGCGCGCCCAGCCCGTGGCTCGCGGGCTCGGTGGCCAGCGCCTTCGCGCAGGACATCGACCTGCAGACCGACGCCGTGCCCGTCGACACCGATCAGGTGGCGCACGTCGAGCTGAACTCGGTGGCCGCCGGCGCCGACGCCACGGCCCTCGGGCGGATGCTCGCGCAGCTCGACGCGAGTCTGGCGAACACGGGCGTGCAGAGCGTGCGGCTCACGACCGGCAGCGACACGCGGCCCGTCGATGTCGAGCCCGTGCCCGTGTCGCAGACGCGGCCGGACTCCCGCGCCCTCGTGCTGCGCGAGGACGAGTTCGGCTTCCTGTCGGGATCCGAGCTCACCCCCATCGACGGACTGAGCCCCACCCTGCTCGACATCCCCGCCGACATCGAGGCGATCTCGGTCTCGCCGGACCAGCAGGTCGCGGCGGTCAAGCTCGGCACCGGCCTGGTGTCGCGCGTGACCTCCGACGGCAACGTCGACACGGTCGACGAACGCGGCGGCCAGATCGAGCCCCTCATCGACCCGTTCGGGTACGTCTGGACGGTCGTGGGCCGCAGCCCCGGCGAGGTGACCGCGTGGAACGCCGACCTGGAGCCCTTCGCGATCGAGGGGGCGTGGCCCGAGGCCGACGCCGTGCGCGCCTGGGCCATGTCGCGCGACGGGTCGCGGATCGCGGCGCTCGTCACCACGGGCGGCCAGCACCTCGCGGTCGTGGCCAGCGTGCGTCGGGACCGCTCGGGCAACCCCGCCGGGCTCGGCCCCGCCATGCGGGTCACCGAGCTCGCGCAGGCGGGGGTCGCGGTCGCCTGGATCGAGGACGCGCGCATCGGCGTGGTCACGAGCGACGGCGAGACCTGGCGCGTGGTCGAACAGCAGATCGGCGGCCCCGCCGAGGTGTCCGACGCGCCGGCCGGCACCGCGTCGATCGCCTTCGGGACGCAGGACTCCTCCGTGCGGCTGCTGACGGAGGAGGGAGTGATGTACATGCGTCGGGGCTCGTCGTGGCAGCAGACCGGGGCCGATGTCCAGGTGCTCGCCACTCAGATGGGCACGCCGCCGCGCACGGGCTGACCGCTCGTCCCCAGCGCGACCTCGCCGGCGGCTCTCCGAACCGGACAGGGGGGCTCATCCGGCGCGCTCCGCGCCGGACATCCTCGAGTCATGGACGGCTTCCGGGAGCGGCTCCCGCCGGGCCTCCGCGACGCGCTCGCGGGGGCGCTCACGCTGCTCCTGCCGGTCTCGTGCGCCGGGTGCGGCACCGGCGGGATCGCACTGTGCCCGCCGTGCGCCGACCAGCTGCGGCCGGCGCCCCGGAGCAGGGAGCTGGCGGGGCTGACGGTATGGGCGGGGCTGGCGTTCGACGGGCCGTGCGCGAGCGCGGTGCGAGCGCTCAAGGAGCGCGGCCGCTCCGACGCCGCGCGGGCCCTCGCCCCGGCGCTGCGCGAGGCGCTGCGCGAGGCGGTCGCATCGGCCGCCTCGCCGGTGCTCGCGGTGCCCGTGCCGACCTCGGCGGCGGCCATGCGGCGGCGCGGCTATCGCGTCCCCGAGCTGCTGGCTCGCCGCGCGGGCGTGCGGACCGCGCGCCTGCTGCGGGTCGCGCGGGCCACGCGGGACCAGCGGATCCTCGGCCGCGCTGATCGGGCGAGCAACGTGGCGGGGAGCATGCGCGCCCGCGAGGGCACCGCGGGGCTCGACGTCGTGCTCGTCGACGACGTCGTCACGACCGGTGCGACCCTCCAGGAGGCGCGTCGCGCGCTGGAGGCCGCCGGGGTGCGGGTCGTCGGCGCGGCGGTCGTCGCCGCCACGCCGCTCACGGGCGTCCGGACCCGCGCGCGGCGGCTTCCGGATTCCCTGACACATCCCGGTGAATGGGATCCGGCCTGACGGCAAATAGTGCGTGACACTTGCCCGAAGGGGGTCTACGGTAGGGCATCACAGACCCGAGGTGCGCCTCGGGGATCGACCGAGGTCCGCGCTACCGGACAGGTGCCGGTGACCGGGCGGACCGGACAGGGAGGCACGATGGAAACGCACATCTCCGGAGTCGGCGTCGGGATCACCGAGCGCTTCCGATCCGTGGTCGAAGAGAAGATCGCGAGGATCGCCGGTCTCGCGCCGCGCGCGCTCCGTCTCGAGGTCAAGGTCACCCACCAGGCCCACCGCAACGGCCGCCTGGAGGACGACGTGGTCGAGCTGACGGTCGTCGGCAAGGGCCCGGTCGTCCGCGCCGAGGCCTGCGCGGGGGACAAGTTCGCCGCCCTCGACATCGCGCTCGACAAGCTCGCCGAGCAGCTGCGCCGCGCCAAGGACAAGCGCGTGGCGGGCCGCCTGCACCCGCGCGGCGCCCACTACGAGAAGGGCTCGGGAGCGCTCGAGGGGATCGACGTCCAGCCGGCCCCGGCCGACGTCATCCGCGCCGTCACGACGGGCGAGGTGCCGGTCGTCGAGGAGGGGGAGGACGAGGAGGACTACAACCCGGTCGTCATCCGCACCAAGACCTTCGAGCCCGAGTGGATGACGGTCGAGGAGGCCGTGGACCGCATGGAGCTGGTCGGCCACGACTTCTTCCTGTTCATCGATGCGCGCACCGACCACCCGAGCGTCGTGTACCGCCGCCGCGGCTGGGACTACGGCGTGATCTCGCTCACCGCCACGGCGCCGCCGGAGGAGGAGGCGCTCGCCTCATAGGCGCGCGGACCCAGGGAGGGGACGATGAGGGCTCGGTCTGCGGACCGGGCCCTCGTCGCGTCGCGCCTCAGTCGAACATGTCGCCCATCAGGCCGCCGAGCAGGACGCCGCCGAGCACGGGACCCAGGAGGTCGCCGCCCCCGCCGAAGCCGGAGCGCGGGCGGCGGCGTCCGCCGCCGAAACCGCCGTAGCCGCCCCAGTCGTCGCCGTCGGGGCGACCCGAGTCGATGTCGCGCTGCGCGGCCTGCAGGGCCTCGCCGGCCAGCTGCTGGACGCGCCGGGCGAGCACGAGCGCCTGCTCGCGGGTGTCCTCGGGCACGACGAGCGGGTCGATCTCGGGACGCAGGCGCTGCGCCTCCACGAGGCGGGTGCGCGCATCGGCGCCGATCCAGCCGCGGTGTCCGTCGATCACGCTGCGTGCGACCGCGATCGCGTGGTCGGCGGCCTCGACGGCGTGGCGGACGTGATCGAGCGGGGGCACGGGCCGGGAGGCGCGCTCACGCGCCTTGTCGACAGCGGCGTCCAGCGCGGCGTTGGCCTCGCGCAGCGTCGCCAGATCCTCGAACGGGTCGCTCGGTGTGCCGGGGCCGGGCAGAGCCGCGAGCGCGGCCTCGAGGCGGGCGACCGCCGCGGACACCTCGGAAGCGTGCGGCGCGCCGCTCTGCGTGAACGGGCGGGCGGCGACGATGTCCTCGCGGGAGTCCGCGATCACGTCGGCGAGCGTGGACTGCGCCCGCAGCGCCTCGATCTCGAAGTCCTCGACGGCGTCCAGGATGGTCCCGGCACGGCGCACGGCCTCCGTGGCCGTCTCGAGGGCCACGTTCGCCTCCTCGGGCCGGCGGGCCTCGCGACGCCGCACCGAGATGTCGGCGCTGTGCAGCGCGAAGTCCAGCAGCTGCTCGGCCTCGGCGGGATTCGCCGCGACGCGGTGCAGGGCGGCCTGGCTGTACCGGCCGGCGAGCCTGTCCACGGTCTCGCGCGCCTGCGGCAGGCGGGCGCGCAGGCGCTCGACGTCCGATCGGATCCCGTCGATGATCTTGGGCGCCTGGCGCACGAGAGCGATCTTCTCGCGCAGCGCCTCCGTGCGCTCGTCGAGCACGTCCTCGGCCCACTCGCACAGCTGCACGATGCGCGCGTTGCGGGTGCGCAGCTCCTCGGCCGTGTCGGGGATCTCGTCGTGGTTCAGCTGGTGCAGGTGGAACGCCTCGGCCATGTGCGTGCGCACCGCCTCGAGCCCTTCCCGCAGGGGCTTGGTGGCCGTCTCGCCGAGCTCGGCGAGGGCGAACTCGACCTCGTCGGAGGTCGTGCGGATGCGCTCGTCGGCCGCGACCAGCGCCGCCCGCGCGCGCCGCGCCAGGTCGTCGTCCTGCGCCTGCCGTGCCGCTTCGTCCTCGCGCCTGCGCCTGCCCCAGAAACCCGCCATGGTCCGATCCTACGGTCGGCGCGTCGGGCGCGGGCGGGCCGCCGGTTCAGACGGCGCGGCTGCTCTCGGCGGCCTCGGACTTGAGCGTCGCGAGCCGGCGCTTCGTGAAGCGGCGCGACACGAACAGCCACGCCCAGAACAGGAAGGCGATGCCGCCGATCACGGCGCCCCAGATGCTCGCCCCGCCGAACGAGAAGGCCTCGGTGTCGAGGATGCGGTCGGCCGCGTGCGTCGCCCCCGACGCTCCCAGCTCGATCCAGAGCGTCAGCAGGTTCGGCGCCGCCAGGAACACCGCCACGACCACGATCACGACCTTGACCCACACGGGGGAGCGGTACATCAGCAGCAGGAGCATCATCAGCGGCACCAGCGTGAAGCAGAAGCCCACGATGAGCCCGACCAGCATCGAACGGCCGAAGTCCTCCTGCGCGAAGTCGCCGATGATGCGCGCCCACTACACCGGCGCGAAGTTGTAGACGATCACGAACAGGATGCCGAGCGTCACGAGCGCGACAGCCGTGAGGATGCCGACCCGCTTCCAATTGATCCGCTTCCGCGGCTTCTCGGGCGCGGGCGGCGCGGATGCGGCGTCGGGCCGCCGTTCCGCCGGAACCGGGGCCGGTGCGGTCGGTGCGGCGTCCGCGTGCCGTGGCGCGGACGTCGGCTCGTGCGGCGAAGTCGGCTCGCTCATGTTCTCCCCCTCGATCGGTCGCGCTCGGGCGACACCCCTGCGCTCATCCTGGCATCCGGGCGCGCGATCGCACGAGAACCGCACCCGGGGAGGGGTCCCCGGCTCAGGCGACCGCGAGCGGCGCCTTCGCGGGGCGACCGCGCTTGGGGCGCTCGGTCGCGAGCTCGAGGCCGATCGCGTGGTCGGGGTGCGCGGCCAGGCGCTCCTCGACGTGATCGAGCCAGCGCAGCTCGGCCTCCGCCTGGAACGCGAGGTGGTCCACCACGAGCGAGCCCGCGAGCTCCTCGGGGCCGGGCCGCGGGGCCGGCCGGGGCTCGCGCAGGCGCTGCAGGTGGGCGAGCGTCGCCTGCCGCTGGCGCCGGATCAGCACGCCGACGTCGACGCCCGGCAGCGTGGCCGCGAGCGCGAGCTTGATCGCCAGCTCGTCGCGCGCGCCGGGCGCCCGCAGCACGGGGGAGTCCAGCCAGTCGCGCGCCTCGATGCGCCCGGTGTCCGTGATCCGCCAGTACACGTGCCCGTGCTCGTCCGCCTCGCCTCGCGCGACCAGCCCGTCGCGCTCGAGGCGCTCGAGCGTGTTGTAGATCTGGCCGACGTTGAGCGGGGAGGTCGAGCCGGTGCGGCGCTCGAACTCGGCGCGCAGCTGGTAGCCGTAGCAGGCGCCCTGATCCAGGATCGCCAGCAGGCTCTGTCGCACGCTCATCCGAAGCTCCTTCCGGGCCGTCGGGCCCCGTCCGAGAATATGCATACCGGGAAAGCACGGCGCGCAACGATGCGATCGCGGCGCGTCGCCCGGCCGCCCGACACGCCCGGGACGGAGGATCATCGCGAGCGTGAAGGGGATTCGCATGGACGGGCAATACCTCACGTGACCACCGATGCCGAGATCATCCGGCTGTCGCTCGCGCGACCGCAGGAGTTCGCCGCGCTGTTCGACCGGCACGCCGTGGCGGTCGGGCATTACGCGCGCCGGCTCGTCGGGGCGGACGCCGGCGACGACGTGGTGAGCGAGACGTTCCTCGTCGCGTTCCGCCGTCGGGCCGACTTCGACTTCTCGCACGAGTCCGCCCTGCCGTGGCTGCTCGGCATCGCCACCCGCCTCGCCCACAGGTCGCGGGCCGCCGAGGCGCGGCGCTGGCGCGTGCTGCAGGCGTCGGCGCGCGTCGCGGTCGAGACGGCCGTGAGCGACATCGAGGCCGCCGCCGAGCGCGCGGACGCGTCATCGCGGCTGCGCGCGCTCGTGCCCCGCATCCGCCGGCTGTCGGACGACGACCGCGACACGCTGCTGCTCGCCGCGTGGGGCGACCTCACGACCGAGCAGATCGCGACCGCCCTGGGCGTGCCCGTCGGCACCGTGTGGTCGCGGCTGAACAGGATCCGCCGGAAGCTCCGCATGGAGGACCCGATCGCCGGCGACCAGGACCAGGAGGAGAACGATGGACGCGCTCACGTTCGTGCGTGATCTCGGGCGCGACGTCCCGCCACCCACCCGGGAGGACCTCGCCCCCGCCCGCGACCGCCTGCTGGCGGAGATCGCCGACGCCCCCGCGCACCTTCCGCTGTCGCGGCCCGACCGCGACGCGCGCCGCACCGAGGGCATCGCGCCCGTCACCGACCTCGAGCCCCGCCGCACCCGCGGCCGTCGCGTCGCCGAGATCGCGCTCGCCGCAGCGGCCGTGGTCGCCGTGGGCGCCGCGGCCGTGGGCGGCGTGGCCCTGTTCCGCGAGCTCGCCCCCGACGAGCGGTCGACCGGCCCGGTGCAGACGACCAAGCCGGATCCGACGCCGCCGCCCGCGCTCGGGGACGCGCCGTACTTCCGGCTGGATCGCGTGGTCGAGTACACGACGCCGTGGGACGTCGACACGGGCGCCATGGCCATGTCGTGGGCGGATGCCGAGGCGGCCGTCGTGACGGAGGCCACCGTGTCCCTGTACGTCCCGAGCGACCCGCGCGGCGACGCCGAATGGGTGTGGCGGTACGGCGACGACTGCCGCCTGGTGGACGTGTTCGGCGAGCAGATCGATCCCGCGCCGGCGCTCCAGCAGTGCCGCGAGCGCGACCTCGAGGCGCCGGGCGTCGAGCACCGCGCGGCCTGGCCGGACATCGCGACGGGCGATGCCGCGCAGGGCGCCGACGGCGCCTACATCCCGCTCGCGCTGGTCGACGGCGGTCACGGCGTGTGGGACGAGCTGCCGCGCGAGCCCGCGGCGCTGCTCGAGTGGTACGAGAGCCGTGCCGACACGTTCGAGCGCTCCTGGCTGGGCGTGATGACCGAGGCCCTGGCGCTGAACCAGATGCCCGACGACCTCGCGGCCGCCATGATCGAGGCCGTCGCGCTGGTCCCCGCCGCGGAGGTCGAGCGCGACGCCGACGGGGACATCGCGCGCCTCGTCGTGTCCGAGCAGCTCGGGCCGGACGCCGCGCAGCGCACCGTGATGACAGTGGACGACGCGACCGGGTTCGTGGGCATGGTCGAGGAGCGCTCCTTCGGCGGCGACCCCGGCGCGTTCGCCGACCAGATCCCGGGCGGCGACGACTGGACCGTTCGCACCACGATCAGCGCCACGCCGGTTGAGGAGGCGCCCGCGGCGTCGGAGGAGCCGCAGGCCGGCGCGCCCGCGCTGGAGGACCTGGTCATCTCGCCGGCGGGGCTCGGTCCGCTCGCGCTCGGGCAGCCGGTCTCGGGCCCGGGGCTCGAGATGGTCACCGAGACGACCGAGGGGTGCGCCCACCCGTACTGGCGCACGAACGATGCGTACCACGCGGCGGACGGCGACTACGGCGGCGGCGGGCCCGCCTTCGCGATCGCGACCGACGGCGCCGTGCAGCGGATCGACGTCGTGTCGTCGGCCATCCGCACGCCAGAGGGCATCCGCGTCGGCGCATCGCTGGCCGACGTGCAGTCCGCCTACCCGTCCGCATCTCGGATCGACGGCGGGCTCTCGACGCTGTTCGTCGTTGCGGGCGACCCCGGGCAGCTGATCGTCGAGGTCGCGGGCACGGACGCCTCCTACTGGGGTGCCGAGGTCGAGACCGTCCAGTACCTCCGCGTCATCCCGGCGGACCGCACCCCGACGCCGATCTCCGCCTCCGACGACGTGGTGGGCATGTGCACCGCCCGCGAAGCCGGCGCAGGCGCGGCGGAGGGCGAGTGGACCGGCTGGACCATCGACGAGGACGGCTTCGGGCCGTTCGCGGTCGGGATGGCCTGGAGCGAGGCGGTGCGGATCGCACAGGAGCTCGGATGGAACACGGCGCCGAACGCGTGTCTTCCGGCGCTGACCCCGTCGGACATGAGCGGGATCTACGTGTGGCGCGACCCCGCCATCGACCAGGTGCGCGAGATCACCGCGTGGGACTCCTATGCGGACGACTCCTCACCGCTGACGAGCGTGGGCACGAAGGCCGGCATCACAGCACTCGCCGCATGGTGGGATCGCGACGATCCGGGTGAACGCCGCGTCGTCGATGTTCCTCGCCTGCCCTCCCGCCTGACGGAGCGCGGAACGGTCCGGGCACCGGCGCTTCACCTCGCGTTCAGCGTGTGTTGACGGCGGGCCGCCGCGGGCGGAGTAGCATCGCGGCCATGTCCGACACGCCCGACGTCCGGATCGCAGAGTACGCACGCCCGAGTCACCTGCTCGTCCACCTGAGCGACACGCACCTGAGGGCCCAGGGAGGGGTCTTCGGGATCGACGCGGCCGCCCATGTGGAGCGCATGCTGACCGACCTGGTCGCGGCCGGAGGCCGGCCGGATGCGCTGGTCTTCACGGGGGACCTCGCCGACCTCGGCGAGCCCGACGCATACGCACGGCTGCGCGAGATCGTCCAGCCGGCCGCCGAGCGCCTGGGCGCGCGCGTGATCTGGGTGATGGGCAACCACGACTCCCGCGACGTGTTCCGCCGCGAGCTGCTGGGCGAGCCGGGCGACGCCCCGGTCGACGCCGTTCACGACCTCGATGGGCTGCGCGTCATCGTGCTCGACACGTCGGTCCCGGGGCAGCACCACGGCGAGATCACCGACGCGCAGCTCGACTGGCTGGCGCTCGAGCTCGCGGTGCCCGCGCCGCACGGCACGATCCTGGCGATGCACCACCCGCCCGTGCCGTGCGTCCTCGACCTCGCGACGCTCGTGGAGCTGCGGGACCAGCAGCGCCTGGCCGACGTGCTGCGCGGCAGCGACGTGCGCTCCATCCTGGCCGGACACGTTCACTTCTCGACCTCGGCGACCTTCGCGGGCATCCCCGTGTCGGTCGCATCCGCCACCTGCTACACGCAGGACCCGGGCATCGCCGACGGGGGCATGCGCCCGCGCGACGCCGCCCAGTCGTACAACCTCGTGCACGTGTACGACGAGACCGTGGTGCACTCGGTCGTGCCGCTCACGGCCGCCCCGCCGGCCGAGGTCACGACGGCCGACGAGACGCGCCGCCGTCTGGCCGACGCGGGCGTCGTGATCCCGGATTCCGCGGCCCGGGCGCGCGTCGACGGCATCGCGCCGCCGACGTCGCCCATCCCCGTCGTCGGCTGATCAGTCCTCGTCGGGAGAGATCCGCTCCCACGGCGCGGCGACCGGGAAGTACGCCTCGAGCATGTCGCGCACCGCGCGCTCCCGCAGCTCCTCCGGCAGCTCCGGCACGCTGCCGTCGTTGAGGCAGAACATGTCGGCGTCGCGGCGCGCGAGCAGTCGCTCCATCCGGTGCAGCGACTCCTGCAGCGTGGTCTGGATGTACTCGGTCCGCGGCGCCGTGGTCGGCAGGGCCCGGCCCGTCATCAGCGCGTAGTAGTGGTAAAGCGAGTTCGTGACCGACACGTCGGTCGCGCTGCGGAACCGGGCGGCCGCCGTGCGGGCGAACTCCTCGGGGAACTCCCGCTCCAGCTCGAACATCACGCTGCGCCGGTGGGGCGTCGCGCAGTGCTGCAGGTCGCGCGTGATGACGCGGCCGAAGCGGCGGCGCAGCACCTCGCGGTTCACGCGCGCGGCGTTGTCGTGACCGCTGCGCGAGGGGTCGGTTCCGCCCACGCCGATGCGGATGTCGGCCTCGACGAACTGCGTGATCCCCGCGGCCGTGAAGAACAGCTCGGGTCGCACGGGGCGGCCGAAGAACATGTCGTCGTTCGAGTAGAGGAAGTGCTCGGCGATGCCCGGGATGCGGTGCAGCTGCGCCTCGACCGCGTGCGAGTTGTGGGTGGGGAGCACCGAGGGGTCGGCGAAGAACTCCTCGCTCCGGACGATCCGCACGCGCGGGTCGTCGCGCAGCCACCACGGCGCGGGGCTGTCGGTCGCGATCCAGATGGTGCGGATCCACGGGGCGAACATGTGAACGCTGCGCAGGGCGTATCGCAGCTCGTCGACCTGCCGGTAGCGCGCGGCGTGATCGTCGCCGTCGCCGACGACGTACGCGTTCATGCGCTTCGCGCGCTCGCGCTGGAACTCGTTGGACGAGCCGTCCACCCACGAGAAGACGATGTCGACCTCGCCCGTGAACTCGTTGGGGAGCGGATCCCACATGTCCTCGATCGTGCGCCAGTCGCGTCCGAAGCGGCGCACGGTCTCGAGGCCGAGGTCGTCGATCGCGACCGTGCGGCGGGTCAGCGCGTTCGGCCGCGGGGCCTGCAGCAGGCGGCCCTCGCGCCGCCAGAACTCGAGCCGGATGCCGCGCTCCGCGCCGTAGCGCAGGGTGCCCGACGCGGTGGTGCGCGGCCGGAAGAGGATGGCGACGTCCCCGCCGCCGAACGCGCGCGCCGCCCCGGCGGTGAGCGGGCGGGCGGTGCTCTTCTCGCGCCGGGCTGCGGTCCACGGGGCGGTCTCGGCGGCCGCGTCCAGCGCGGCGAGGGCGGCCTCGCGCGCCTCCGCGGGCAGGGCGAGCGCCGGGCGTCCGCTCGAGCGCCGCAGCAGCCAGGGCTCGAGGCCGGCCGACTCCAGCAGCTCTGCGAGCGCCAGGAGGTCGCGCGCCTCGGCCTCGGCGGGCGTCGCGTCCTCGATGAGATGGGGCACGCCGGCGAAGAGCCGCGTGTCCGTCGTCAGGGGGCGGGGGGCGGATGCGTCCGCGGACGGGGCGGCGGCAGCCGGGGGAGGACTGAGCGGCGTCATCGGTCACCTCTGTTCAGGAATGATCGAGTCGTCGGCCCCGTGGGGCCGGCGGCCGCTCGGATGAGGGCCGGCGAAGCGCCGGGAGCGCTCGAGAGCGGCAGCGGTGCGACCGGCGTGGAGAAGCCGGTGGAGTGATTGTAGAGCCCCTGCGCTTCCGGCATATCACCGGGGCCGAAACCGGGGGCGCGCGCCCAGACGACGCATAGGTCACGGACGGATAACATGGGTCCGTATGCCCGCCGCCGGTCGGCGGGGACCCGGCGCCGCCCATCCTGGAGCGCGATGCCGCACGAACGAGGAGATGTCACGTGGCCAACCCCTTCGAGAAGCTGCTCCGCGCCGGAGAGGGACGCGTCCGCCGGCGCCTCCAGCAGGTGGTCGCCGCCGTCGGCGCCCTCGAGGAGGACTACACGCAGCTGACCGACGAGGAGCTGCGCGGCGAGACCGCCGAGCTGCGCGCCCGCTTCGAGGCGGGCGAGACCCTCGACCAGCTGATGCCGGAGGCGTTCGCGGCGGTGCGCGAGGCCGCCAAGCGCACGCTCGGCATGCGCCCGTACGACGTTCAGATCATGGGCGGCGCGGCGCTGCACCTCGGCAACATCGCCGAGATGAAGACCGGTGAGGGCAAGACCCTCGTCGCGACCCTGCCCGCCTACCTGAACGCGATCGCGGGCAAGGGCGTGCACGTCATCACGGTCAACGACTTCCTCGCCTCGTATCAGGCCGAGCTGATGGGCCGCGTGTACCGCGCGCTCGGCATGACCACGGGCGTGATCGTGTCGGGCCAGACCCCGGCCGTGCGCCGCGAGCAGTACAACGCCGACATCACGTACGGCACCAACAACGAGTTCGGGTTCGACTACCTGCGCGACAACATGGCGTGGCGCAAGGAGGACCTCGTCCAGCGCGGCCACTTCTTCGCGATCGTCGACGAGGTCGACTCGATCCTGATCGACGAGGCGCGCACGCCCCTCATCATCTCGGGGCCCTCGTCGGGCGAGGCGAACCGCTGGTTCGTGGAGTTCGCGAAGATCGCCCGCACGCTCGAGGAGGGCGTCGACTACGAAGTCGACATCAAGAAGCGCACGGTCGGCGTGCTCGAAGCGGGCATCGAGAAGGTCGAGGACTACCTCGGCATCGACAACCTGTACGAGTCGGCGAACACCCCGCTCATCTCGTTCCTGAACAACTCGATCAAGGCGCTCGCGCTGTTCAAGCGCGACCAGGACTACGTCGTCATGAACGACGAGGTCATGATCGTCGACGAGCACACCGGGCGCATCCTGGTCGGCCGCCGCTACAACGAGGGCATCCACCAGGCGATCGAGGCCAAGGAGGGCGTGCCGGTCAAGGCCGAGAACCAGACGCTCGCCACGGTCACGCTGCAGAACTACTTCCGCCTGTACGAGAAGCTCTCGGGCATGACCGGCACGGCCGAGACCGAGGCCGGCGAGTTCATGTCGACCTACAAGCTCGGCGTGATCCCGATCCCGACGAACAAGCCCATGATCCGCGTGGACCAGCGCGACCTCGTCTACCGCAACGAGGCGGGCAAGTTCGCGCAGGTCGTGGAGGACATCGCCGAGCGCCACGAGAAGGGCCAGCCCGTGCTGGTCGGCACCGTGAGCGTCGAGAAGAGCGAGCACCTCTCGCGCCTGCTGGCCAAGAAGGGCATCCGTCACGAGGTCCTGAACGCGAAGAACCACGCGCGCGAGGCCGAGATCGTCGCCCGCGCGGGCAAGCTCGGCGCCGTCACGGTCGCGACCAACATGGCCGGCCGAGGCACCGACATCATGCTCGGCGGCAACGCCGAGTTCCTCGCGGTGCAGGAGATGAAGGCCAAGGGCCTCGACCCGGCCGGCACCGACCCGGAGGAGTACGACGCCGAGTGGAACGTCGTGTTCGACCGCGTCCGCGCCGAGGTGTCGGCCGAGGCCGAGAAGGTCGTCGAGGTCGGCGGCCTGTATGTGCTCGGCACCGAGCGCCACGAGTCGCGCCGCATCGACAACCAGCTGCGCGGTCGCGCCGGCCGTCAGGGCGACCCGGGCGAGAGCCGCTTCTACCTGTCGCTCGAGGACGACCTGATGCGCCGCTTCCAGTCCGGCGCCGCCGACGCGCTGCTGGCGCGCACGGACCTGCCGGACGACGTCGCGATCGAGTCGCGCCTGGTCTCCAACCTCATCAAGAGCGCACAGGCCGCGATCGAGTCGCGCAACGCCGAGGCGCGCAAGAACGTCCTCAAGTACGACGACGTGCTCAACCGTCAGCGCGAGGCGATCTACTCGGATCGCCGGCACATCCTGCACGGCGACGACATCGCCGACCGCGTGCAGCACTTCATCGAGGACGCGATCACCGCCGTCATCGACGAGCACACGTCGGGCGGGCACAACGAGAGCTGGGACTTCGACGCCCTGTGGAGCGAGCTGAAGACCCTGTACCCGGTCGGCGTGACGATCGACGAGGTCGTGGCCGAGGCCGGCGGCCGCAAGGGCGGCATCACGGCGGACGCGCTCAAGCGCGAGCTGCTGAGCGACGCCCGGATCGCCTATGCCAAGCGCGAGGAGCAGCTCGGCGCGTCCGCGATGCGCGAGCTCGAGCGCCGCGTCGTGCTGCAGGTGCTCGACCGCCGCTGGCGCGACCACCTGTACGAGATGGACTACCTCAAGGACGGCATCGGCCTGCGCGCGATGGCGCAGCGCGATCCGCTCATCGAGTACCAGCGCGAGGGCTACTCGATGTTCCAGGCCATGATGGGCCAGATCAAGGAGGAGGCCGTCGGCTACCTCTTCAACCTCGAGGTGCAGGTGCGTCGCGTGGGCGAGGGCGAGCAGGCCGAGGTCGAGGCCAAGGGCCTGTCGGAGCACCCCGCCGACACGCAGCTGGAGTACTCGGCTCCGAACGACGCGGGCGAGGTCGAGGTGCGCAACGACCGCGGCCAGGTGCAGAAGGCCGCCACGGACCGGGTGCGCCGGGCCGCGCAGGCGACGCAGGCGACGGCGCCCCAGGCCGGTCCCGGCGCGAGCGCGTTCGGGCACGCGGCGGATGCCGCGCAGGCCGACGAGGCGCCGCTGAACCGAGAGCAGCGCCGCGCGCAGAAGAAGGGGAAGTAGCCCCTCGGCGAATCTCTCCGGCCGGGCCGACCGGTCCACACCTCGGCGCGTGGACCGGTCGGCCCGGCCGTATCCTGGGGTGATGACCATCCCTGTCCCGTCCAGCGCCCCCGGCAAGGGCCGGCTGCGCCCGCTGGACCAGTCCTCGAAGCTGAAGAACGTCCTCTACGAGATCCGGGGCGCGGCCCTGGACGAGGCGGCTCGGCTCGAGGCGGCAGGCCACACGGTCCTGAAGCTCAACACCGGCAACCCCGCCGTGTTCGGCTTCGAGGCGCCGTACCAGATCGTGCGCGACATGATCGCGGCGGTGCCCACGGCGCACGGCTACAGCGAGAGCCGCGGCATCCTCGCGGCCCGGCGCGCGATCGTCAGCCGGTACGAGGACACCCCGGGCTTCCCGCGCGTGGACCCCGAGAACGTGTACCTGGGCAACGGCGTGTCCGAGCTCATCACGATGACCATGCAGGCGCTGCTCGACTCGGGCGACGAGGTGCTCATCCCGGCGCCCGACTACCCGCTGTGGACCGCCATGACGAGCCTGTCCGGCGGCACGCCCGTGCACTACCTGTGCGACGAGCAGAACGGCTGGCAGCCGGATCTCGACGACATCCGCTCGAAGATCACCGAGCGCACCAAGGCGATCGTGATCATCAACCCCAACAACCCGACCGGCGCCGTGTACTCGCGCGAGGTGCTCGAGGGCATCGCGGATATCGCCCGCGAGCACTCGCTCCTGCTGCTCAGCGACGAGATCTACGACCGGATCCTGTACGACGGGGTGGAGCACATCCCCACGGCCACGGTCGCCCCCGACCTGCTGTGCCTGACCTTCAACGGCCTGTCCAAGACCTATCGGGTCGCGGGCTACCGCTCGGGCTGGATGGTGATTACGGGCCCGCAGGGTCACGCCAAGGGCTTCATCGAGGGCATCACGCTGCTTGCGTCGACCCGCCTGTGCCCGAACGTGCCCGCGCAGCACGCGGTGCTCGCGGCGCTGACCGGGGTGCAGTCGATCGAGGCCCTGATCGCGCCGAGCGGTCGTCTGCACGAGCAGCGCGACGTGGCGTGGCAGAAGCTCAGCGAGATCCCGGGCGTGACGTGCGTGAAGCCCGAGGGGGCGCTCTACGCGTTCCCGCGCCTCGACCCCGAGGTGCACGACATCCGGGACGACGCCAAGCTCGTCTACGACCTCCTGGTGGCCGAGCACATCCTGCTCGTCCAGGGCACGGGCTTCAACTGGCCGACGCCCGATCACCTGCGCATCGTCACGCTGCCCGAGGCGCGCGTGCTGGGCGAGGCGATCGAGCGGTTGGGCAACTTCCTGAGCTCGTACAAGCAGTAGGCCCCGCGGCCTGAACGGGCTTACAGGATCGAGAGGCTCGTCGCGCGCCAGCGGCGGTCGATGCCCTCGAGGCGCATGGCGACCGCGCGGGTGCGCTGGGGCGTCTCGACGATCACCACGCCCTCGACCACGCCGTCCGCGGGCGACGAGTGGTGGATCGAGCGGATGGCGTAGACGGGGCGTCTCACGGGCGTGCGGCGCGCACTGCGCGCCCGGACGGCCATCCCGGCGCGCGTGACGAGCGACCGGTACGGCTCGTCCGTGAGCCACCGCGCCATCTGCTCCGGCTCGCGCACCCCGGCCAGCACCTCGAGCACGCCCCGCGTCAGCGCGGTGAGCAGGGGCTCGGGGTCGGGGAGGCTCTGGCTCGGCGTGCGCTGCGGGGCGAAGTGCTCCTCGACGTCGGCGAGGCTGCGCAGGGGCCGGTCGGTGGGGCGACGCCCGGCTGGCCCGGGCGGCACGGACGGCAGTGGCTGGGACATCGAGACCCCCTCTTCTCGGTGCGTGGCGAGTCGCCAGTCCAGCACCGCGTCGCACGGGGCACCGAGGCGGCAGGTATGTCCGTGGAGAGGTCTGCGGGCGCCGGGCTGTGGACAGCCGTGGGTGCCGGCGCGCCCGCTGGCCTACGCTCACGCTCGTGCGATGGGAGCGATTCTTCGACGACCTCGAGGACCAGCTGGCGGCCGAGTGGGAGGCCGAGCGGGCGGCCCTCGAGTCCGAAGCCGAGCGGCTGCGCCTGGCGCGGGTCGACCTGCGCACGCGACTCGCGGGCCTCGCTCACGACGGCGAGGACGCCGTCACGCTGGAGCTCGCGGGAGGGGAGTCGCTGGAGGCGCGCATCACAGCGGTCGGAGCCGACTGGCTCGCCGCTCCCGAGGCCGACGGAGGCCGCCGCCTGCTGCTCGTGCCGCTCGCCGCGATCCGCGCGGTCCAGGCGAGCCACGGCGACCTGCTGCGCTGCGCGCGCCCGGCCGAGCGCGGCGACCGGCTCGCGGAACGGGTCACGTTCGGCCTCGCGCTCCGCGACCTGGCCCGGCGCAGGATCGGCGTGGCGGTCGGCACCGGGCCCGAGCGCACGCTGACCGGGACGATCGACCGGGTCGGATCGGACCACATCGACCTGGCCCTGCACGACGCGGGCGCACCGCGGCGGGCCGCGGACGTGCGCGGGTACCGGATGATTCCGCTCGGCGCGGTGTCCTGGGTGCGGATCGATGCGTCGGCGGGCGTGCCGGTGGTCTGACGCCGCGGCGGGGGCCCGGGTCTCTGCGCGGGCTCAGCCCCGCGTGCCCCAGAGCTCGGGGAAGCTCGCGGCGTTCGACTGGCGCCACAGAGCCATGCGCCGCGCCTCCTCCACCTGGGCGTCGAGGTACTCCGCGACGCTGTCGTGCTCGATCCGCCAGCGCGCGGGGGTGCCGAGGCGGGTGCCGCGCAGGCGCCCCTCCTCGACCAGGGCGATCACCTCGTCGACGTCGATTCCGAGCAGCTCCGCGACCTGCGCGGGCGGCACGTGACGGCGTGCGACATCCTCGACCATGCCCCCATTATGGGTGCCCGGGCATCCGGGTGTGAGGGCGAATCGGGGCCTGTGGACAAGTCTCGGGGACCGTGACGCGGATTTGCCACGATGACCCCATGAGCAGCAGCATCGGCCACCCCGGCAGCGGACGGCACGCCGCCCCCGCGAGGCCCGGCCGTCGCGCCTTCTGGGCGGACGCGCGCTTCCTGATCGGGGTCCTCCTGGTGGCGGCGTCGATCGCCGGCGTGTGGTTCGTGGTGGCGGCCTCCCGCCAGACCGTCTCGGTGCTGGCCGCGGCCGACACGCTCGTGCCGGGCCAGCCCGTCACAGCGGCCGACGTCACGGTGGTCGACGTCGCCCTCGGGCAGGCGCGCGACGCATATCTCGCTCCCGACGCGCTCGGGGAGGGGCTGGTGGCGCTGCGCACGATCGAGGTGGGCGAGCTCGTCCCCGCGGCGGGTGTCGGGGAGTCGGAGCTCAGCGACCGCACCTCGGTCGTGGTGCAGAGCTCGGTCGACGTGCCGGCGGGCCTGGACCGCGGCGCGCTGGTCGAGCTGTGGGAGACGCCCCCGGTCGACCCGGCCGACCCCGGCGAATTCGCCGAGCCGCGCATTCTGGTCGGCGACGCCGTGGTGGCCAGGATCACACGGGACGACGGCGTGATGGCCTCGGGCGGGGCATCGCTCGAGCTCGTGATCGAGCGGTCGCGGGTCGCTGACGTGCTCGCGGCGGTCGCGGCCGGGTCCGTGCTCTCGGCCGTGCCGACCGCGGGCGGCGCGGCGGCCGACGCTCCTGCGGACGGCGCGGACGAGCCGGCTGCGGGCGAGGACGTGCCGGAGGGCGAGAGCGCGAACGAGGAGCCGGCGGGGTGATCGCGCTCGTCGCGGCCGATGACGGCGAGCGCATCGCGGAGGAGCTCCGCGACGAGGGCGTGATCGTGCCCGCCGTGCTCGAGCCCGGCGCTCTGGCGGCCGCCGGGAGCCGGCGCTCCGGACCGTCCGACCTCCTGCAGGGCGTGGACGCGCTCGTGCTCTCGGCCGATCGCGGCGAGCTGACCGCCGCCCTCGTGTCGGCGTGCGATCGGCTCGGCGTGCGCATCGTGCTCCTCGCCGAGAGGCCGGGCGACCTGCGGGCGGCGAGGGCGTTCGGTCTGGCGGAGCCGCTTCCGCCGGACGCGCCGGGATGGCGGATCGCCGCGGCGGCGGGGGAGGCGGGACTTCCGTCCCCCGGGGTGGAATCCGGCGACCGGGAGCCCAGGGGCGGCCGGATCATCGCGGTGTGGGGTCCCGAGGGCGCGCCTGGCCGGACCACGATCGCGATCGAGCTCGCCTGCGCGATGGCCCGGGCGGGCCGGCACGTCGCGCTCGTCGACGCGGACGGCCGCGCGCCGTCCGTCGCCGTCGTGCTCGGCCTCGCAGACGAGAGCCCGGGGTTCGCGGCGGCCTGCCGGCAGGCGGAGCACGGCCTGCTCGACGCGGGTGAGCTGCTGCGCGTGAGCGTGCCGCTGGGCGACCCCGACGGGCGCGTGGATGTGCTGACGGGCATCAACCGGGTCTCCCGCTGGCCCGAGCTGTCGGCGCCGCGCGTCGCGGCGGCGCTGGCCGTGATCCGCGAATGGGCGGACGTCGTCGTGGTCGACGTGGGCGCGTCCCTGGAGGCGGACGAGGAGATCGTGAGCGACCTGGACGGCCCCAGGCGGAACGCGGCGACTCTCGCGACGCTGCGGGCGGCGGACGAGATCGTGGCGGTGGCGGCGGCCGACCCCGTCGGGCTGTCCCGCTTCGTGCGCGGGCATTCCGAGCTGCGGCAGATCGTCGGGCAGACGCCCGTTCGCGTGGTGGTGAACCGGCTGCGCCCGGGCCCGCTCGGTCTCGATCCACGGGGGCAGGTGCGGCGCGCGCTCGAACGGTTCTCGGGGATCGCCGACGTCGCCTTCGTGCCCGACGACCGTCGCGCCGCGGATGCCGCGCTGCTCGCGGCGCGACCGGCGTCGGAGGTGAGCCCGCGCTCGGCGCTGGCGCAGGCGGTCCGGCGCCTGGCGGCCGGAATGCAGCCCGCCGCACGGCGCCTCGAGCCTGTCACCTCCCGCACGCGCGGCGGGGTGCTGCGGCGCGGCGCCTCGCGGGCCCGCGCGTCGGCCGGGCCGGGCGGCGACCAATAGGCTGTATGCGTGTCGACCCTCAGTGATCTCGTCTTCGCCCAGGGCATCGCGACCGAGGCGGATGTCGAGTGGCTGCATCGCGTGGCCGGCGACGGACAGCTGCTCGCGGACCTGTCGTTCGCCGACATCGTGATGTGGGTTCCCACGAGCGACGACTCGTTCGTCGCGGTGGCCCACACCCGCCCCGGCGGCTCGGCGACGCTCTTCTACCGCGACATCGTGGGGGAGCGCATCCGCCCGCAGTGGCAGGCGCAGGTGCGCGAGGCGTTCCACGCGTCCGACATCATCGACTCGTCGTCGCCCGAGTGGTTCGAGGAGACGCCGACGCGCGTGCGCGCGGTGCCGATCGTGCGCAAGGCCGAGGGGTCGTCGAGCGTGCTCGGCGTGCTCACGCGGCACACCAACCTCGGTGACGTGCGCGCCCCCTCGCGGCAGCAGATCACCTTCAACGAGTGCGCCGACGACATCTTCCGGATGATCTCGAACGGCGACTTCCCGGACCTGTCGGCCCCGACCGGCCCGCGCCGCGGTGCGCCGCGCGCGGCCGACGGCCTCATCCGGCTCGACGTGGACGGCGTCGTGACGTTCGCGAGTCCGAACGCGCTGTCGGCCTTCAACCGCGTCGGATTCGCGGACGAGCTCGAGGGCGAGTCGCTCGCCGAGGTGACCAGCCGCATCCTGCCCGCCTCGCGCGACACGGACGAGTCGCTGCCGGTCGTCGTGACCGGGCGCGCGCCGTGGCGCACGGACATCGAGGCCCGCGGGGTCACGGTGTCGCTGCGGGCGATCCCGCTGCGCGACCGCGGCCACCGCACCGGCGCCATCGTGCTGTGCCGCGACGTCACGGAGCTCCGCCACCAGGAGCAGGAGCTCCTCACCAAGGACGCGACGATCCGCGAGATCCACCACCGCGTCAAGAACAACCTGCAGACCGTGGCGTCGCTGCTTCGGATCCAGGCGCGCCGCACGAAGTCCGAGGAGGCGCGGGAGTCGCTCACCCAGGCCATGCAGCGCGTGGCGGCGATCGCGGTCGTCCACGACACGCTGTCGGAGGGCCTGTCCCAGAACGTGGACTTCGACCAGGTGTTCGACCGCGTGCTGCGGCTCGTCGCCGAGGTCGCGGCGGCGCCCAACACTCTCGCCCACACTCATTCGGTCGGCAAGTTCGGCGTGCTGCCCAGCGAGTACGCGACCCCGCTGGCCCTGGCGCTCACCGAGCTCGTGACCAACGCGGTCGAGCACGGCCTGAAGGGCCAGGAGGGCAAGGTCGAGATCATCGCCGAGCGCGACGACGAGAAGCTCCTCGTGCGCGTCCGCGACACCGGCAGCGGCCTCCCCGAGGGCACGGTCGGGCGCGGTCTCGGCACGCAGATCGTGCGCACGCTCATCCAGGGCGAGCTGAGCGGATCCATCGAGTGGCACACGCTCGGCGGCGCGTCCGCCGATGGCGACGCGGCGGCGGACGGCGAGCCGGCGGCCTCGGGGACCGAGGTCGTCATCGACATCCCGCTGCGCTGGATCAAGCGCTGACGCGGACAAGCGAGAGGCGCCCCTCCGGATCCGGCGGGGCGCCTCTCGCTGCTGTGTGTGCTGTGTGGTGCGCTGTGATGCAGATCAGCCGGCGCGGCGTGCTCGCGCGGCGCGGCGCTTGAGGGCGCGGCGCTCGTCCTCGCTCAGGCCGCCCCAGACGCCCGAGTCCTGACCGGTCTCGAGGGCGTACTGCAGGCACACCTCGGTGACCGTGCAGCGGGCGCAGACCGACTTCGCCTTCTCGATCTGGTCGACCGCCGGGCCGGTGTTGCCGACCGGGAAGAACAGTTCGGGGTCGACGGTGAGACAGGCAGCCTTGTCGCGCCAATCCATGGTGGGAGCTCCTCGCAGGGGTGGTGGGTTTCCGAGCAACGGGCACGCTCGGGGGAATCGGGAAAGCGCACCCCGGGTTCGGATACGCTGGCCATGTCGCGAGTCTGATCTCGCGACCCACCACGCCGTGGGAAACAAGCCGTTAACAATCGTCATACAGTTGGAATCCGAAATCAAGGGTTTTCGGCGAAATGGGTCCCTCCGAGGTGTGCGAACCCGACCGGATGACGACAGGAGCGGCCGCATGAGGTTCCCCATCGCCCGTGCGGCGGGCACCCTTCTCGCGATCGAGACCGTGGGTCTCCTGGCGCTCGCGGGCTGGCAGGTGGTCGCCCTGCTGGGCGACGACACCATGGCGGCGTCGAGCGCGATCGCGCTGATCGTCCTCACCGTGATCGGCGCCGTGGCGGTGGCCGCGTTCGCCGGCGCCGTCTGGGCGGCGCGCTCATGGGGCCGATCGGGGGGCATCGTGACGCAGCTGCTCATCCTGGCCGTCGCGGTCGGCGCCGTCACGGGACCGTACCCGCAGGTGGGCACGGCCCTCCTGCTCGCCGCCCCCGCGCTGCTCGGAATCGGGCTGCTCCTGGCCGCCGCACGATCCGCCCACCGCGAGTCCCCGGACCCCTCCGGTCGCTGACCCGCTCGGCCCGTGGCCTCCGGTCGTTGAGCGGAGGCGCGCCAGCGCGAACCCACCCTGTGGTCGTTGAGCGGTGCGAGCGCCAGCGAGCGGAGTCGAAACGTGTCCGAACCCTCCCTGCCGACCGGCCCACCGCTCGTCCACAGGGCACCGCCCCGAGGACTTCTCCACAGATTCGGTTTGAATCGCTGATCTGCGCTTTCCGGCCCGGTGAATGTCGGTGGCCCGGAGGAGAATCGGGCCATGACGACACAGGCGACTTCGACCCGGTGGGCTCCCACCCCGGCCGAACGCGCCCGCACGTCGGAGCTCGTCGACGATTACCTGGAGCAGCAGGTCATCATCGCCCAGGCCCATGCCCGGCAGGCGCGGATCCTCGCCGAGGGCCGCGCGATCGCCGAAGCCCAGACCCGCCGGGGTGGGACGGGTTCGGAGTTCGAGCACCCGCTGAGGTCCATGGCCGCCGAGTTCGCGGTCGCCGGGCGGATGTCAGACCGCACGATCCGGGCCCGGATGGAGTGGGCGGTCGACCTCGTCGACGGGTTCCCGGCCACGTTCGCCCTGTTCGAGGAGGGCCGGATCAGCGAGGGCCATGTCCGCGCGATCGTCGACGCCGGGTCACGGCTGGACGACGAGGACGCTCGCGCCGAGTTCGAGCGGATCATCCTGCCCCGCGCGGTGAAGCTCACCGCCGGGCAGCTCGGGTCGGTCGCACGGAAGCTCGCCGATGACATCGAGCCGCTGCCGCTGGAGGAGCGGCACGAGGAGGCCATGGCCGACCGCTCCGTCCGCGTGGCTCCGCTTCCGGACGGGATGGGCGAGTTGACCTACATCGGTCCGGCGGTGATGGTGTACGCGATGCACGACCGGGCGACTCAGATGGCGCGCACGATCCACCGCACCAAGGACGGGACCGACGACCGCACCCTGGATCAGATCCGGGCGGACGTGTTCGCCGAGATCGCCCTCGCCGGGCTCCCCACGGCGGATTTGATCGACCAGCAGGGCGGGGATGCCCTGACGAAGATCAAGGCGACGGTGCAGGTCACGGTCCCGTGGCAGTCACTGACCGGCGTCGGCGACGAGTCGGCGTTCCTCGCCGGGTACGGCCCCATCCCCGCGGAGGCCGCGCGCCGCCTGGCCGGGGAGGCCGCGACGTGGATCCGTTTGTTCCAGGATCCCGACACCGGGTGCCTGAGAACGGTCGACACCTACACGCCCACGAAAGCGCAGCGCCGCTTCCTCATCGCCCGGGACGAGCACTGCCGCTTCCCCGGCTGCCGGCAACCCGCGATCCGGTGCGAGGACGACCACACCATCCCGTACTCCCACGGCGGTCCGACGGACGTCCGCAACCTCGCCAACCTGTGCCGCGCCCACCACGTCCTGAAACACAACTCGAACTGGGACTTCAGACACGGCCCGGGCGGGGTGATGGAGGTCATCAGCCCCACCGGCAGGGCCGTCAAGCACAAACCCACCCCGGTGGTCCGATTCGAGGCATCAGCGGAGATCGCCCGCCCCGACTTCGGCTCAGACCCGCCGCCCTTCTGAAGGTGGTGTCGATCAGGCGCGGCGCGGTGAGGGGAGCGTGGTCGCCTCGCCGACGACGTGGCGCGCGAGGAGCGCGGCGCCGGCGACGGCTGCGGGCATCACCACGATGGCGGCGAGCGGCACGAGGAAGCACACGTGCACCGCGACCCCGAAGCCCAACACGCGGGCGCGGTGCGCGCGCAGCAGGCGCGCGCGGGCCGAGGCGTCGAGGCCCCGCGCGGTGAGCCCGTGAGAGGCGAGTTCGTCGGCCAGCACGCGGCCGTTGAGCAGTGCGCCCACGACGGCGCCCGCGGGGCCGCCGACGACCGGCACGAGGGCCACAGCGCCCGCGCCCAGTGCGGCGAGCACGCCCTTCCCGAACAGCCCCAGGCCGTCGGCGACCGAGGCGAGGAAGCCGTATGGCGTCTCGGGCACCGCGCCGCCGATCTCCCGCTCGACCGAGCGCCAGATCCGGTCGTAGAACGACTCGCCCACCACGAGGGTGAGCGCGGTGAACGTCGCGATCGAGAGCACGACCGCGCCGCCGAACAGCGCGATCCCGATCACCGTGCGGAAGAGCCCGGCCCACGCCTCGCCCCAGCCGTCGGCGAACGGCGTGATCAGCTCGACGAAGCCGGCAAGCGCGAATCCCAGGGCGACGAGCGCGCCGGTCAGCAGCGCCCCGACGATCGCTGCCGGGACGAGGCCCGCCGCCATGACGCCGGGTCTGCGGCGCCACCATCGGAAGCCGTCGACGAGCGTCTTCACACCCCGCCAGAACTCGCGCACGAGCCCAGGCTAGGCCAAGCCGGCAGAGCGGCGCCGGGAATAACCCGGGGTGACCGTGGTTGAAGTTGATATCAGTCGGCTCAAGTTCTTAGGCTTGATACGACATCACGCAACTTCACGTCCATCGAGGAGATCCGCGATGCCCGACAACACGTTCCCTCTGGGCGGCCCGAGCGCCTTCGACGAGTTCCTCGCCCGCTACCTGCAGGGCGAGCGCGCCCGTGCCGCGCGGTCGCTCGACCTGGCCCGCTACCTCAGCGCGCGCACGCAAGAGCTGCTGCAGCGCGCCGGGCGCTACGCCCTCGAGCGCGGACAGCACGAGCTCGACGCGCTCCACGTGCTGCGCGTGCTGATCGAGGACCCCACGGTCGCGTCGGCCGTCACGCGCATCGGCGCCGACCCCTCGGCGGTGGCCTCTGCGGCGGAGATGCGACTGCCGGCCGCCAGCGAGGCGGCCGACGCCGAAGCCGCCGTCGTGACGCCCGCCGTGCAGCGCGCGCTGTTCCACGCGTTCCAGGTGGCCCGGGCGTCGGGATCGACGTACATCGACCCCGAGCACGTCTTCTTCGCGCTCGTGCTGGCGCAGGACACCCCGGCCGGCCAGATCCTGACCGCGGCCGGGATCACCGCGGAGGCCCTCACGCAGGGGATGCGCGAGGCGATCGCGGCCGGCGAGACCGAGACCCGCACGGAGACCCCGGAGCCGCGGCAGCCGGGCGGCATGCTCGACACCTACGGCACCGACCTCACGGCGCGCGCCCGGGACGGGCTCCTCGACCCCGTGATCGGCCGCGCATCCGAGATCGAGCAGACGATCGAGATCCTGTCGCGCCGCACCAAGAACAACCCCGTGCTCGTCGGCGAGGCCGGCGTCGGCAAGACCGCGATCGTGGAGGGCCTGGCGCGCGCGATCGTCGCGGGCGAAGTGCCCGTGCAGCTGCGGGGCAAGCGCGTGATCGCGCTCGACCTCCCCGCCATGCTCGCCGGCACGCGCTACCGCGGCGACTTCGAGGAGCGCCTGACCAAGACGATGGAGGAGGTCGCCGAGCAGCGCGACGAGATCATCCTGTTCGTCGATGAGATCCACACGGTCGTCGGCGCCGGGGGCGGCGGCGAGGGCGCCATGGACGCGGGCAACATCCTGAAGCCCCGCCTCGCGCGCGGCGAGCTGCACCTCGTCGGCGCGACGACGCTGAAGGAGTACCGCACGATCGAGAAGGACGCCGCGCTCGAGCGCCGTTTCCAGCCGGTGCGCGTGGGGGAGCCCTCGATCGAGGACGCGATCGAGATCCTGCGCGGCCTGCGCCCGGCGTACGAGGAGCACCACCGCGTGAGCTACACCGACGAGGCTCTGCGCGCGGCCGTCGAGCTCGGCGACCGCTACCTCACGGAGCGCGTGCTGCCGGACAAGGCGATCGACCTGATCGACCAGGCCGGTGCGCGCCTTCGGCTGCGTCTGGGCGCCCCGACCGACGTGAGCGCGCTCATGGAGAAGCTCACCACGCTCGAGGCCGAGAAGAACGCCGCGGTGGCCGCCGAGCGCTACGAGGAGGCGCTGCGCCTGCGCGATGAGATCGCCGAGGTCCAGCACCGGATCGACGAGGCGTCAGGCCAGGGCGGCACGCGGGCGGTCGTGGACGAGGCCGAGATCGCCGCGGTCGTGAGCCGCGCCACGGGCATCCCCGCCTCGCGCCTGACGGAGACCGAGCGCGAGCGCCTCGCCGCGCTCGAGGACGAGCTGCACCGGCGCGTGATCGGGCAGGACGACGCGGTGACCGCGGTCGCGAAGGCCGTGCGCCGCAGCCGCACCGGCATGGGCGACGCGCGGCGCCCCGTCGGCTCGTTCCTGTTCCTGGGGCCGACCGGCGTCGGCAAGACCGAGCTGGCCAAGGCGCTCGCGGCGAGCCTGTTCGACGACGAGGGCGCGATCATCCGGTTCGACATGAGCGAGTTCGGCGAGCGTCACACGGTCGCCCGCCTTGTGGGCGCCCCTCCCGGCTACGTCGGCTACGACGAGGCCGGGCAGCTGACGGAGCGCGTGCGCCGCAACCCGTACTCGATCGTGCTGTTCGACGAGATCGAGAAGGCGCACCCCGACGTGTTCAACCTGCTGCTGCAGGTGCTCGACGACGGCCGCCTCACCGACGGTCAGGGCCGCACGGTCGACTTCCGCAACACGGTCGTCGTGATGACGTCGAACCTCGGCTCGGAGTTCCTCGCCTCGCGCGCGGGCGCCATCGGGTTCACGACGGGCGGACGCGAGTTCGACGACGAGGACCTGCGCGCCCGGGTCATGGGCCGCCTGCGCGAGTCGATGCGACCGGAGTTCCTGAACCGGATCGATGAGATCGTGCTGTTCCGCAAGCTCGACCGGCCCCAGCTGCGTCGCATCGTCGACCTCATGCTTGGTGACACGCGCGATCGCCTCGCGGGCCGCGAGGTGTCGCTCGAGATCTCGGCGGCCGCGGTCGACTGGCTCGCGGAGCGCGGCTACGAGCCCGAGTACGGCGCCCGGCCGCTGCGCCGCCTGATCCAGCGCGAAGTGGACGACCGCATCGCCGACCTGTTCGTCTCGGGTGACCTGGCCGACGGCGGCTGCGTGACGGTGGACGTCAGGGACGGCGCGCTGACGGTCGGCGCCGCCGCCCGCATGCCCGCGGCGGCCTGAACCCGCCGGCGAGGCCCCGGAGCCGAGCGCTCCGGGGCCTCGTCGCGTTCGCGGGGCCGCCGCTACCGGATGTCCCGCCCGCGTGGGAGCATGCGGAGATGGAACAGCGCATCAGCTTCATCACGCTCGTGGTCGACGACGTCGAGGCCAGCCGGGCCTTCTACGTCGACCGGCTGGGATGGCACGAGGAACTGCATGTCGAGGGCGAGGTGCTGATGCTCCGGGTGGGCGACAAGCTGATGCTCTCGCTCTGGGACCGCGCGCACGCGGAGGCCGAGCTCGGGCCCGTGAAGGCCGACGGCGTCGCGCCCATCACGCTCGCCCACAACGTCGCGAGCGAGTCGGAGGTCGACGCGGTCATCGCCGAGGCGCGCGCGGCCGGGGCCACCCTCGTCTCCGAGCCCGTCCGCCGCTCCTGGGGCGGGTACACCGGCTACATCGCCGACCCCGACGGCTATCGCTGGGAGGTCGCGTACAACCCCGGGCCCATCGGGGAGTCCGTGCTTCCCTGATCCGCGGGGCGCCGAGCTCAGCCGTGAGGCCAGGTCGCGAGCGCGTCGTCGATGGCGCGCCGGGTGGCCGCGTCGACCGGTGCGACCAGATCCAGGAGGGGCACGCGCGGCGCCGAGGCGGACCGCGCGGGCGGCAGCCGCCACGTCCCGACGGCCACGCCGTCGACCAGGACGGTGGGGCGGAAGATGCCGTTGCCGCCCGGCACCAGCGCCGCCAGCACCTCGGGCGTCGCGACCAGGGAGCGGTCGGCGTAGCCGAGGATCCACTCGTCGAAGCCCGCCGTGAGCGTCACGCCCGAGGGCCCCGGCACGGGAGGGTCGCCGATCACCCAGGCGGGGGCGCCCTCGACCGTCACCTCGACGAGATCCGCGATGCGCGCGGCCTCCCGGCGCACCTGCGTCTTGGGCAGCTTGAGCCACCAGGCGGCGTCGTCCGGTGTCACCGGCCCGTGCGACAGGATGTACCCCCGCAGGACGCCGACGAGGTCGTCCGGATGCGTCTCGATCGCGGGAGGGAGGACCAGCTGCTGCTGAGCGCCCGCGAACGGCCCCCAGTGCATCAGGCCGTCGATCGCGAGATGGAACAGCAGGTGGTACCCGCGTCCCCCGCCGGCGGGGATGCCCGCCGCCTCCCACAGGGCGACCGCCTCCGCGCGCGTGCGCGGCCGCTCCTGCAGGGCGTCGCGCAGGATGCCGCGCGCCCGGTCGATCGTGGTGTCGTCGAGGCCCAGCTCGGCGCGGCGCCGGGTCGCTGAGCGCTGCACGCGGTCCGCCGTGTGGTGCAGGATCGCCGCCAGGTGGCGCGGCGTCGTCGCGAACAGCGTGCCGCGCATCGGCCACGAGCGCACGAGCCGCCCCGTGTCGAACGCCGCCCGCACGTCGTCGAGCGTCGTGCCCGGCCGGGAGCGGATGGCGATCGCGCGCAGCACGGCCGGCAGGTCCTGGCCCTGCAGCGCGACGCCGCGAGCCACCACCTCGGCGGGCGAGAGGTCGGAGCCGCCGAGCAGCTGGGCGGCGTGGCGCATGCGTCGGGCGTCGACGCCCGAGAGATCCCTCGTCACGCCCCCACGCTAGACCCGCCCGCGGACACCGGGCAGGATCGGGGACATGGAAGAGTAGCGTATCCATCGGCATCGCCGCCGCCGTCGGGCCGGATGTCGCCCGCCGCATCGCCCCGGCGATCGAGCAGGCCGGCTTCGGAGCCCTCTGGGTGAACGACACCCCGGGTGCCGATGCGCTGGAGGTCTCGGCGGCGGCCGCGGCGGTCACGTCCCGCCTCCGGGTCGCGACCGGCGTGATCGCGGTCGACCGGCGCCCGGCGCCCCAGCTGCTGGCGGACCTCGCCAGGCTGGACATCCCCGCCGACCGGCTCGTGCTCGGCATCGGCTCCGGCGCCGCGCGGAGCGGCGCGCTCGGCCTCGTCCGCGACGCGGTGGACGAGCTGCGGCAGGGCGGCGTGGGCGACATCGTGGTCGGCGCGCTCGGCCCCCGCATGCGCCGGCTCGCCGCCGATCGCGCGGACGGGGTCCTGCTCAACTGGCTGACGCCCTGCGCGGCCGCGGAGGAGGCGTCCGAGCACCGCGCGAGCGACGGCGCCGGCCGCGTCGTGCTCTACGTCCGCACCGCGGTGGAGGACGACGCGGTCCCGCGTCTCGAGCACGAGGCGGCGCGCTACGAGTCGATCCCGTCGTACGCCGCCAACTTCGCACGGCTGGGGCTCGCGCCCATGGACACGGTCATCCTGCCCGACGGCCTTCCCGGCCGCGTCGAGCGCTACGCCGACGTGGTCGACGAGGTCGTGCTGCGGGCGGTGGTCGCGCAGGACGGCCCCGACGACTACGCGCGCTTCGTCGACCGGGTGAGCGAGAGCATCCGCGAGACCGCCGACGCCGTCTGACCTGTCCGGCGGCCCCGCGGGCGGAGGACCGAGGCGGTCAGCGGCGCGCGGCGTACTGCTCGCGGATCACCGCGCGGGTGTCCGGAGCGGGCTCCGCCGAGAGGGACACCGGCCACGACGGGCGCTCGCCGGTCAGCGCCCACGCCGCCTGAACGGCGGCCCCCGCCGCGACGTACTCGCCGGGCTCGGGCACCACGACCGGTGCGTCGAACACCTGCGCGGCGATCGCCGCGACGGCCGGGTTCTGGGCCGCGCCGCCGACGAGCAGGATGCGGTCGGCCCCGACGCCGTGTGCGCGCACCGCGTCGAGCCCGTCGGCCAGGCCGCACAGCATTCCCTCGATCGCGGCGCGGGCGAGGTTCTCGCGGGTGGTGGAGGCGAGCGTCATCCCGAACAGCGTCGCGGTCGCGTCCGGCAGGTTCGGCGTGCGCTCGCCCTCGAAGTACGGCTGCAGCACGAGGCCGCCGGCCCCCGGCTGCGCCGACAGGGCCAGTCGGCCCAGCTCGTCGTGGTCCACGCCGAGCAGCTTCGCGATGCCGTCCAGCACGCGCGCGGCGTTGAGCGTGGCGATCAGCGGCAGGAAGGCGCCGGACGCGTCGGCGAAGCCCGCGACCGTCCCGCTCGCGTCCCGGACCGGGGCGTCGGTCACGGCGAACACCGTCCCCGAGGTCCCGATCGACACCGCGACGTCGCCCGTGGCCGCCCCGAGGCCGAGGGCCGCCCCCGCGTTGTCTCCGCAGCCCGGGCCGATCACGAGTCCGTCGGCGAGGGATCCCGCCCCGCCCGCGACGGACTCGGACGGGCCGAGCACGCGCGGCAGGACGACGTCGGCGGCGTCGCGGCGCAGCGCGAGCGACAGCAGCTCGCGGTCGTACGCGCCGCGCTCGCCGTCGAAGTACGCGGTGCCGCTCGCGTCGGAGCGGTCGGTCACGAGCTCATCGAGCACGGGGCCGAGCGGCGACTCGTCCGCGGGGCCGTAGCCCCGCAGGCGCCACGTCAGCCAGTCGTGGGGGAGCGCGACGGCCGCCACGCGGGCCGCGTTCTCCGGCTCCGCGTCGGCGAGCCAGCGCAGCTTCGTGGCCGTGAACGACGCGACCGGCACGACTCCGGTGCGGCGCGCGAACGCGTCCGCCCCGACCTCGTCCCGCAGGGCGGCGGCCGCGTCGGCCGAGCGGGTGTCGTTCCACAGGAGCGCGGGCCGGATCACGCGACCCTCGGCGTCGAGCGCGACCATGCCGTGCTGCTGGCCGCCGATCGAGATCGCCGCCACATCGCCGAGCCCGCCGGCATCCGAGAGCGCGGTCTGCAGCGCGTCCCACCAGTGCTGCGGGTCGATCTCCGTGCCGTCGGGGTGCGTCGCGCGCCCCTGCCGCACGACGGCGCCCGTGCCGAGGTCCCGGACCACGACCTTGCAGCTCTGGGTCGAGCTGTCGACTCCCGCGACGAGGGTCATCGCCGTCCTTTCCGATGTATCCGTGACGAGACTGGTTCCGGGCGACGAGACTGGTCTTCCCGACACCGGTCTCGTCCCCCAGGACCAGTCAACGTCCGAGGGCTGGGCTCAGCGCGCGCCGAGCAGGTGCTCGGTCGCCAGCTGCTGCAGGCGCACGAAGCCGAAGCCCTTGCCGCCGAGGTACGCGTCCGCGTCGAAGTCCTCGAACGCCGAGCGGTCGGCTAGCAGGTCGTCGTACGACTCGCCCTCGCCCAGCGTGGGCTCGGCGAGCTCGAGCACCTTGGCGGCCTTCAGCGCCTCCTGCACCTCGGGGTCCGCGCGGAAGGCGGCCGCGCGCTCCTTGAGCAGCAGGTAGGTGCGCATGTTCGCCGTGACCGAGTCCCACACGCCCGTCTCGTCCTCGGTGCGGCTGGGCTTGTAGTCGAAGTGACGCGGGCCGTCGTAGGCGGGCACGCCGCCGGGGCCGCCGTTCTCGAGCAGGTCGACGAGCGCGAACGCGTTGTGCAGGTCGCCGTGGCCGAACACCAGGTCCTGGTCGTACTTGATGCCGCGCTGACCGTTGAGGTCGATGTGGAAGAGCTTGCCGTGGTACAGCGCCTGCGCGATGCCGGCCGCGAAGTTCAGCCCGGCCATCTGCTCGTGGCCGACCTCGGGGTTCAGGCCGACGAGCTCGGGGCGCTCGAGCGAGTCGATGAAGGCGATCGCGTGGCCGAGCGTCGGCAGCAGGATGTCGCCGCGCGGCTCGTTCGGCTTCGGCTCGATCGCGAAGCGGATGTCGTAGCCCTTGTCGGTGACGTAGTCGCCCAGCAGGTTGACGGCCTCGCGGTAGCGCTCGAGCGCGGCGCGGATGTCCTTGGCCGAGTCGTACTCGGCGCCCTCGCGGCCGCCCCACATCACGAAGGTCTTGGCGCCCAGCTCGGCGGCGAGGTCGATGTTGCGCAGCACCTTGCGCAGCGCGAACCGGCGGACCTCGCGGTCGTTCGACGTGAACCCGCCGTCCTTGAAGACCGGGGCGCTGAACAGGTTGGTGGTGACCATCGGCACGATCAGGCCGGTGTCGGCGAGCGCCTGCTTCAGGCGGTCGATCTGGGTCTGGCGCTCGGCGTCCGTGGAGCCGAAGGCGAACAGGTCGTCGTCGTGGAACGTGAGGCCGTAGGTGCCGAGCTCGGTGAGCTTCTCGACCACGTGCACGACGTCGAGCGGCGCGCGGGTCGGGCCTCCGAACGGGTCGGTGCCGTTGTACCCGACGGTCCAGAGACCGAACGAGAACTTGTCGTCCTTGGTGGGGGTGAGCGCCATGGGAGTGCCCGCTTTCAGCATCGTCGGTGAATTGTTGCGGAGCCAAACATATCAACCGACGCGCGTCCGCGCAACGCGGGATCAGGCGACCAGCAGATAGAGCGCGCCCAGGACGGTCAGGGCGATCACGATGCGCTCGAAGGTGCGCTGATCCAGCCGGTCCAGGAGCCAGCGCCCCAGCAGCGCACCCGCGACGACACCCGGGATCAGTGCCAGATCCATCAGCAGGGTCGGGACGTCGATGATGCCGAGCGCCACCGAGAACGGCACCTTGGCCAGGTTGATGCCCGCGAAGAACCACGCCGCCGTGCCGAGGAACTCCCGCATCGGGAACCGCGCCGCCAGGAAGTACATCGACATGACGGGCCCCGCGGCGTTCGCGACCATGGTCGTGAAGCCGCCGAGGGTGCCGTACGCCGCGGCGGCCAGCAGGCCCGCGCCGGGGGCCTCGGTCTCCTCGCGCGCACGCCGCCGCCGCCACAGGGTGACGCCCACGACGAGCAGCAGGATCGCACCGATGACGCGGCGCGTCCACGCGTCGGACGCGAACGCGAGGAACGCGGTGCCCAGCAGCAGCCCGGCCAGGACCGCCGGGATCAGGGGCAGGAGCGCGCGCAGGCGCGCGTGCCTGCGGTGCAGCCAGAGGGCGAAGCCGTCGCCGACGATCAGCAGCACCAGCAGGGCGCCGGTGGACTCCTTGGCCGGGAGCGCGGTCGCGAACAGCGCGATCGCGAGCGTGTTGGCTCCCGGCAGCGCCGCCTTCGAGACCCCGACGATCACGGCGGCGGCCGCGAGCGCGGCCCAGGCGAGGAGGGTGAGTTCGGGCATCGTCTCAGGCTATCCGCGGCGCCGGATGCGGGCGCCGGCCGGGTTCGCGGTCAGGTGAGCTCGACGTCGACGACCTGCTCGCCCGCGGTGATCCGGTACTCGCCCTTCCAGCCCGTGACGCGCACGCGCCCGTCCGCGTCGGTGCGCATCGTCGTGGGCGGCAGCCACCACTCGTCGCGGATCAGCCCGCGCAGACGCTCGTACGACGGCTTCCGGCTGCCGTCGGAGCGGAGCAGCCCGATCGGCGCGCCGAGCCACGCTCCGGCGTCCGTGATGCCCCAGTACGTGATCGCCTCGACCGCCGGGTGGCCGGTGAGCGTGCGATACAGGCTCTCGAGCTGGTCCGCCTGCCGTGCCTCGCCCTCCGGGGTCGAGGGCCAGCTGTCCACGACGTAGTCGTTCAGGTCCTCGATCTCGGGCGGCATGAGGTCGCCGGAGACGAGGCTGACCTCCGTGAAGTGCAGCGGCAGCCCGAAGCGCGCGAAGCGGTCGGCGATCTCCAGCAGCTGCTCCTCGCCGCGGTAGCCCTGGTGCATGTGGGTCTGCAGGCCGATCGCGTCGATCCGGACGCCGGCCTCGAGGGCGTCCTCGATCACGCGCTCGTACCGCGCGGAGAGGTCGAAGTCGTTGATCAGCAGCGTCGCATCCGGGTTCGCCGCGCGCGCCGTGTCGAGCGCGAGCCCGACGATCCCGGTGCGCCCGAGCTCGCGCGCGAGCCGCGAGACCGCGTTCGGGACGCCGTCGGGCTCGTTCTCGAACACCGGCATGATGGCGACCTCGTTGATCGCGTCCCACGTGTCGATCAGCCCGGCGAAGTCGCCGACCTCGCGTGTGACGCGCTCGCGGATCAGGCGCTCGACCTCGTCGCTCGGCAGCGGGTCGAGCCACCGCGCCTTGACCGTGTGCCACACGAGGGGGTGCCCCTTGAGGCGCACGCCCCGGTCGGCGAACCAGCGCGCGGCGGTGAGCAGCCGCGCCGTGTCGGGGTGCCCACGCTGGGGCTCGAAGTCGCCCCAGTAGATCGGCAGCGTGGCGGTGTCGAACAGGCCGAGCCAGTCCTCGGCGAGCTGAGACAGGTCGGCCTCGCCGTTCGCATGGGGCACCAGCTCGAAGCCGATGTTGCCGAACCCGAAGGCGTGGCGCGTCTGCTCCACGACGACCTCGCGGTCGGCGAGCGGGGTGCCCTCGGCCGAGGTCACGACGACGTCTGCGGCGGCGGTGCGGGGGGAGGGGGTCACGTCACTCCTTCGGGCGTGCGGTCGAGCCGCGCAGCACGAGCTCCGCGGGCATCCGGATGTGCTCGGGCTGCGAGCCTCCGAGCATGTCGAGCAGGAGCCGCACCGCGGCCGCGCCCATCTCGGGCAGCGACTGGCGGATCGTGGTGAGGCCGGGGGAGGAGGCCACGGCCTCCGGGATGTCGTCGAAGCCGACGACGGAGAGGTCCTGCGGGATGCGCAGTCCCCGCGCGGTCGCGACCCGGATGGCCTCGATGGCGGAGAGGTCGTTCGCCGCGAACACGGCGGTCGGCGGCTCGGCGAGGTCGAGCAGGGCGGTCGCCGCGGGGGTCGACTCGGCCGTGCGGTACGCGCCGACGGTCACGAGGCGCGGGTCGAAGGGGATGCCCGCGGCCGCGAGCGCCTCGCGGTATCCCTGCTCGCGCAGCCGCGCGGACTCCAGGTCGCCGCGGCCGCGGATATGGCCGATCCGGCGGTGGCCGAGCGAGATGAGGTGCTCCGTCGCGGCACGGGCGCCGCCGAGGTTGTCGGTGTCGACGGTGGCCGGCCCGGTGGGCCCGGTGTGGGGGTCGACCGCGACCGTGGGCACGGACGACTCGGGCAGGGCGACCGTCGGCGTGACGATGATGGCGCCGTCGATCAGCGTCCCGCCGAGCCGGGACAGCGACCGGCGCTCCCACCCGGTGTGCTCACCGGCCGACACGCTTCCGGCGTAGGCCAGGATGTCGTAGTCCGTGCCCTGAAGCGCCGACGAGGCGCCGCGCAGCAGCTGGAGCGCGAACGGCTCGAACTCGGCCACCAGCACGCCGATCACGTTGGTGCGGCGCCGCCGCATCGAGGTGGCGACCAGCGAGCTCTCGTAGCCCAGCTCGGCGACCACGCCCAGCACGCGCGCGCTGGTCGCGTCCGCGATGCCGTCGCGCCCGTTGATCACCTTCGAGACGGTCGCGACGGAGACCCCGGCGGCACGCGCCACGTCGCGGATCGTCACGCGTCCGACGCCGACGCGCGCGACAGGGGTGTCGGTCATGGGGACAGCCTAGTCACAATATGGAAAACGATATCGATAACGATTGACATTTGTTGGACCCGGTGACAAAGTCATCCGAGACGCATCGGAGGCCTCGGCGATCCGACCCGGGCGGTGCGTCCCACTCAACGAAGAGGAGCAATGCCCATGAACGTTCGCAGGACATGGATGGCCGCGGCGGCCGTCGCCGTCACCGCGGGCCTCGCCCTGACCGGCTGTGCCGGCGGCGGAGGACAGAGCGGTGAGGACGGCGGACCTGTCGAGCTCGAGGTCTGGCACAACTCGACCACGGGCCCCGGCAAGCAGTTCTGGGAGGACGCCGCGGCGGCGTTCACCGAGGAGAACCCGGACGTCACGTTCAAGATCACCGCGATCCAGAACGAGGACATGGACGGCAAGCTGCAGACCGCCGTGAACTCGGGCGACATGCCCGACGTGTTCATGGCGCGCGGCGGCGGCAAGCTCGCCGACATCGTCGACGCGGGGGCCGTCAAGGACCTGACCGACCTGATCTCGGACGACGCGCGCGCGGCGTTCGGCGACGCGCCGTTCAGCGCGTTCACGATCGAGGACAAGACGTACGCCGTCCCGATGGCCGTGCTGCCCGGCGGCTTCTTCTACAGCCAGGACCTGTTCGCGCAGGCCGGCATCGACGAGCCGCCGACCTCGATCGACGAGCTGAGCGACGCGGTCGACAAGCTCAAGGGGGCCGGCATCCAGCCCATCGCGCTGGGAGCGAAGGCCGCCTGGCCCGCCGCGCACTGGTACTACTTCTTCGCGCTGCGCGCCTGCAGCCAGGACACGATCGAGAACATCGCCGTGACGATGGACTTCTCGGAGCCGTGCTGGCTCGAGGCGGCGGAGAACCTCGAGGAGTTCGCGGCCACCGAGCCGTTCCACGAGGGCTTCCTCACGACCGACCCGCAGGAGGGCGCGTCGTCGTCCGCCGGCCTGATCGCCAACCACCAGGCGGCCATGGAGCTCATGGGCGCGTGGGACGTGGGCGTGATCGCCTCGCTCACCCCGGACCAGCAGCCGCTGGCCGACCTGAGCTGGTTCCCGTTCCCGGCCGTCGAGGGCGGCGAGGGCGACCCGACCGCGATGATGGGCGGCGTCGACGGCTTCTCGTGCGCGGCCGACTCGCCCTCAGCGTGCGAGGACTTCCTGAACTTCCTCGCGACCGAGGAGCAGCAGGAGGCGTACGCCGTGGCGTACCAGACCATCCCGGCGAGCGCCGACGCTCAGGACGCGGTCGAGGACCCCGCCCTGCAGCCGCTCATGGAGGCCTCGAGCGAGGCCGCGTACGTCGTGGTGTGGCTCGACACGATGCTCGGCCAGAACGTCGGCAACGCGCTGAACACCGCGGTCGTCGAGATGCTCGCCGGTCAGGGAGACGCGCAGTCGATGGTCGACGCGGCGGCTCAGGCGGCGGCGCGAGGCTGACATCATGACCGGAACCCAGGCCACGCCGCTCGCGGCGCGACCTGTGGGGAGTGCGCCCTCCGGGGCCGGCGCCCGCGCGTCGGCCCCGGGGCGGCGGCCGCGACGAGCCGACTGGCGCATGCGCGGCGAGATCGCGCTCCTCGCAGGCCCCGCGATCGTCGTCTTCGTCTTCTTCGTGATCCTGCCCGTCGTCATGGCGGCGGTGTACGGATTCTTCCGCTGGAAGGGCTTCGGCTTCCCCGACGACTTCGTCGGGTTCGGCAACTACGAGCTCATCCTGCAGGACCCGACCTTCCGCGACGCCCTCTGGCACAACGCGATCGTCGTCGTGTTCTCCCTGCTGCTGCAGGGGCCGCTCGCCATCCTGTTCGCGCTGCTGATGAACCAGAAGATGCGCGGGCGCTCGCTCATCCGCGTGCTCATCTTCGTGCCGTACGTGATCTCCGAGGTCGTCGTCGGCACGGGCTGGGCGCTCATGCTGCAGGACACCGGAGCCATCAACTCGCTGCTCGCCAAGATCGGGCTCGAGGCGTGGCAGAACTCCTGGATCGCCGACCCGTCCGTCGCGATGGGCACGCTGATGTTCATCCTGACGTGGAAGTACATCGGGTTCGCGGTGATCCTGATGCTGGCGGGAATGCAGTCGATCCCCGAGGAGCTCTACGAGGCAGCCGCGATCGACGGGGCCGGCTTCTGGAAGATCCAGTGGAGCATCACGCTGCCGCTGTTGGGCCCGACCATCCGCATCTG
Organism: Microbacterium sp. MEC084; assembly: GCF_004514465.2. Classification (NCBI taxonomy): domain Bacteria; kingdom Bacillati; phylum Actinomycetota; class Actinomycetes; order Micrococcales; family Microbacteriaceae; genus Microbacterium; species Microbacterium sp. MEC084. The sequence continues at coordinate 13,040 of NZ_MYFP02000008.1, read as the reverse complement.
GGCCTTCCTGTCGATCATCGGCGCGCTGCAGCTGTTCGACCTCGTCAACATCATCTGGGGGCAGTACGTCTCCGCGACGGCCGGCACCTCGACCATGGCGACGTACATGTACCTCAACGGCCACCTCGCGGGCAACTACGGCTTCGGCAACGCGGTCGCCGTCGTGATCTTCCTGATCTCGCTCGTCGTGGCCCTCGTCTACCAGCGGTTCGTGCTGCGGCGCGACACCGACGGCGCCCTCACGGGCGACAGTGGAAGGAGCCGCCGGTGAGCACCGCGACCTCTGTCCTGGTCCAGCCGCTCGACCGCCGGGGCCGGCGACGTCCCCGGCGCGACTGGGGCAACCCCTGGGTGTACCTGATCGCGGTCATCCTGATCTCCATCTGCATCGGCCCCGTGCTGTACATCATCATCGGCGGCTTCCGCACCAACTCGCAGATCACGGCCGACCCGTCGGGCTGGCCGGATCCGTGGGAGACCGGCAACTACACGGACGTGCTGGCGAGCGGCGAGTTCTGGACCGCGATGCTCAACTCGACCGTGGTGGGTCTCGGGACGACGGTCGGCGCCGTGGTGCTCGGCATCATGGCGAGCTACGTGATCGCGCGCTACGACTTCCGCGCCAAGGGAGCGATGTACGCGCTGTTCGCGGCGGGCCTGATGTTCCCGATCACGGTGGCCATCACGCCGCTGTACCTGCTGATCCGCAACCTGGGGCTCGTGAACAACCTGGGCGGTCTCATCCTGCCGCAGATCGCGTTCGCGCTCCCGACGACCGTGATCATCCTGGTGCCGTTCCTGCGGGCGATCCCGAAGGAGCTCGAGGAGGCCGCATCGATCGACGGCGCCAGCCGGCTCGGCTTCTTCTGGCGGATGGTGATCCCGCTCAGCCTCCCGGGCGTCATCACGACCGGCATCCTCGCGTTCGTCGGCTCGTGGAACGGCTACATGCTGCCGCTGTTCATCCTGAGCGACGCCGATCTGTTCACTCTTCCCCTGGGCGTGCAGAACTTCTCGTCGCAGTACTCGGTCGACACCGCACGCGTGCTCGCGTACACGTCGCTGTCGATGCTTCCGGCGCTGCTGTTCTTCAGCCTGTTCGAGCGTCGCATCGTCGGCGGCCTGACCGGGGCGGTGAAGGGATGACCGACGTGCAGACCACCGAGCGCGCCGCCGTGGAGACCTCCGCGCCCGCGGACGTCCGCGCCTACCCCGTGGCGTCCGACCGCGTCGCCGACCTGCTCGCGCGCATGTCGCTCGAGGAGAAGGCGGCGCAGCTCGTCGGCTACTGGATCGACCAGGGCGGCGAGGTCGTGGCGCCGATGGTGGACGAGATGGGCACCGCCGGCGACGGCCGAGCGCTCTCCGACATCACCGTGCACGGGATCGGGCACTACACCCGCGTGTACGGCACGCGACCGGTCGAGCCGGCCGAGCGCGCCGCCTGGCTGTGGGGCGAGCAGCGCCGCCTGAAGCGCGAAACCCGTCTCGGCATCCCCGCGCTCGTGCACGAGGAGTGCCTCACGGGCCTGGCCGCGTGGAAGGCCGCGACGTTCCCGACCCCGCTCGCGTGGGGCGCGTCCTTCGACCCGGAGCTCGTCGAGGAGATGGGCCGGGCGATCGGCGCCTCGATGCGCGAGCTCGGCATCCACCAGGGTCTGGCGCCCGTGCTCGACGTGATCCGCGACCCCCGCTGGGGGCGCGTGGACGAGTGCATCGCCGAGGACCCCTACGTGGTGGGGACGATCGGCACCGCGTATGTCCGTGGCCTGCAGGGCGCGGGCGTGCACGCCACGCTCAAGCACTTCCTCGGCTACTCGAACTCGCGGGCGGGGCGCAACCACGCGCCCGTGCACGCCGGCCCCCGCGAGGTGGCCGACGTGTTCCTTCCCCCGTTCGAGATGGCGATCCGCGACGGCGGCGTGCGCTCCGTCATGAACAGCTACGCGGAGATCGACGGCGTGCCCGTGGCCTCCGACCCCGAGCTGCTCACCGGCGTGCTGCGCGAGCGACTCGGCTTCGACGGGGTCGTGGTCGCGGACTACTTCTCCGTGGCGTTCCTCGAGGTGATGCACGCCATCGCGGCCGACCGCGGCGCGGCGGCCGCGCTCGCGCTGCGGGCCGGTATCGACGTCGAGCTGCCCTCGGGCGACGCCTACCTGGAGCCGCTCGTCGAGGCGGTCCGGTCCGGCGCGCTCGAGGAGGCGTACGTGGACCGCGCGGTGCTGCGCGTGCTCGCGCAGAAGGAGGAGCTGGGCCTGCTCGACCCCGAGGCCTTCGAGGACGAGCCGCCCGCGAGCGTCGATCTCGACACGCCCCGCCACCGCGAGATCGCGCGGCGCCTGGCGGCCGAGTCGATCGTGCTGCTGTCGAACGACGGCGCGCTGCCCCTGGCATCGGGTGCCCGCCGCGTCGCGGTGATCGGCCCGAACGCCGACCGCGCCGACGCGCTGCAGGGCTGCTACTCCTTCGCGAACCACGTGCTGGCGCACCACCCGGGGTACGAGACCGGGTTCGCCATCGCGACCGTGCGCGAGGCGCTCGCCGCCGCGCTGCCGGACGCGGAGCTCGTGTACGCGCGCGGCTGCGAGGTCGAGGGCGAGGACCGCTCGGGCTTCGACGAGGCCGTGGCGGCCGCGGATGGCGCCGACGTCGCGATCGTGGTCGTGGGCGACCAGGCAGGCCTGTTCGGCCGCGGCACGGTGGGCGAGGGGAACGACGTCGAGTCGCTCGACCTGCCCGGCGTCCAGCGCGAGCTCGTCGAGCGGCTCACGGAGACCGGGACCCCGGTCGTCATGGTGCTGCTCACCGGCCGCCCGTACGCGATCGCGTGGGCGCTCGACGAGGAGGGCGCCGGTGCCGCGCGTCCCGCGGCCGTGCTGCAGGCCTTCTTCCCGGGCGAGGAGGGCGGCACCGCGATCGCGGATGTCATCACGGGCGCCGTCTCGCCGTCCGGCCGGCTTCCCGTGAGCCTGCCGCGCTCGGCCGGCGCCCAGCCGTACTCGTACCTGAGCCCCATCCTGGGTGGTCCGTCCGACGTCACCTCGACCGATCCGACGCCCGTCCGGCCGTTCGGCTTCGGCCTGTCCTACACGACGTTCGCGTACGACGACCTCGCGGTCGACGAGACGGTGCCCGCGGACGGCCGGCTCAAAGCGTCCGTGACCGTGACGAACACCGGCGCGGTGGCGGCCGCCGACGTGGTGCAGCTTTACGGCCGCGACGTCGAGGCGACCGTCACGCGCCCCGTGGCGCAGCTGCTCGGCTACGCGCGCGTCGAGCTGGAGCCCGGCCAGTCGCGCCGCGTGGCGTTCGACGTGCCGGTGCAGCGCTTCGCGTTCACGGACCGCAGTCTGACCCGCGTGGTCGAGCCGGGCGACGTCGAGGTGTGGGTCGCGGCGCACGCCGCGGCGTCGAGCCGCGCGGCCGATGTCAGGGACTCCACGGGCGGCGTCATCTCGAACGCCAGGGCCCGGGGCGCGCGCGAGCTCGCGGGCGACGCGACGCCGCGCGCGCGGGTCACGGTGACGGGCGACGTCCACGTCGTCGGGATCGACGATCCTCGCGTCGTCGAGGTGACCCTCGGCTGATCCGAAGGCCGGATGCGCGGCGCCCACCCGGCCGCGCATCCGGTCTCCGGCGTCCGGGGCCGATAGATTGCCTGGGACGGACCGACACGTGCGAGGGCAGGGATGCGACCGCTGACGACGAGCGTCGAGGGGGTGCGGCGCACCAACCTCGGCGAGGTGCTGCGCCTCGTGCACCATGAGGGGCCGCGCTCGCGCGCCGTGATCACCGCGGAGACGGGGCTGAACCGCTCCACGGTCTCCGACCTGGTCACGACGCTCGTGGCCGCCGGCCTCGTGGAGGAGCGCGATCCCGATCCGACCCGGCGCGTGGGGCGTCCCTCGCCGATCGTCGCCGCCAGCGAGGACGTCGTGGCCATCGCCGTGAACCCCGAGGTGGACGCGCTGGAGGTCGGCGCCGTGACCCTCGGCGGGCGGGTCCGCGCGCGGGTGCGCGAGGAGGTCTCCGGCGACGTCCGCGTGGACGACGTGGCCGCGGCCGTGGCGAGGGTCGTCGACGGCTGGCGCGGCTCGGAGCTGCGCGGCTGCCGGATCGTCGGCGGCGGCGTGGCCGTGCCCGGTCTCGTGCGCGCGGCCGACGGCACCGTCCGCCTGGCGCCGCACCTCGGATGGCGCGACGTGGACGTCGCGGGCCCGCTCCGCTCGGCCACCGGGCTGGCGTTCTCGGTCGGCAACGACGCGTCGCTCGGCGCGCGGGCGGAGAAGCTGTTCGGCGCCGCGCGGGATCACGCCGACGTCGTGTACCTCAACGGCGGCGCCTCGGGCATCGGCGGCGGGCTGATCCTGCACGGCACCGCGATCGGCGGCGCCCGCGGCTACGCCGGGGAGTGGGGCCAGAACCGTCCGAGCATCCTGGACCCGGCCGACCGCCGCACGGACGACGGCGTGCTCGAGGACGAGGTCAACCGCGCGCGGCTGCTGGGCGCCCTCGGGCTGGGTGCGGCAGACGACGACGAGCTGGCGCGCGCGCTCGCCGCGTCGTCCGACCCGGCCGTGGCCGACGAGGTCGAGCGGCAGCGCCGCATCCTCGCCCCGAGCCTCGCGAACGCGGCGAACGTGCTCAACCCCTCGGTGATCGTGCTCGGCGGATTCCTCGCGATCCTGCACGATCACGACCCGGAGGGGCTCCTCGACCAGGTCCGCGCGCACATGCTCGCCGCCCCGGCCGAGGACCTGGAGATCCGCGCGGCCGCGCTCGGCGCCGACCGCCTGCTGATCGGCGCGGCGGAGGCGGCGCTGGAGCCGCTGCTCGCCGACCCGCTCGGCCTGCCGGCTTCCTCCTCCTGAGGACGGCCCGTCAGGGCAGCACGAGGCGGCCGTCGACGCGGCGGGGGATGCCGAGCGGGTTGTCGTCGCGGAGGGCCGCGGGCAGGAGCTCGGCCGGGGCGTCCTGGTAGGTCACGGGGCGCTGGAAGCGGCGCACGGCGGTCGCGCCGACCGACGTGAACTGCGACGTGCTGGACGGCCACGGGCCGCCGTGCTGCTGCGCCCAGCTCACCGCGACGCCCGTCGGCCAGCCGGTGAACAGCACGCGGCCGGCGAGCTCCTCGAGGCGGCCCACGAGCGCGCCGACGTCCTCGCCGGGCTCGCGGTGCACGGTCGCGCTGAGGCTGCCCGGCATGGCGTCCAGCACGGCGTCGCGCTCGGCCTCGTCGGCGCAGCGGACCAGCAGCGTGAACGGGCCGAACACCTCCTCGAGCAGCTCGTCGGCGTGGCGCAGCAGGGTCGGCGCATCGGTCGCCGCCACGAGCGGGGCCGGACCGTCGCCGGCCTCGCCGGTCGCCACGACCTCGACGCCGTCCAGGTTCGAGACGCGCTCGGCACTCGCCGCGAAGCCCTCGGCGATCGCGGGGGTGAGCAGCCGCGGCTGGGGCGCGAGGTGGCCGGGCAGAGCGGCCTCGAGGGTCGAGCCGTGCGGCACGAGCACCACGCCCGGCTTGGTGCAGAACTGGCCAGCGCCGAGCTGGAACGAACCGGCCAGGCCCTCCGCCAGCGCGGCGCCGCGTTCGGCGTCGGCGCCCGGAGTGACCACGACCGGGTTGAGCGAGCCGAGCTCGCCGTAGAACGGGATGGGATCGGGTCGCGCCGCGGCGCGGTCGAAGAGCGCGCGCCCGCCGCGCACGGATCCGGTGAACCCGACCGCGCGGATCGCGGGATGGTCCACGAGCGCCAGCCCGGCCTCGAAGCCCTCGACCAGCGCGAAGACGCCGTCCGGTGCGCCGGCGGCGGCGAGGGCCGCGGAGACCACCTCTGCGGTCCGCCGCGACGTCTCGGGATGGCCCGGATGCGCCTTGACGACCACAGGGCAGCCGATCGAGAGCGCGGAGGCGGTGTCGCCGCCCGCGACCGAGAAAGCGAACGGGAAGTTCGACGCCGCGAACACCGCCACGGGCCCGATCGGCCGCAGCACGCGCCGGAGGTCGGGCGTCGGGGGAGTGGTGGACGGATCCGGATGGTCGATCGCCGCCTCGAGGTACGAGCCCTCCTCGACGACCCGGGCGAACAGCCGCAGCTGCGCGGTGGTCCGCGCCACCTCGCCGGCCAGGCGCGGTGCGGCCGGCAGAGCGGTCTCCCGGGCGGCCAGCTCGACGAGCGCCTCGGCGTCGGCGTCGAGCGCGTCCGCCACGGCGCGCACCCAGGCGGCGCGCGTGCGGGCGTCGGCGCGGGAGGTGTGGGCGAACGCCTCGCGCGCGGCGCGCGCGATCCGGTCGACGTCGTCGACGGCGGTGTCGGTCATGCAGGGAGCCCCTTTCGAGAGCGGACGCTACCAGTGAAGCGCAGAGCGGGCCGGAGCGGGCGCGATCAGCCCGCGGTCGAGGCCCGCACGACGAGTTCCGGCTCGAACACCACGTCGCGCGGGGCGAGCGCCGGATCCGCCGCCTCCTCGACCAGGATCGACAGGGCCGTGGCGCCCATCGTGCGGCTGGGCTGCCGGATGGAGGACAGCGGCACGGCCGCGGCCGCCGCGAAGTCGATGTCGTCGTACCCGATGAGCGCGATCTCGCCCGGCACGGAGACACCCGCCGCCGTGAGCGCCTGCAGCACGCCGAGCGCGATCAGGTCGTTCGCCGCGAAGATCGCGTCGGGCCGCTCGGTGCGCGGGCGGGCGGCGATCCGCTCGCCCGCGGCGCGGCCCTCGGCCACCGTGAGCGAACCCACCGGGACCGTCTCGAGCGCCGCGCCCGGCGCGGGGGAGATCGCCGCGCGGGCCCCCTCGGCGCGGTCGGCGACCTGACGCAGCGTCCCCGGGCCGCCGACGAACGCGATGCGGCGCCGGCCGGTCTCGATGAGGTGCCGCGCCGCGAGCGCCCCGCCGCGGACGTCGTCGACGGCCACCGACGAGAACCCGCTCCCGGGCGCCGCCCGGTCGACCAGCACGACGGGGATGCCGCGGCCCCGGAGCGCGCGCAGGCGGGTCAGGTCGTTGCCGATGGGGGAGAGCAGCACGCCGTGCGCGCGCTGCTCTTCGAAGTGGGCGAGCAGGCGCAGCTCGCGCTCCGGGCGCTCGTCGCTGTTGCCGATCAGCACCGAGAGCCCGCGCTCGGCCGCCAGGTCGTCGGCGCCCCGCGCGAGATCCGTGAAGAACGGGTTGCGGGCGTCCAGCACGACCAGCCCGACCGTGTGCGACCGGCCGGCCCGCAGCTGCCGGGCGGCGTCGTTGCGCACGTAGCCGAGGGCGTCGATCGCCGCGCGCACGCGCTCGACCGTCGCGTCGGGAACCGACTGCGGTCGGTTGAGCACGTTCGAGACGGTCCCGACCGAGACGCCGGCGCGCGTCGCCACGTCGCGGATGCTGACACCCATGGTTCCTCCTGCGGCTCGACGTTACCGCGCGCCGCGGGCCGCGCGAGACGCGACGCGGCATCCCCGGGTGAAACGTCTCACCCGCGCTAGGGTCATGCTGGATGCGGCACCGCTGCCGCGATGGAAGGAACCGATCGATGGCCCTGTACGACCTCCCGCTCGAGGACCTGCGCATGTACGCCCCCGACGTGGCGTGCCCCGACGATTTCGATGCGTTCTGGGCCGACACGCTCGCGCAGACGCGGGCCGCCGCCTGGGAGGCGAGGGTCGAGCCGGTCGACAACGGGCTCGCGCTGGTGGACACGAGCGACGTGACGTTCGCCGGATACGCGGGGGACCCCATCCGGGCCTGGTGGCATGTGCCGGCCGGGCGGCGGCCCCGCGCCGTGGTCGTGGAGTTCATCGGCTACAGCGGCGGCCGGGGCCTCGCGCATGACGTCGCGGCGTGGCCGCTCGCCGAGTGCGCCCACCTCGTCGTCGACACCCGTGGTCAGGGATGGAGTCACTGGCGCTCCGGCGACACGGCCGACCCGCACGGCTCCGGGTCCGCGGCGCCCGGCATGATGACCCAGGGCATCGAGGACCCGGAGACGTACTATTACCGCCGCGTCTACTCCGACGCCGTGCGCGCGGTGGACACCGCGCGCGAGCTGGCGCCGGGCCTTCCGCTGTTCGTGACCGGCGGCAGTCAGGGCGGCGGCATCTCGATCGCGGCCGCGGCGCTGGCCGAGGGCGTGGCCGGGGCCATGCCTGACGTGCCGTTCCTGTGCCACTTCGCGCGCGCGACGACGATCACCGACGCCCGCCCGTACCGCGAGATCGGGGAGTACCTCGCCGGTCACCGCGGCCGCGTCGAGCGCGTCTATCGCACGCTGAGCTACTTCGACGGGGTCAATCTCGCGCGCCGCGCGACCATGCCGGCGCTGTTCTCGGTCGCTCTGATGGACGTGATCTGCCCGCCGTCCACGGTGTTCGCCGCCTACAACGCGTGGGGCGGCGAGGACCGGCGGATCGAGGTGTACCCGTTCAACGACCACGAGGGCGGCGGCGCCTTCCAGCGCCGGGCGCAGCTCGACTGGCTCGCGGAGCGCATGCGCTGAGGCCGGTGGCGCGATTGCGGATGATGCCGTACAGTCGCCATCTGAAACGATTCATCGCACCATGACGGTGCCGCACAGAGGGATCTCGAGGATGAGTGAGCGCGTGTGCTTCACACTGCGCGTCAAGCCCGAGCTGATCGACGAGTACATCGCCCGTCACAGCCCGGTCTGGCCCGAGATGCTCGAGGAGATCGCCGCCTCCGGGCGTCGCGACTACTCGATCTTCCATCTCGGCGACGGCCTGCTCGTCGGCACCTACACGACCGACGACGACGCCGCGGCGCGGGAGCACCTCGCCCGGTCCGAGGTGGCCGCCCGCTGGGAGGCGTCGATGGCGCCCTTCTTCGTGGGACTCGACGGCCGCCCCGACCAGGCCGCCCAGACCCACCCCGAGGTCTTCCACCTCGAGACCCAGCTCGCCGCCGCGCGCGCCACCTCCTGACCCGACCGATCCGCCGGATCGATACCGACCCAGTGAACCGGGGCGTCGCCGCCCCTCGTGAGAAAGGCCTCACCGTGAGCATCCTCTCCGCCGACATCCTCGCCACGCTCGAGAGGCAGGCGATCGAGCTGCCCTCGTGGGCGTTCGGCAACTCGGGCACCCGCTTCAAGGTGTTCGCGACGCCCGGCACGCCGCGCGATCCGTTCGAGAAGATCGCCGACGCCGCGCAGGTGAACCGCCTCACGGGCCTCGCGCCCTCGGTCGCGCTGCACATCCCGTGGGACCTCGTCGACGACTTCGGCGCCCTGCGCCGGCACGCCGAAGACCTCGGCGTGAGCCTGGGCACCATCAACTCGAACACGTTCCAGGACGACGACTACAAGTTCGGCGCGCTCACGCACGAGGACCCGAAGGTGCGCCGGAAGGCCATCGACCACCACCTCGAGTGCATCGACGTGATGGACGCCACCGGCTCGCGCGACCTCAAGATCTGGCTGGCCGAGGGCTCGAACTACCCGGGACAGGCCGACCTGCGCGGCCGCCAGGACCGGCTGCACGAGTCGCTCGCGACCATCTACGAGCGCCTCTCGGGCGAGCAGCGCCTGGTGCTCGAGTACAAGTTCTTCGAGCCCGCGTTCTACCACATCGACGTGCCGGACTGGGGCACCTCCTACGCGCAGGTGGCCGCGCTGGGCGACCGCGCGATGGTGTGCCTCGACACCGGGCACCACGCGCCCGGCACCAACATCGAGTTCATCGTGATGCAGCTGCTGCGCCTCGGGAAGCTCGGCTCGTTCGACTTCAATTCGCGCTTCTACGCCGACGACGACCTGATCGTGGGCGCCGCCGACCCGTTCCAGCTGTTCCGCATCCTGTTCGAGGTGATCCGCGGCGGCGGGCTGAACAACCCCGACGTGGCGTTCATGCTCGACCAGTGCCACAACATCGAGGACAAGATCCCCGGCCAGATCCGCTCGGTCCTCAACGTTCAGGAGATGACCGCCCGCGCCCTGCTGGTCGACCGCGAGGCGCTGGCCGCCGCGCAGCAGGCGAACGACGTGCTGGCCGCCAACGCCGTCTTCATGGACGCGTTCTACACCGACGTGCGTCCCGCGCTCGCCGAGTGGCGCCAGTCGCGGGGCCTTGCCGCCGACCCGATGGCGGCCTATGCGGCCTCCGGCTAACAGAGCACCATCGCCGAGGACCGCGTCGGCGGCGTCCAGGCCGGCTGGGGCGCGTAAGCCTCCCCGGAGAACAGACCCATCGGAGGCGTCGGATGCCGATCCCGGCGTCTCCGGTGCACCACTCGCGTTCGGAAGGACGACGATGAGCGACCCCTACTCCGCCGCGGACGGCCTCGTGCGCGTCTACCCCGCCTGTGAGCCGAACCGCACCGGGCTGGTCTGGGCGCACGGCGGCGGCTTCGCCTTCGGCGACCTCGACATGCCCGAGGCGGACGGCGTCGCCCGCACGCTCGCGACGCGCGGCACGACCGTCATCTCGGTCGACTACCGCCTCGCGCCGGTCGCCGAGGCGTCCTCCGGGACGCCGGCGCGCGTCGGGCACCACTACCCCGCCGCGTCCGACGACATCCTCGCCGCCTGGTTCTGGACGCTCGACAACGCGAGCAGGCTCCGCATCGACGACGCGCGCCTCGCCCTCGGCGGCGCCAGCGCGGGCGGCAACCTGGCCGCCGGCGCCACGTTGCGGCTGCTCGAGAGCGGCTCGGCCACGATTCCGGCCCTCGTGCTGCTGGCCTACCCGACGCTGCTCGCCGTGCAGCCGGCGCCGGACGCGGCGCTGCGCGCGGCACTGGATGCGAACCCGGACGCCGACCGCTTCGGACCGACCGTCGTGCGCGGCATGTACGAGAACTACCTCGGCGGCGACGTCGACGGAGCGCCGGTGGCCGCCATCCCGGGGCTCGCCACGCCGGGCGCGCTCGCCGGCTTCCCGCCGACGTTCATCGTCAACGGAGACGTCGACGAGCTCCGCGTCTCGGCAGAGGTGTTCGCCGCCACGCTGCGGACGGCAGGGCGCCCGTCGAGATGATCGTCGAGCCGGGCACCGACCACGGCCACCTCAACCGCCCGGCGGAGCCGGCAGCATCCGTCACCCTCGACCGCTTCGCGGCGCGCCTCGCCGCCCTTCCCGGCCGCGCCCGGACGGCGTCGTAAGGAGCCGCGACTCAGCGACTCGTGTAACCGCCGTCGATCGGCAGCGAGACGCCCGAGATCATGCCGGCGCCGTCGCTCAGGAGGAAGACGATCGGCGCGGCGATGTCGTCCTCGGTGGCCCAGCGGTGCAGCGGCATCGCGTCGAGGAACGGCCCCTCGATGTCGGGACGGCCCCAGTACCAGGCCGACATCGGCGTCATGACCACCGTCGGGTTGACGCTGTTGACCCGGATGCCGTATCCGCCCAGCTCGAGAGCCGAGACGCGCGTGATGTTGTCGAGCGCGGCCTTCGACGAGCCGTACGAGATGTGGCCCGCAAGCCCGACGAGGCTCGCCTGGCTCGAGACGTTGACGATCGCGCCGCCCTTGCCGACGCGCACCATCTCGCGGGAGGCGTACTTCGTGACCAGGAGCGCGCCGCGGGCGTTGATGCTGATGACCTTGTCGAAGACGGCGATGTCGGTGTCCATCGGGGTGGCGATCTCGCCGCCCCAGCCGCCGCAGTTCACGACGCCGTAGAGGTCGCGGCCCTCGATGGCCGCGTGGATCTCGTCCTCGGACTCGAGGTCGAAAGCGACCGGCGTGGCCCCGGTCTCGGCCACGATCGCCTCGACGCTCTCGGTCGTGCGGCCCGCCGCCAGGACGTCCGCACCGGCCGCGACGAGGTGCCGGACGGTGGCACCGCCGATGCCGCCGCCGGCGCCGGTGACGAGGATGGTGCGGCCCTGGAATTCGCTCATGGACGTGCTCTCTGTTGCGGGATGATTCATGCGACCGACGCCGCCGAGGCGCCGTCACCGTGGGACATGTAACCACAGAACGGCGGTCATGTCTCCGGTGTCATCGGGCGCGGGACGCCTGGGTTGACACCGGTGACATGGACAGCGTAGCGTGCTCGGAGTCGCTCCGGTCACACCGGCGACCGCTCCACCGACGCAGCCGCGATGCTCCCGCATCGACCCGAGGAAGACCACGAAGCAGTGTTCAGCAACCGCCCCACTCCGCCGCCGATCGCCGAGGCGACGCTCGCGGAGCTCGCCGAGCGCGCACGCCTCCTCGCCGAGGACGGCCGGCGCCGCATCCTCGGCGTGACCGGGACCCCGGGAGCCGGCAAGTCGACGGTCACGGCCGCGCTCCTCGCGGCTCTCGGGGATCGCGCCGTCATCGTCGGCATGGACGGATTCCACTTCGCCAACGCCGAGCTCCTCCGCCTCGGGCGTCGCGACCGCAAGGGCGCGCCCGACACGTTCGACGTCGACGGCTATGTCGCGCTGCTGAGCCGGCTGTCGGCACAGACGGCCGGCACGATCTACGCCCCGGTCTTCGACCGCGCCCTCGAGGAGTCGATCGGCTCCGCCGTGGCGGTCAGCGCCGAGGTGCCCCTGGTGATCACCGAGGGCAACTACCTGCTTCACGACGCGCACGGGTGGGACGGGGTCCGCCCGCTCCTCGACGAGGTCTGGTACCTGGACATCGACGCCGACGAGCGCCGACGCCGCCTGGTCGCCCGACGCCTGGGCCACGGGCATCCTGCCGACGAGGCGACCGCGTGGGTCCGCGACGTCGACGAGCCCAACGCGCGGGTCGTCGAGACCGCACGAGACCGCGCCGACCTCGTCGTGCGCGTCGTCCCCGACCACACCGTCCCTTCCGAAGGAGATTCCGCATGACGACGACGGCAACGGTTCCGGTTCTGCAGGCGCGGGGGTTGTCGCGTCAGTTCGGGCATGTGCGGGCGCTCAATCAGGTGGACTTCGAGGTGTTCCCGGGGGAGGTGACGGCGCTGATCGGTGACAACGGTGCGGGGAAGTCGACGCTGGTGAAGGCGCTGTCGGGGAACCTCGCGATCGATTCGGGGACGATCCTGTTCGATGGGCAGGAGGTGGACATGTCCACCCCGTCGCAGGCGTCGGCGCTGGGTATCGAGACG